>JBBQFS010000102.1:0-8035 GCA_038322255.1 Candidatus Limnocylindrales bacterium | reverse complement strand
GGGCTTCCGGCCCGGCGCGTCAGGCTCGTGGCGCCCCGGACGGTCGCCGTCGGGATCGCTTGCCGCCGTCGGAGCGCCCAGCAGCGCGGCGCGTCCCGAGGCGCCGTTCGTCGCCGGCGAGATCGCCGATCGCGGGCCTCTCGAGCGCGGAACCGCGCCGGCGCCCGAGCCGCGCGCAAAAGTCGCGCGGGAGCTGACGCGCCAGCGCGAGTGGCGCGAGTCGGCCACCAAGGCCATCTCGACGCTCAAGGCGGAGGAGGGGACCGGCCCCGTCAACGCGGCCGACCTGGACGCGGACGACGAAGCCCTGATGGACCCCGCCATCGAGGCCACGACTGACGAGGCGGGGCCTGCGATTCGGGTCCTCGAGGCAGAAGCGCTGCCGACGCTCCGGGTCCTGCCCCAGGGCGTCAGCAGGAAGCGGCTCGAGCAGGCGATCCGGGAGCTCCAGCTGCCGGTCATCATCGCCCGTGACGTCGACGACGCCGACGTCGTGATGACGATCCGCAGCGAGTACAAGCAAAAGACGCCGATGGTTCGCGAGGCCGAGGAGCGGGCCATGCCGATCTACGTCCTCAAGACCAACACGATCCCCCAGATGCAGTCCTCGCTGACCTCGATCTTCGCGCTCGAGATCGACCCCCGGGACGCGGCGCTGCGCGAGACCGAGGAGGCCATCGGGCTCGTCATCAACCAGGCCGAAGCGGTCGAGCTGTCGCCACAGAACGCCTACATCCGGCGGCTCCAGCATCAGATGGCGGAGCGGGCCAATCTCGTCTCTCGCTCCCGTGGCCGCGAGCCCTACCGGCGCGTCCGCTTGTACCCGGACCCGGCGAAGAGCCCCTGGCGCTGACGCCACGCCGCCTCTGGCGGCGCCGCTGACGCCAACTCGGCCTGGCTCGCGACCCCTCGGCGACCGCGATGGCAGAGGTTATGTGCCAAATGCACTAGTCGCGAGCCCTAGATGCGGCGTGACTCAGGCGTTGCCGGGCTCCTGGTCCCGCATACTCCGGCATGCCGCGGGAATACCAAGTCCTAGTGCACAAGTTGGCGCCAGAGGAGGGAAGATCGGGTACCGGCAATCAGCGGGGGAGACACAGCCTGGATGCTCATCGCCACCGCATTGGTGATGATCATGCTGCCGGCGCTGGCCCTGTTCTATGGCGGGCTCGTCCGCCGCAAGAACGTCCTGTCGACGATCATGCACAGCTTCTTCGGGCTGGCCATCGTGAGCGTGTTGTGGGTGCTCGTCGGGCTCTCGCTTGCGTTCGGTACCGACATCAATGGCCTGGGCCTCCTTGGCGGCGCGGACTACATCGGCTTCGCCAACGTCGGCCTCGAGCCCAATCCGACCTACGGTCCGACCATCCCGTTCGTCCTGTTCGCGGGCTTCCAGACGATGTTCGCGGCGATCACGCCGGCGCTGATCAGCGGCGCCTTCGCCGAGCGGAAGAGATTCGCGAGCTTCGTGATCTTCACCGGGCTCTGGTCCGTCCTGGTCTACTCACCGATCGCGCATTGGGTCTGGGCGACCGACGGCTGGCTCTTCAAGCTCGGTGCGCTCGACTTCGCCGGCGGCACCGTCGTCCATGCCTCATCCGGCGTCGCCGCCCTCGTCGCCGCCCTCGCCATCGGCCGGCGCGCCGGCAATGGCAGCCGGATCGAGCCGCACGACATCCCGATGACCGTCCTCGGTGCCGGCCTCCTCTGGTTCGGCTGGTTCGGGTTCAACGCCGGATCCGCCCTGACGGCCGGGGGCCTTGCCGCGAACGCGCTCGTCGTCACGAATATCGCGGCGGCGGCTGGGACCATCAGCTGGGTCCTCGCGAGCTACTTCCATCGTCGCAAGGTGAGTGTCCTCGGCGCCGCCTGCGGTGCGGTGGCGGGGCTCGTCGCGGTCACGCCCGCCTCCGGCTTCGTCACCGCCGGCGGGGCGATCGTGATCGGCCTGGTCGTGGGCGTCCTGTGCTACAGCGCGACGCTCCTGCGAGAACGACTCCGGATCGACGACGCGCTCGACGTCTTCGCGGTGCACGGGGTCGGGGGAACCTTCGGAGCCCTCGCGACCGGCGTCTTCGCGACGACCGCGATCAATGCCTATCCGGGCCTGATCGACGGCAACGCCGGGCAGCTCGTCACGCAGGCGATCGCGGTCGGCGCGGTCGTCGCGTATGCCGCGGTCGCGACGTTCGGGATCATCAAGGTCGTCGAATTCGTCCTGGGCCTGCGCGTGCCGGCGCACGAAGAGGAGGTCGGGCTCGACCTGGCGGTCCATGGCGAAGCCGCCTACCAGCCTTAGCCGGCAAGCCTCGCCAGGATTGCCTCCGCTTCGCTGACCGTGCGGCGCACGATCTTCCCGGCCGGGAGCACCTCGGTGACGAGCCCGACGCCCTGGCCCGCCCAGAGCGACAGGTCGTGGACGTCGCCCGTCGTGCCGACCGCCGCCGAGACCGACGAGTAGCGGACGATCTCGCTGCCGTCGGCTCGAGTGGCGAGGACCTCGCCCTCGCCGGGCCGCTGCCCCGACGCCGGCCGGCCGGCTGCGAGCCAAGCCTCGACCGTCGCGTTGCGAAGCACCCGATGCGGGGCGTCGGGCCAACCGATGTCGAACAGGCTCGAGTGGAATGTCCCGGTTTCCGCCGACTCGAGGACCCGCGCGACGTAGTCCGGATGGGTTAAGGCCTCCTCGCTTGCCACGAAGCGGGTGCCCATCCAGGCCGCACCGGCGCCGAGCGCGAGGACGGCGGCGAGGCCCCGCCCGTCGGTGATCCCGCCTGCGGCGATCACGGGTGTCGGCCCGACCGCATCGACCACCGCCGGCACGAGGGCGAGGGTCGAAACCTCGCCCCAGACATGCCCGCCGGCCTCCCAACCCTGGGCGACGATCACGTCCACGCCGGCCTCGACGGCGGCCCGCGCCTCGACCGCGCTCCCGACCGTGAGCAGCGCGATCGCGCCGGCCGCATGCACGGCCGCCAGGTACGGCTTGGGATCGCCCCAGAAGAATGAGATCACCTTGATGCCGGCTGCCATGACGACGGCGACCCGTTCATCCTGCGGCTCGTCGATGATCAGGTTGATCCCGAACGGCCGCGGAGTCAGGGCCTGCGTGGCGCGGATCGATTCGCGGATCTGCTCGAGCGACATCCAGGTCTGTGCGATCATGCCGAGCCCGCCGGCGTTCGACACCGCCGCGGCGAGTCGCGGATTGGAGAGCCCGCCGATCGGCGCCTGCACGATCGGCTGCTCGATACCGAGGGCCCGGGTCACGGATGTCTCCATCGCCCAACCTCCTGCGTCAGCTCTCTTGATCCAAAGCCGCGAGCGCGGCACGGTCGATGAAGATCTGCTCTCCGGTGAATCGCCGGCTCTCCGGATCCCACGGGAACAGGATGGCCAGCTCGAGGCGTACGTGCCGGCCGGTCGGCGGGAGCCCGGCGAACGGCCCGACGTGCGTGGCCTCCAGGACGACCGCCTCGAACACGCCCTGCGGCCCGATGACGATGTCCGTCAGCGTGAACCGGTTGTCGGGAAACGCGGCGAATAGCTCCGTGTAGAAGGCTCGCGCGCCCTCGTGGCCGCTCCAGCGCAGTCCGGTCCCGACCAGCTCGTAGAGGCACTCGGGGGCGAGGGTCGCGATCAATCCGTCGATGTCGCGCCGATCCTCGGCGATCGAATGGCGCACCCACAGGCGCTTGATCCGGCGCTGCTCGGCAGCGTCGAAGGCTCGTGCGAGCCGCCCCCGAATGGTCATCGCCTCTGAGGGTACGGGCGGCTGGCCCGCGCGGGGGACGCCGCGACGAGCGCGACCGAGCCGAGCGTCCCCGTCAGTGCTCGGTGACGCCCGTGAAGGTCCAGGCGTCGATGCGCAGCGCCGGCACGACGGCGGCGCCCAGAAACCCCTTGATCGTCTTGCGCGTGCTGCTCACAGCATTCACGCCCGCCAGGGCATCGAGGTATGACTGGGTGAAGCGCAGATTCCGTACCGGCCCGACGATCTTGCCGCCCTCGACCAGGAACGTGCCGTCGCGGGTCATGCCGGTGATGATCGCCAGCTTGGGGTGGACGACGTTCGTGTAGTGGAAGCGGGTGACGAGGAGGCCCCGGTCCAGCCCTCCGATCAGCTCGTCGCGCGGCGTCGACCCGGCGGCCATGACCGCGTTGAGCGGGAATGGGCCCCAGGGGTTGGGGGCCGGCAGGCCGTGACCGGTCGAGGTTCGCCCTGCACGCGCCGCGGTCTGCGAGTCGAACACCACTTCGCGGCAGACCCCCGCCTCGACGAGCGGAACGCGCTGCTTCGGCACGCCCTCGTAGTCGAACGCCGCCGGCAGGCCGTTCCGGTCCGCGCCGTCGTCGACGATGGTCACGAGCTCGGAGCCGATGCGCCGCCCACGCTCGACGAAGGAGCGCTCCTCCTGGACGGCCAGGGCTGAGAACCCGAGATAGCCCAGCATGTCGGTGATGTCGACGACCGCGTACTCCTCGAGGACGACCGGGTAGTCACCCGCGGGGACGGTGACGGCGTTGTCGCCGGCGCGAGCCTTGGCGGCCGCTTCTCGCCCGATTGCCGCAGCGTCGATCGTGGTCGCGTCCATGCTCAAGTCCTCGGCGTAGCCGGTGCCCCCGTCGGGTGACATGTGGACCGTCAGGAGCTGCGACGAGGTCCGGCTCTCGGCCGATCGGATGCCCGCGGAGTTCGCGACCGCCACCGCCTCGGCCTCGGTCGAGAACGAGCCATAGGCGATGACGCCGGCGGCGTCCGCCGCGGCGATGACCTGGCGCACGCCATCGGCGCGGAACTCAGGAGTCGCGTTCGCCGTGCCGTTCGCCCAGGCCATGGCCGGCCCGCCGGCGAGGGCGCCGCTCTTCGACATCGGCGCCGGCAGCCCCGCCCAGTCCTCGAGCTCCTCGCAGCTCCGGGCGATCGAGGCCGCGCGGTGGACGAGCGATCGCAGGCCGTCCGAATCGACCTTGCCGGTGGAGACCACGGCGATGCGCCGCCCGACGACGTGGCGCAGGTTGACGGTCAGGCTGCGCTCGGCGACGTTCTGGTGAATCTCGCTGTTGGCAAATCGGGTGAGCGCCGAGTCGCCGGCCATCACCAGCACCTCGGCCTCGGTCGCGCCGATTCGCAGCGCGCGGTTAAGGACCTCCTCGGCCAGCGAGAGGGCGGCCTGGGGGTCGTCCACGTTGACGATGCGACGGCCGGCGCCGTGGGCGTCGCCCGGCCCGCCGTGCTGGCTCACCACTTGCCGACTCCCACCTGGACATTGCGGAAGCGAGCGCCAGGCACGGCATGCCCGACCCGCGCCGACTGCGAGGGCTCGCCCTTGCCGCAGTTGGGCGTACCCAGCATCACGAAGCTGCTGTCGTCGCCGACCGCGTCGCACGATCGCCAGAACTCGTAGGTGATGCCGGTATACGTCGGGTTCTTGAAGAGCCGGCCCTTCTTCCCGCCCTTGATCTCGTAGGCGACCTCAGTCGCGAACTGGAAGTTCAGGCGCCGGTCGTCGATCGACCAGCTGCGGTTGTTCGCGAGATACAGCCCGTCATCGGTGTCGGCGACGATCTCGTCGAGGCTCATCCCGGGCACGGGCAGCATGTTGACATTGGTCATTCGGATGAGCGGGATCCGGTTCCAGCCATCGGCGCGCATCGCCCCGCCCGACTGGCGCCCGACGCGGGGCGCGGTCTCGCGGGACGAGAGGTAGCCCACGAAGCGGCCGTTCTGGACGAGCGGCACGGCCTGGGCAGCCACGCCCTCGTCATCCCAGCCGAACGTGCCCAGGCCGCCCGGGGCGGTGGCGTCGGCCACGATCGTCACCAGCTCCGAGCCGTACTGGAAGCCCTCCTCGAGCTTGTCGGGCGTCAGGAAGCTCGTGCCCGCGTACGACGCCTCGGTACCGAACACGCGGTCGAGCTCGCTCGGGTGACCGCAGCTCTCGTGGACCTGCATGTAGAGCTGGGAGGGATCGAGGACGATCGTGCGGATGCCGGGTGGGCACTGCGGCGCCGTGAGCAAGGCGACGGCCTCCTCGGCGATCCGGCCGGCGTGGCCGAGAAGGTCGAGCTTGCGGACGTACTCGTAGCCGCCGGCCTGGTAGCCGCCGCCGGCGTCGGGATAGCTCCGCCGCTGGTGCTCGTCGCCCTCGATGGCGTTCGCCTCGATGGCCGTCCCGACCTGGGTGACGACCTGCTCGGTGAAGCTGCCGTCGGTCGACGCGAACGTCTTCCATTCCCGGTGGCCTGCGTACATCGCTTCGGTGAACGTGACGCCCTTGACGGTCCCGACGGCGCGATCGGCTTCAACGAGGTCGGAGATCTTTCGCTCCAGCGGGATCTTGAACGGGTCCTCGGCGACGGGCGTCTCGAAGGTGCCGGTGGCGGGCGCCCGACCGTCGAGCTCGACCGGTCGGCGGAGCGCGGTCGACGACGCCTTGGCGATCCTGACCGCGAGTGCGCCGACGCGATCCGCCTCCGGGAGCTCGAGGGTGTCCGACGCGGCGAAGCCCCACGCGCCATCGACCAGGACGCGAACCCCGAAGCCGTCGCTCTCGCCCATCGCGACGCCCTCGACGCGACCGCTCCTGACCGCGATCGACTCGTCTCGCCGGCGAATCACCCGTACGTCGGCATAGCTCGCGCCGAGCTTTGCCGCGGTATCGAGGGCGCGGTCAGTGAGGTCTCGCATTCGGGGTCGGGAGCGTAGCAGAGGCGGCGTCCTCCGACCGATGGCTCGCAGGGGCGTCGCCTCGGTCCTCGGAGGGTCGGTCGCCGAGTCACGCACCCCTCCGTGAATACACTCGCCCTATGCGAGGGAGGTTCATCACGCTGGAGGGGCCCGAGGGGGGCGGCAAGACGGTCCTGGCGAGGCGGCTGGTCGAGGCGCTCGAGCGACAGGGCCGCGTGGTGGTGTCGACCCGGGAGCCAGGCGGGACACGCCTCGGTGAGCGGCTGCGGGCGATCCTCCTCGAGCATGGCGCGGACGGTCAGGCGCGCGTCGATCCGCGGGCTGACGCGTTGCTCTTCAACGCCGCGCGGGCTCAGCTCGTCACCGAGGTCATCCGTCCGGTGCTCGAGCGCGGCGACGTCGTCGTGTGTGCTCGGTTCGCGGACTCAACGCTGGCCTACCAGGGCTACGGGGCCGGGCTCCCGATCGACGAGCTCCGCGCGATCCAAGCCGTCGCGACCGCCGGCCTCGCCCCCGACCTGACGATCCTGCTCGACGTGCCGCCCGAGATCGGGCTCGGACGGAAGTCCGACGCCTCGCGCAACCGGTTCGAATCGGCCTTCGACCTGGCGTTCCACGAGCGCGTCCGGGCGGGTTTCCTCGAGCTCGCTCGCGACGAGCCGGGGCGCTTCCGCGTCGTCGACTCCTCGCGCGCTCTCCATGTCGTGGCGCCCGAGGTTATCGAGGCCGGGCTCTCGATCTTCTGACCTAGAGGACCTGCGAGCTAGAGGACCTGCGTCAACGCCTGGCCGGTCAGTACGATCCCGAGCACCACGACCAGCGACGCCGTCGCGAGCTGGACGGGCACGACGATGCGTTGGAACGCGTCGACCGACGGCCGCCGCTCGACGAGCCGGCGAGCGTTGACGATCAGCAAGCCGATCCCGGCGAGCACGACCGCTATCCCCAGCCCGAAGCCCAGCACGAGGACCAGCCCGTAGGCCACCCGTCCTGCAGCGATCGAACCCAGCAGGAGGATCAGGGCCGATGCCGAAGGCACCAGCCCGCCGGACAGCCCGAGCGCGATGAGGCTGCGCCACGAGATGGCCGTGTCGGTCGGGGCGTGCGTGTGCGGGTGCGGGTGTCGTGCCCGTGTCCGTCGTCGTGACCGTCGTGGTGGTTGTGGGCGTGCGCCTGGTCGGGGGCGTGGTCGTCCGCGTGCGCCTTGGTGCGCCCGCGCAGGCCGATGGCCCTGAGGCGTGACCACAGCAGCGATGCGCCGATGGCGATGACGAGTCCGCCCGATGCCACCCCCAGGATCGGGTAGAGGCGTTCGGGCGGCAGGACGCTGGAGGCCGCGAGCGT
>JBBQFS010000101.1:0-8089 GCA_038322255.1 Candidatus Limnocylindrales bacterium | reverse complement strand
AGGCTGTGCGAAGATCGCATCAATCAGGTGCTCCTCTGTCGGGCTTGATGGGTCGTTTCTCAACGCCATCTTCCCATTCAGATGGGCACCTGATTTGTCGGTTCAGCGGGTCGTCAGCCGCGCCTCATCGGTGGATCCGGGTTTACTCGCCACCGGATCCCGGCGAGCCAGGTCGCGCAGCATCCAGCCCAGCAGCCCGACCAGCAGCGCGTTGCGCAGGTTGAGGCCGAGGATCGGCAGCGTCTCCTGACGAACAAGATCGCCGAACAGCATCGGATGGATCGGCATCGTCAGCGCCATCATCAGCGCTGCCAGCCAGAACCTGCGTCCGGTCAGCAGGGCGGCGAATGGCACGATCCACACGACGTACTGGATCGAGAACACCTTGCTCGTCGCCAGCAGCATCAGCACCGATGCTCCGGCGAACGTCACCACGGTGGCCGGCGCGATCGGCCCCAGGCGGATTCGCCGCCAGCCGAGCCAGGCCAGGAGCCCGAATCCGAGGGCCGTCGCGACGGGCAGCGCCGCCAGCCAGGCTGCGGCGAACGGCCCCGTGACCTCCACGTCGCTGAAGCCATACGACTCGCCCGGCGGCCGACCCGTGAGCAGCCCGACGAGCACGGCCAGCCCGCCTCCGATCGACTCGATCTCGAGCCCGCGCTCGGCCTGGTACCGCAGGAATGCGAAGGTGGCTTGCCCCGCGAGGATCACGACCGCCGCCAACACGACCAAGATGGTCAGTCCTGCGGCCAGCCCGTAGCGAACGAGGCGCGGGAGGTCGAGCCGCACCAGCGATGGGATCGCGAGGGCTGGCACCAGGGCGAGCGGATAGAGCTTGGCGAGCACCCCAAGGCCGACCGTGACGCCGGCGGCAGCAGGCCGCCCCGCGAGCGCGGCCCATAGCGCGACCGTCACGAGCACGGCGGGGAACAGGTCGAAGCGGAAGGCGATGGCGAGGGCCGCTCCAGCGGTGACCACGATGAGCCGGAACGCCATCGAGCGAACCGGCCCGTCGTCGTCGGTCCGGCCGCCTGCGCCGGCGTCGGCATCCGTCCCGGCGAGGCTGCCCAAGGCACCGAGGCGGACCACGCGCGCGAGCACGACCGCGAGAACCAGCATGAGCACAGCTTCGAAGCCGACGAACAGCCAGCGGTAGTCCTCCAGCGACACCGGGCGGAAGGGCCAGACGAGGTAGGGGACGACCATCGGGACGAGAGCGAGGGGCGGGTATTCGAACGGGAAGTCGCGGTACGGGATCTGGCCCGCGGCGAAAGCTCGAGCCTTCTCGAGATACAGGCCGACGTCGCCCTGGTTCGAGTGCAGCTCGCTCGCGGGCGTGAACGCGCAGGCGACGAGGACCACGATCGCCGGCGCGGCGAGGAGGAGCCGCGTCCACCAGCGTGAGGTCACGGCGCGGCAGCGTAGCAGGGCGCCAAGCCTGAACTCGATGAGGCCCGCCGAGCCGGCGGGCCTCATCAACCGAGTCAGTTCGCGGTCTTGAACTGCGTTTTCGGTGGCTTGAGGTGCGGCGCGATCTGCGCTGCGAGCTGGGGCTTCGGCAGGGCTCCCACGATCCGGTTGACGACGTTGCCGTCGCGCAGGACGACCAGGGTTGGGATGCTCATCGCATCGAACCGGCGGGCGAGCCCCTGGTTCTCGTCGACGTTGACCTTGATGACCTTCAATCGACCCGGGAACTCGTGGGCGAGCTCATCGAGGATCGGAGACACGAACCTGCATGGCCCGCACCACGGCGCCCAGAGGTCGATCACGACGGTCGGCTGGGCTTTGGCTTCGACCTCGAACGTCGACTCGTTCGCGTCGACGACCCACGCCAGCGGCTTGCCGCAGTTACCGCAATGCGGGGCGCCGCGTGCGCTCGGGCGGATGCGGTTGGGCTTTCCGCAATTCGCGCAAACAAGGGTCGAGAGTGGTCCGGCGCCGGTGGGGCCGGCCGCGCCGGCAGCGCCGGTCGGTCCGGACGCGCGGGGAGGTTGAGCAGGCGTTGTCATCGTGGTCTCCGCTACGGGGGCAGCCTACCTTGCGGGGGCGGTGGCGCTGTAGCAGGCGATGCATCGCCGGGCACGCGGCAACGCTCCCCCCGGCCCGGCCGAGAGGAGCGCTCCGGGCAGCTCGTTGAAGGTTCGCGGCGTCAGGCGCCCTCGCTCAGACCGACGATGTGGCCTTCGGGATCGGCGACCATCGCCAGGAACGTCTCGGGTGCGGGGCTGAACTTGGGCATCACAGTCTTGCCGCCGAGCGACTCGGCCTTGGCAAGCGTCTCGTCGATGTTCGGGACGGTGATGTAGAACGTCACCCAGCCCGCGCCGCCGTCGGGTGCCGGGCCCGTGCCGAGCACGATGCCCGAATCGGCCGCGTCGGTCATCGCGTAGCCGCCCGGCAGGTCGGTGTTCTGCTTCCAGCCGAACAGCTGGCCATAGAAGCGATGGAGTGCCGGGCCATCCTTGCCCACGACCTCGGCATGCACGATCCTGTTGCCCACGTGGTGATCCTCCTGGGTCCTTCGGCCGGCCGGTCGGCCGCCATCAGCACATCAACGAACGAGCGGTCGCCGAATCGACACGATCCTGCGCGGGAGAATCGATTCGCGCCGCCGCGTACGATCGACCATTCGAGCGAGAAGAGGAGGACGCCGTGCGTGTGGGGTTCGTGGGCCTTGGGACGATGGGCGGCGCGATGGCCGCGAACGCCCGCCGGGCTGGGTTCGAGGTCAGCGCCTGGAACCGGACACCTGGCCGCGCCGGCGATCTCGAGAAGCTCGGCGTCCACCTCCGCGAGAGCCCGGCAGCGGTCGCCGCCGCGAGCGATATCGTGATCACGATCGTCTCCGACACACCCGACGTCGAGGCGGTCCTCTTCGGTACCGATGGCGTCGCCGAGGGTGCGGCGAGCGGCAGCCTCGTCGTCGACATGTCGACCATCTCGCCGTCCGCGACCCGGGGCTTCGCCGAACGAATGGCCGAACGCGGCGTGGCCATGCTCGACGGGCCGGTGTCGGGCGGCAGCGAGGGGGCGAAGAAGGGCACCCTGTCGATCTTCATCGGCGGCGAGGCGGGCGATCTCGAGCGGGCACGTCCCGTCCTCGAGAGCCTCGGGACGACGATCACCCACGTAGGACCGATCGGTTCCGGGCAGGCCGCGAAGGCCGTCAACCAGGTGATCCTGGCCGGCACGTACCTCGGCGTGGCCGAGGGCATCGTGCTGGCGCTGAAGGCCGGCCTCGATGTCGAGCAGCTCGTAGGAGCGCTCTCGGGCGGCGCGGCCCAGTCGTGGGTCCTGGCGAATCGCAGCGGCCGGATGCTTGCCAACGACTACCCGCTGGGGTTCAAGGTGGCGCTCCATCGCAAGGACCTCGGCATCGCGCTCGAGCTGGCCCGCGAATCCGGCGCGTCGTTGCCGGTCAGCGCGCTGTGCGAGGCGCTCGAGGCCGGACTGATGGGCCAGGGCCACGCCGACGACGACATGTCGGCGGTCGCGCGCTCGATCCGGGCCCTCTCGGGCCTCGAAAGCTAGCCCGGCTAGCCGTCCCGCAGGTCGCCCACGAGCAACAGCGGCCGGCCGATCCGCCCGTCGTAGCGAGGCCGGAAGCGTTCGGCGTTGTACATCGCCGCGACATCGACCCGACGGGCCGGCGTGCCCGCCGCGGGCAGGGCGGTCTCCGCGTACTTGCCGTCCCTGATCGCGACCATCCGCCCGAACTTGCCCGCGGCCAGCAGATCCATGGCCACGTTCGCAAACGTCGTCGCGACGATCTGGTCGAGGGCGTCTGGCTGGCCGCTGCGGAGATCGTAGGTCAGCTCGATCGCCAGTGATTCGATGCCGGTCCGGCGCGTGAGCTCCGCGGCGAGCGCCTCGCCGACGTCGGCCTTGTGGCGATGGCCGAAGGCATCGGCCTCGCCGATCTCATCGAGATTGGCGCCGGCCCAGACCGCACCCTCGGCGGCGACGACGATCGCGTAGTGGCTCGGGCTCAGTCGATGGTCTTCGGCGAGCAGCGCCGCCAGCGCGTCGACGTCGTAGGGTGCCTCCGGCAGGACGCAGCGAGCCGAGGTCACGTAGGCCGCGAACAGCGCCGAGAACCCGGCGTCGCGACCGAAGATCCGGAAGACCCCGATCCGCTCGTGGCTGCCAAGCGTCGTGCGCTGACGGTCGATCAGCTCCTTGGCGCGGGTGATCGCGGACGAGAAGCCGATGCAGTACTCCGTCCCCGGGACGTCGTTGTCCATCGTCTTGGGGATTGCCACGAGCGGCACGCCCCGGTCGACGAGGACGCGCGCGAACGACAGCGTGTCGTCGCCCCCGATCGGCACGAGGGCCTCGATGCCGAGCATCTCCAGGTGTTCGAGCACGACCGGCGTCAGGTCGTAGCGGTCGTCGGAGGTCCGATACTGCGCCGCCTGCTCAGGCGAGAGCCACGCCGGCAGGGACGTCGCGCGCATCCGGGCCGGGTTCGTTCGCGAGGTGTGGAGGACCGTGCCGCCGGTTCGATCGATCGTTCGGGTGCTTCGCCTGTCCAGTGGTCGGACGTACTCGGCGTCGAGCGTCTCGCCGGGCTGGGCATGCGTCAGGCCCTCCCAGCCGCGGCGGATTCCGTAGACCTCGATCCCGAGCTCGGTCGCGCGGTAGGTCACGCTCTTGATCACGGAGTTGAGGCCCGGGACGTCGCCGCCGCCGGTCAGGACCCCGATGCGCTTCGGCCCGGTCATCGGTCCGATGGTAGCCAGACGGCGCGTATGATCCGGCCCGTGAACTACGAGCTGTACATGGGCGAGGCCCTGGCCGAGGCAAGATCCGCCGTCGCGCGGGGCGAGCGACCCCATGCCGCGGTCGCGGTGCTCGACGAGGCGATGGTGGCGCGGGGCCACGACCGGGTGCGCGAAATGGACGATCCGACGGCGCACGCGGTGATCGTCGCGCTGCGCGAGGCGGCCCGGCGGGTCGGCAAGGACCGCCTTCGCGATGTGACGATGTTCTGCACGATGGAGCCCTGCCCGATGTGCGTCGGCGCGCTGCTCGCCTCGGACGTCGAGGCGCTCGTCTACTCCGTCCCGAACCGCACCGATGGTGCAGCGGGCACGATGCTCCAGCTCGCCGAGCACCCCGCGCTCACTCGCCGGGTCAAGGTCGTCAGCGGTATCCGGCGCGACGAGGTCGAGGAGCTGTACGCGGCTTCAGCCCGCTGACGGGCGTTGGCCCCTGTCCTCGGCAGGTGGCTGGCAGCGGTTTCGCCCTTGCGAGGGGCCGCCGTGGCTCGCATCACAGCCCCTGCGATATCCTCCCGGCGGAGAGGTGTCCGAGTGGTTGATGGTGCCGCTCTCGAAAAGCGGTGTGCGAAAGCACCGAGGGTTCGAATCCCTCCCTCTCCGCCAATCGCGGACCTCATGGATGGCTCATCGGTGTGTTGTCGCCTCCGCACGGCCGCGCTTTGCGCGTCCGACGCGATCACTCAGGTCGTGGACCAGAATCCTCGTCCTGTGCTCGGCTCCGCCTTCCGCTGAGCTCGTCCCTGGGGCCCGCGGGTCTCATCGTTCCAGCTCGATCGCCGAAGGCTGCCGGCTGCCAGCTCGCCTCCAACCTGCGCCACACTGGTCGCCGGCTGAGCAGCCGCGGAGAGGTCGCCTAGTGGACTATGGCGCCGCACTGGAAATGCGGTTCGGGGCAACCCGTCGAGGGTTCGAATCCCTCCCTCTCCGCCACCCATCCCGGGGCTCGGGTCGGGCCGGCTGGCGCAGGCGTGTCTCGGCATCGATGTAGACGCGCAGCCAGATCTCGGCGTTGATGACCCGCCAGAAGAACAGCGAACGTGGCCGGCGGCCGGCACAGGCCTCCGCGAAGGCGTCGGCGACCGCGGGTCCGTCCCAGTAGGGCCGGGCTGTGAAGCTGGGCGAGTGCAGAATGCGCTCGAGCGCGGGCTGCTCATCGCGGAACCAGCGGAACTCCGGCGTCGTGAACCCGATCTTCTTGCGCCGTCGATAGATCGCCGCGGGCAGGGTTTTCCGCAGGGCTTCGCGGAGGATCCGTCGATTCCAGCCGTGGCCCATGATCGCCCACGACGGCAGCCTGAGGGCGGCATCCACCAGCTCCTGGTCAAGGAACGGCAGGCGCGTCTCGATCGACGACGCCATCGAGATGCGGTCCTCGTAGCGCAGGAGCGGCGGCAGGCTGTAGACCGTCAGGTCCTGGACCAGGCGCTTCTTGAGGTCGTCGTGGACCCGATCGTCCTTTGGCGGCCGATGCGCGCGCATGAAGGCGGGCTGCAGCAACGTCGTGTCGTCGACCCGGCGGATGCGTGCCCGGAGCCTCGTGACCGCTAACGGCATCACGACGTCGCGCCACCGAATTGCCTCCAGCAGGAACCGCGACCATCTGCGCTTCCTGAGCAGCTCGCGGAGGTAGACGTAGGGATACACGTCGTAGCCACCGAGCAGCTCGTCGCCGCCCTGGCCATCGATCAGCACCGTGACCTGTCCGTGCGCCAGCTGCATGACCTTCCACATTGCGAACGGCGCGCTGCTGACCATCGGCAGCTCGACCTGCCAGACCCAGCGGTCCAGCTCGCCCATCAAATCGGCATGCGACGGCGCGACGCGATGACTCTCGGCGCTCGTGATGCCGACGACGGTGTCGATGTAGGCGCTCTCATCGATGGCGTCACCCGGGAAGACGGCCGAGAAGGTCTTGAGCCGTCCACCGAGCGAAGCCGCATCGGGCATGCCCGCACGGAGCTGCTCCGCCAGGACGGTCGTGATCGACGACGAATCGAGCCCGCCCGACAGGCACGTGCCCACGGGGACGTCCGAGACGAGGCGGCGAGCCACGGCGCGCTCGAAGAGGGCCCGGAAGGCCGCCGGGTCGGTCGGGCCATCCTCGGCCAGGACGGGCGTCCAGTACCGCGTGCTGCGCAGGCCGTCGGCGTCGATCTCGACGACAGACGCGGCGGGCACATTGGCCACCCCCTCGAAGAACGTCGCATCGGTATGGTCGAATAGCCCGTGGGCGAGGTAGTCGGACATCGCCTGGGTGTTCACTCGCCGCGGGAAGGCCTCGTCGGCAAGGATCGCCTTGATCTCCGATGCGAACAGCAGGCGGCCGTCAAGGCGCGCGTAGTACAGCGGCTTGATCCCCAGATGGTCGCGGGAGAGGACCAGCTTCGGGCTCGCTCCTCGCTCGTCGAGGATCGCGAGGCCCCACATCCCATTGAACCGACCGAACGCGCCGGTACCCCATTCCGCATACGCCTCAAGGACGACTTCCGTGTCCGATTGCGTGTGGAACCGGTGACCGAGCGCCTGCAGCTCGCCGCGCAGCTCGCGGAAGTTGTAGACCTCGCCGTTGTAGACGATGTGCAGACGGCCGCCGGCGGTGCTGATCGGCTGGTCGCCGGTGGCGAGGTCGATGACCTTGAGCCGCCGAACCCCGAGGCTCACCGCGGGGGTCTCGAGGTAGCCCGCTGCGTCTGGTCCGCGATGCGCGAGGGCCGTCGTCATCGCCTCGAGCAGGCGTCTCGATGGGCGCCCGACGAAGCCCGCGATCCCGCACATTCCAGCGACGGTGGGCGCCCCTCATGAATGTCACCTGAAGGTCCTGGAATACCCTCTCGCCGCGTTGGCCGCCGGATGAACCAACCGATGAGAGGAGTCGAGACGCTCGAGGTCGCCGCGCTCTCGATGGGCGAGTTCACGTTCGCCGGGGGCGAGGAGTACGCTGGCCAGACCGGCGTCGTGGTCGCCTATGCCGTCCGGCATCGCGGGGGCGTCAGGCGCCGCGGGCGCGCGCGAGGGCGCCAGCACCGCGCCTGACGGGCCCGCCGATACCCGCTCCGTCGCCCGACTGCGGGCCCTGCATCCGAAGCGGGTCCTGTTCGGCCATGATCGTCAGCGCTGGCCGGAATGAGTCGCGGTCGAGGGTGCCGGGGTATCCTTGCGGCGCCGTGCTAGGCGGGGAACTAGCGGTGCCCTGTACCTGCAATCCGCTCCAGCAGGGCTGAATTCCCCCTCGAGGCCTCTGCGCTCGGAGGCCGCCGCTCCTGGCGGCGTTGAGGATCGGGTCCCGCGCAGCGGCGAATCGC
>JBBQFS010000100.1:0-8095 GCA_038322255.1 Candidatus Limnocylindrales bacterium | reverse complement strand
TGCCACTCCCAGAGCTCGGTCGCCCCGGTGAGGCCTCGCTTCAGGGTGATCGTCGGAGTCTTCGGCTTCCCGGGGAGCTTCGCGATCTGGATCCGGCCCTTGTCATCGACGTAGGGGTTGTCGACGATCTCGACCTCGCTCGAGACACCCGAGACTGACGTGAAATTCGCGACGACGCCGACCTTGTCGATGTCGAGCAGGACGTTGCCTTGCAGCAGGGGATCGGTTGTTGGCATCAGGTGCAACCTTTCGCATTCGGCTGATCAGGGTTGGTTGGTTCCGAAATGTCCACCGGCGACCGGAGGATCTACTCGGAGAGCTCGGCGCCGCCCGAGAACTGGGCGATCCGGAAGACGACGAACTCGGCCGGCTTGACGGGCGCGATGCCGATGTCGACGATCAGCTGGCCCGCGTCGCGGACCTCGGGCGGGTTGTTCTCCTCATCGCATTTGACGAAGAACGCCTCGTCGGGTGTCGCGCCGAACAGCGCGCCATCGCGCCAGACCCGGAGCAGGAAGGAGTTGATCGTCCGCTTGACCCGGCCCCACAAGCGCTGGTCATTCGGTTCGAAGACGACCCACTGGGTGCCCTCGAAGATCGATTCCTCGACGAAGTTGAAGAGCCGGCGAACGTTCAGGTAGCGCCAGGCGGGATCGCTCGAGATCGTGCGGGCGCCCCAGACGCGGATGCCACGACCCGGGAACGCCCGGATGCAGTTGATGCCAACCGGGTTGAGCTGGTCGTGCTCGCCCTTGGTCAGGTTCAGCTCGAGCGAGATCGCGCCCCGGATGACCTCGTTGCCCGGCGCCTTGTGGACGCCGCGCGTGTCATCGCTGCGAGCCCAGACGCCGGCGACATGGCCGCTTGGTGGGACATGCATCGCCTGGCCCGAAAGTGGATCAAAGACCTTGACCCAGGGCCAGTAGAGGGTCGCGTACTTCGAGTCGTAGCCGGCCTTGTCGACCCGCCATTCCTTGATCTGCTGGGCGTTGAGCGACGGCGGGGCGTCGAGGATGGCGACCCGGTCGCCCATCAGCTCCGCGTGGGCGATCATCGCCAGCTGCACGGCCTGGACGCCTTCGAGGTCGATGATGCCCTGCTGGTACACGGCCATCAGGTCGGGCACGCTCAGCATCGTGACCTCGTCGACCGCCTCGAGGCCGGCGAAGCCGGTCCGATCCGCGGAGTTGCCGACGTAGTCGTCGGGCGTGACGCGCACGGGGACGCTGTTACCGCCGCCGGCAAGGGTCATCGAGCCCTGGGCGGGCACGCGCTCGACGGCGCTGGCCGTGCCGATCTCCTCGAGCCGGATGAGCTTCGACTGCGCCTTCACCTGGGTGACGACGTTGTTCTTGCCCTTGGCCGAGGTGACGTTGTCGAACACCTCGACGGGCTTGCCACCCTGGTTGACGACCAGCTTGAAGCTGCTGTCGGACGTCTCCGAGGATGGCTGGATGTCGATCGTGATGTCGTTGCCCGCGGGCCCGGCCTCGAGGGCCGTCGCGCGATAGCCCGAGACGGCCTTGTCCTTGGCGCTGCCGAGCTCGGCCTGGGCCGCGGGCATGGCGCCGTCGGCGCCCACGCGAACCACGTAGGCCACGCCGCCGCCGTTGAGGAAGTAGCCATACACGGCGTGCGCCAGGTAGGAGTTCTCGACGAACTCGCCGAATGTCTGGGTGAATTGGCTCCAGTTGGTGACGAGCGTCGGGGCATTGGCCGGGCCGCGCGCGGCCAGGCCGACGAACGCGGCAACCGCCGTGCCGACGCCCTCGATCGGCCGGGAACCGGACTCGACTTCCTCGACATAGACGCCGGGCGACAGGTACTGCGGCATGCGTTGGCCCCTTCATTACGGGAAATCCAGACATGCCGACGCTGGCAGCGTGGGCGCGGGGCAACAAGGCCCGAGTGGACACGCAGTTGGGCGAGTCCGGCTGCCCGAAGGGGCGAGCGACCTGCCCGGAACGATGCCCAAGCGCGGCTCCGCGCGCGAGGCCCCCGGTCCGACGATCTTCCGGATGATCCATGAGGTCGACCAGCTCCTCGAGAAGCTCGTCAAGCGCGACGCCCTGAATGGCTCCTCGGTGGAGCTGCTGTTCGACGCGCCGACGAAGGATTGGGTCGCCCGGCGGAACGCGCCCACGGTGGATCTCTACCTGTACGACATCCGGGAGGACCTCCAGCGGCGCGTGCCGGCCTGGGAGGACGCTCGCGACGCCGAGGGCAAGGTCCACATCCGCCAGCTCCCGCCCCGCCGGTTCAAGCTCTCGTACCTGGTCACGGCCTGGACGCAGCGCCCCGAGGACGAGCACCGGCTCCTCTCGGCACTCCTGTCGGCGTTCATCCGCAACCCGATGATCAAGGCCGACCAGCTCGAGGGCACCCTCGCCGAGCCCGATTTGCCCGTCTACATCGATGTCGGCCAGCCACCCTCGCAGGACCGCTCCCTGGCCGACGTCTGGTCCGCGCTCGGCGGCGAGCTGAAGCCATCGCTCGATCTCGTCGTCACCGCGCCGATCGCCGTCAACCGCAGCGCGCCGATCGGGCCACCCGTCCTCGCGGGTCCCGCGATCGGGCTCGCCGCGGGCGGCGGGCCGAGCGAGGTCGTGTCCGGTCGTGGCCGCCGTGGAGGTGCGGGCGAGGCGGACGGCGACGTGCAGCCGGCCGAGCTCGTCCCGGCCGGCGCGGACGGCAATGACCCGGTGCCGGGCATGGCCATCCGAGTGCGCGGCCTGCGGACGCGATGACCCGCGCCAGCCCATCGGCGTCCGCGGCCGCGACCGGCGCGGTCGAGAATGGCCACGGCGGCGGTTCGACGGCCGACGCCCGGGCCGCCAGCCTCAGGCGGGTACCGGATCCTTCGCTCGAGTACCTGCTCGGCCGACTGGCCATCGTCGAGGCTCGTGTGCGCGCGGCGGTCGACCGGCGGCGGGCCGAGGATCCCGACCCGGGTGACCGCTTCCGCGGCCTCTACATTTCCGACGCCCAGGTTGACGGGCTGTTGACCGACCCCGCGGCGGGCCTGATCCGCGAGGCCTGGACCGCGGCTGCGCTCGATGCCCTGGCCGAGCTCGATCGCCGCGCCGACGATGCCGAGGCCGTCGGCCATGACGTCCGCCTGCGCCGACTCGCACGCGCATTCCGGCTTGAGCCCGACGACGTGGAGCTCCTGCTCGTCGCCCTCGCGCCCGACCTCGATCCACGATTCGAGCGGCTGTATGGCTACCTCCACGACGACGTGTCGCGGCGTCGCGCGAGCACCGGCCTGGCGCTGGAGCTCGCCGGCACCGGCTCGGCGGTGGCCAGCGGCGTCGAGCGGGTACGGCTCGGGCCGCACGGGACACTCGTGTCCAGCGGCATCGTGCTCGTCGAGGACGGCGAACGGCCGTTCCTGACGCGCTCTCTTCGCGTCGCCGATCGAGTGACCGCGCACCTGCTCGGCGATGATCGGCCGGACGCGGCGATCGCGGACCTGCTCATCGAATCGCTCCCCGCGCCGATCGGCGACGTCGCCCTCCTGGCGCGGGCGATCGACTCCGGGATCCCCCTCACGTACATCCGCGAGCGGCCGGGCTCGTCGGGGCGGTCGATTGCCGCCGCCGCGCTGGGCTCACTGGGGCGGCCGGTCCTGCAGCTCGACCTCGCGCGCCTCGGCCCGAATGAGGTTCCCCGCGACATCGCTGCGGCGACTTCGCGCGAGGCCGGGCTGCGCGGAGCCGGCATCGTGGCCGGTCCGATCGAGCTCATCGCCGAACGCGGTGCGGGCGCCGTTCGGGCCTTCGCGGAGTGCCGCGCGCCCGTCGTGCTCGTGGGCAACCGGCCCTGGGACCCGACGTGGGCTCGCGAGGCCGCGCTGCTCCTCGAGGCGCCCGTCCCGTCGATCGGCGAGCGACACGAGCTGTGGCTCGGCTCGCTCAACGGCGACCGCCCGGTCGGCTTCGATCCGGCCGTCGTCACGCTCGCCTTCCGGCTCGCGCCGGACCAGATCGTGCGCGCCGCCGAGGCCGCCCGGCGCGCAACGGTCGCAGCCGCGCGCCAGATGACCGTCGCCGATATCTCGAGCGGCGCCCGGGCCCAGAACGCCGCAGGCCTCGAGCGGCTCGCCCGCCGGATCGAGCCGGTCGCGAGCTGGGCCGACCTCGTCCTGCCCGAGAACGTCGAGTCCCAGATCCACGAGCTGACCTCGCGCGCCCGCCACCGCGACAAGGTGATCGGGGAGTGGGGGATGGGCGGCGGCAACAGCCGCCGGCTCGGGATCACGGCACTGTTCGCCGGCGACTCGGGGACGGGCAAGACGATGTCGGCCGAGGTGCTCGCCGGCGACCTCGGCTTCGACCTGTACGTCATCGACCTCTCTACTGTGGTCGACAAGTACATCGGCGAGACGGAGAAGAACCTCGATCGAATCTTCACCGAGGCGGACCGGGTCAATGGGGTCCTGCTCTTCGACGAGGCGGATGCGCTCTTCGGAAAGCGGAGTGAGGTCAAGGATGCCCGCGACCGCTACGCCAACGTCGAGGTCGCCTATCTCCTGCAGCGGATGGAGTCGTTCGACGGCCTCGCGATTCTCACCACGAACCTGCGGGCCAACGTGGATGAGGCCTTCATCCGCCGGCTCGACGCCATCGTCGACTTCGCCCTGCCGGAGCAGGAGCACCGCCGCCTGCTCTGGGAGCGCAACCTTCCAGCCGGCGTGCCGAAGGCCGGCGACATCGATCTCGACTTCCTGGCCCGGCGATTCAAGCTTTCGGGCGGCGACATCCGCAACATCTGCGTCGCCGCGGCCTACCTCGCGGCCGCCGGGGACCGCCCGGTCGCCATGGCTGACCTGATCCGCGCCACCGAGCGCGAGTACCAGAAGCTCGGCCGCCTGACCGTCGAGGCCGAGTTCGGGCAGTACATGGGCCTGACCCGGTCGGGCGGGTGACGGGCCATCGCGCGCGATCCGGCGATCGCCCAGGGCTGCCCGTTCGGGCAGAACGCGATCTCGCGGGGCGGAGGGCCCTTGCCGGGGCGGCGACGGTGGTCGATGCTCCGATCAGCAAACGGAGGACGTGATGCACGACTTCGAGCCTGAGCTCCAGCCATCGACCCAGCGCCGGGTTGCCCCGGGCGAGCCGTCCGCGGCGACGCCGACCGCAGCGCTACCGCCAGGGCGCGCGCCGCGCGCGATCCACGGCGAAGCCTCGCTGCTCCATCTCCAGCGAACTGCGGGCAACGCCAGCGTCGTCCAGATGCTGGCCGACGAGGCCGCCGACGAGGCAGCCGATGCGCCGGAGCAAGCGTCGCCCGTCCACGACGTTGTCGGCCGGGGCGGCGGCACGCCGCTCGACGAGTCGACCCGGGACAGCATGGAATCGCGCTTCGGCCATGACTTCGGCGACGTGCGGGTCCACACGGACCGGCAGGCGTCGGATTCGGCCGAGTCGGTCGGGGCGAACGCCTACACCGTCGGCAACGACATTGTGTTCCGGAGCGGGCACTTCGACAGTTCCAGCCCGACCGGCCAGCGGACCATCGCCCACGAGCTGAGCCACGTGGTCCAGCAGCGCAGCGGCCCGGTCGACGGCGCCGACGCGCCCGGCGGGATCCGGCTGAGCGACCCCGACGACAGGTTCGAGCGGGCGGCCGATTCGACGGCCGACCAGGTGATGAGTCCCTCGAGCGCGCCAGCGTCGGGCTCGGCAGCGACCTCGGTGCAGCTCGAGCCCGAGGACGAGGCCGAGATGCCGGTGCAGCGCGAGGCCGCCCCGACCCCCGAGGAAGACGATGACGAGACCGCGATCGCCTAGATGCGCGACCCCGTGCCATCCACGCCGAACCTGACGGAGTCAATCGACGACGCACGCGCCGAGGTCGTTGTCGCGAGCCACCAGCTGACCGATCGCGCCAACGACGTCTTCCGTGCGACGGCCGCCACGGTCGTCGAGACCGTGGAGTCCTGGCTCGAGGCCTTCGTCCTCAGCCAACCGGACCGCACGAAAGCGCTCGGCAAGTCGGGCGTCGATCGATTGCGAGCCAATCTGATCGCGGCCGTCGCGAAGCTGCCGGGCGACAGCGCGAAGCGTCTGGTCGGTGCCTTCTCCTGGACCTTCCCGCAGGAGGCCGCCTGGATCGGCGAGAGCGATCACACGCCGCTCTACCAGGGCGGCGGCGACCTGCCATGGATGATCGACGACGCGATCCGGGCGTCGGCCGCGACCGCCGGTCGCCTGGCCGGCGACGCGGGCTTCGAGGTCGTCCCGCGCAGCCAATGGGAGATCGGCGCGGATGGGACCGTCCAGCGCTACCTCGGGCCCTTCGCCACCCCGTCCAAGCTGGTCATCGCGCTCCGCAGCTACTCGGATGCGCGGCTCCGCTACTTCCGGAAGCTGCGGGTGCTGCGCCGGCTCGAAGCGAAGAAGAGCGCGCGGGACGCGCAGGTCGAGAGCGAGGTCCAGCGCGAGGCCGAGCTGCTCCCCGCGTCCACGCTCTGGTCCAGCTCGGCGAAACCGACGGGCTAGATCAGGCCCTCGCGGATCGCGTACGCCACGGCGTGCGCCCGATTTCGCAGGTCGAGCCGCGACGTGATGTCGTGGATGATGTTCTTGACCGTGCGCTCCGAGTAGAAGAGGCGCCGCCCGACCTCGGCCGTGTCGTAGCCCTCGGCCAGGAGCCGGAGCACCGCCGTCTCACGCTCGGTGAGACCGGAGAATGTCAGGCCCCGCGGTGACAGCACCTGGCGCTGGAGCTCGCCAACCTGGCGGAGCAGCCGCCCCAGGAGGTCCGGTGGCAGGGTGCCTTCGCCGGCCGCGGCCGACCGGATCGCGAGCGCGAGGTTGTGCGCGGTCGCCTCGCTGCGCCGGATGACGCCTGAGACGCCGGCCTCGGCGGCGGCCAGCAAACCCTTGTCGTTGACCCACGTCACGAGGAGGACGACGCGCGAGATGCCTCGGGCCCGCAACGAGCGGATCTCGGTGGTCACCGCATCGGTGACGTCATCGGCGACCACGAGCGCGACGCCCTCGGCATCGGTCATCTCGCCGGAGCTGATCGCGAAGCCCTGCGCACTGCGCAGCTGGCTCACGATCCCGGCCCGCGTCAGCGGGTCTGCGGCCGAGATATGGACCCCGATCGCAGGGTTGAACGGGACCGGCTCGGCAACCATCGGATACCCTCCCAGACCGTTCGGCCGCCCCCGTTTGCCCTCTTCGCTCCCGTCGGCCGCCCGTGAGTCGACCCTAGCGGGCGGCCCTTTCCGGTCGTTGAACGTCCGCTTAACGGGCACCGGATCCGGGGCGTTTCAGCTGCCCGTTCGGGCAATCCCGGCGCGGGCGTGCGTAGACTGGGGGCCGCGCAAACGTCCCCGTAGCTCAGTGGACAGAGCGGCTGCCTTCTAAGCAGCGGGTCGCAGGTTCGAATCCTGCCGGGGACGCCATAACAACCTCGGGGAGCCAGTGGGCACATGAGTATTTGCCGACGGGATGTCGGGCATGATCGAGGCGTCGATCACGAACAGTCCCTCGATGCCGTGGACCCGGCCGGAAGGGTCGACCACCGCCCCGGCCTCGGGCGAGGTTCCCATGGCGCACGTGCCCACGGGGTTGTGGTAGGTCCAGCTGTTCCGACGAATCCAGGCTGCCTCTGCGCCGGCCCATTCCCGGGCCGGCTGTCGAACAGCCATGGCGACCAACGCCGAGTGTCTGGCGATGTCCTCGGCCAGACGTAGCCCCTCGATAAGGGGATCGACGTCGTGCGGGTCCGAGAAGTAGCCCCGCTCTAGTCCTCGCCACCCGGCGGCACCGTCGCCACTGCTTCGGCAATCGCGGTGTCGATGTCCATTGCACGTCCTGCGGCGCGCTCCCGTTCGAAGTCTGCCAGCGGGAGCCGGCTTCGCCCCTCCGTGACTGGGTCGAGAGCGCCGATCATGCGCGACGGCACGCCCCCGCCAAGCTCTTCCCTCAGCCGTTCCGCGGCCGCGCCGAGACGTATCCCCCGTTCAACGTCACCGCCCAGGATCGCGAGCTCGGCAAAATTCTCGAGACCCATCGTGACGCCGATGCCCAGATCCATGGACCGCGACCGCTCGAGCGTCGAGCGGTACGTCGCGACGGCG
>JBBQFS010000099.1:0-8169 GCA_038322255.1 Candidatus Limnocylindrales bacterium | reverse complement strand
AGCCAGTCCTGGAGGAACGACCTGATCTCCGGGGAAACCGAGCCCGCGGGCAGGAGGTCGCCGATCCCCGCCAGGGCGGTCACGAGCACCTCGAGGATTCCCAGCACGTAGCCGCCGAGGATGGCCCCGGGAATGCTGCCGAAGCCGCCGATCACGGCGGCGATGAAGGCCTTGAGCACGGGCGTGAAGCCCATGTATGGATTGATCTGGCCCGCCTGGACGGAGTAGAGGAGCCCGGCGACCGCAGCCAGAGCAGATCCGATCGCGAACGCCGTCGCGACGACGCGGTTGACGTTGATGCCTACGAGCCTGGCCGCCGGCAGGTCCTCGGCGGCCGCCCGCATCGACAGGCCGAGGTTGGTGCGGGTGACGAACAGGCTCAGGAGTCCGAGCAGCACGATCCCCGCGACGAAGCTCGCGACGTTGACCTTCGGGATGGTGATCGCGCCGATCGTCACCACGCCACTCAGGAGCTCCGGGCTCGGGAACGCGATCAGCTGCGGCTTGTCTGCGAGGCGCGTCGCCAGGAGCGTGCCGTTCTGAAGGATCTGGCCGACGGCGAACGACGAGAGGAGGATGGCGACATCGGGCGCGCCACGGATCGGCCGATAGGCGACGCGCTCCATGAGCAGCCCGACGACGACTGTGGCGCCGACGATGATCGGCAGGCTCACGAGCAGCGACAGCCCCGCCCCGATGCAGAAGACCGCGACGTAGGCGGCGATCATCATGAGGTCGCCGTGGGCGAAGTTGATGAGCCGAAGGATCCCGAAGACCATCGCCAGCCCGACCGCCATCAGCGCGTACAGGCTGCCCGCGCTCAGCGCGTTGACGATCTGCTGGATCGCGTAGTCGGTCATTGCGCGGCGCCCTCGAGCGGGTCGCCCTCGAGCGCGGCGCCCGCGACCGCCACGCCCCCGACACCGAGGTACGACTGCTCGACCTTTGGGTCGCGGCGAAGGACGTCGGCAGGGCCCTCCAGCGTGATCCGGCCCGTTTCGAGGACGTAGGCGCGATCGGCGACCTCGAACGCCTGATGCACGTTCTGCTCGACGAGCAGGATCGTCCGGCCCTGCCGCTTGAGCTCCGCGATCGTGGCGAAGATGCGCTCGACCATCAGGGGTGCGAGGCCGAGAGATGGCTCGTCGAGGAGGAGGAGGCGGGGACGGCTCATCAGGGCCCGCCCGATCGCGAGCGTCTGCTGCTCGCCGCCCGAGAGCGTGCCCGCGGCCTGGCCGAGCCGCTCAGCGAGGACCGGGAACAGCTCCAGGACCGTCGCCAGGTCCGCGGCGATGGCAGCGGAATCGGAGCGCGGTCGCGAGACGGCCCCCAGGCGGAGGTTCTCGGCGACGCTCAGGCTGCCGAAGACCCGACGGCCCTCGGGGCAGTGGGAGATGCCCCGGGCGACGATGCGGTCAGATGATGCGGTCGTGATGTCGGTCCCGTCGAAGGTGATCGTGCCCTCGCTCGGTCGGAGCAGGCCGGAGATCGTTCGGAGGGTCGTGCTCTTGCCGGCGCCGTTCGAGCCGATCATGGCGACGAGCTCGCCCTCGCCGACGTGGAGGGACACGCCCTGGAGGGCCCGGATCGCGCCGTATCGAACGTGAATGTCCGTTAGCTCAAGCAACACGGGCTGTTCCCAGGTAGGCGGCCACCACCTCGGGGTCGGAGCGGACCGCGGCAGGTACACCGTCGGCGATGATCCGGCCGTGGTTCAGGACCTGGATCCGGTCGCACAGGTTCATGACTAGCGGGATGTCATGCGCGACGAGGACGACGGTGATGCCATGGTCGTCGCGGATCCGGCGAATCAGGCGCAGCAGGTCCTGGGTCTCGACCGGGTTCATCCCGGCGTTCGGCTCGTCGAGGAGGAGGATTTTCGGATTCGTCGCGACCGCCCGGGCGATCTCGAGGCGGCGCTGGTCGCCGTACGGCAGGTGGCGGGCGAGTCGATCGCGGTGCTGGTCCACCCCGAAGCGCTGGAGGAGCTCGATGGCCCGCTCGGTCAGCTCCCGCTCCGTAGTCCGGAACGCCGGCGTCGAGAGCAGCGTGCCGATCAACGAGCGGCGGACGTCGCGGTGGAGGCCGACCTTGACGTTATCGATGACCGGCAGGTCGCCGAACAGCCGGATGTTCTGGAAGGTCCGCGCGATCCCCAGCCGTGACACCCGGTACGCCGGCGCCCCGGTGATGTCGGAGCCGTTGAACCGGATCGTTCCGCGGGTGGGCCGGAGGAATCCGGACAGGACGTTGAAGAGGGTCGTCTTGCCGGCGCCGTTCGGGCCGATCACGCCGTGGATGGTTCCTGCCGCGAGCCGCAGATCGTAGTCGGCAAGGGCCTCCAGGCCTCGGAAGGACCGCGAGAGCCCGCGGACGTCGAGCAGCGGCTCGCCGGCGACGGTGCCAGGCACTGTCGTCTTGCCGGCGCGGCGCTCCGCGGTCACGCCTCGACACCGCTACGAAGAACGTCGAGGAGGTCGAGGCTCGCCGTCATGGGGCGCAGCGTAGCCGGGCCGTGGGTGTGGGTTTTTCCGCCGCGCGCGACCGGCTAGATGTGATTCAGCTAGCGCGGCCGGTAGCCGAGGTAGACGGCGTCTACGAGGGAGTGGGACGAGTTGTCGGAGCCGGGGAGGGCGCCGCCGTGACTCGAGGGGTTGCCACGGGGACGGACGTGCCGGTCGTCGCTCGCGGGGCAGTCGTGCCGGCGCTGGCACCAGTCCCGGCCGCGCCGGCTGCCGATTGCGCAACCCACGCCGAGCCGAGCATCAGGATCGCCCCCACGATGAGCACCAGGCTGGCGCCTCGGAGGTTACCGACGGCCGAAATGATCTCCTTGACGTCCCCCGCGCCGATCGTCTTCGCCTGGAAGCCGCCGGCCGCCGGCTTCCTGAGCCTCCCGCGCCATTCCACGGCGGCCATCCACGCGCCAACTAGCACGACGACCGTACCGACAACCATGCTCGGGAGGCCGAGCACAAGTGCGACCTTCAGGCGGCCCTCGAGGCCAGCCCAGAACTGCCCGACGAGGATGCGTGACGCGAGGTATTGGAGTCCAACGACGAGCAGGAGGCCCACGAAGACCAGGACAACCGCCGCGCCGATCGCGAAGAACCGATGAAATTCCGGTGCGTCCTCGCCACTAGCGCGGGTGAGCGTGATGGCATTGGAGGTCAGGTCGTCGCCGGCCAGCTTGGCCTCGACAACGTACTCGCCGGCGGTGGTGGCGCCCATCGCGAAGTTGTGCTCAGCGGTGTTGGCGCCCGCAATGGGGGCCTGGTTCAGCTTCCACTGGTAGCCAAATGCCCCGCGAGGCGCCGTCGCCTTCAGCGTGACCTGGGCGCCGTCCTTGAACTCCCTTGCGCCGCCGCTGGTTTCGATCGTGATCTCGGGCACCGCGTCTCCCTCCGGTCCAGAAGCGAATTGGCCATGACCATAAGCATGGGGCTGCTGCCGTCAAGAGGGTAGGGGGCGGCAGCTAGGCGCATCTGGACGATGTGCGACCGCGCCGGGCGGGCCGCGACGCTTCAGACCACCGGGCAGCGGTAGGATCGGCGGATGACTGCCTCGCATTCCGTTGCCCCGACGCGTGCCCACCTGGACGAGCTCCGGCGTTCGTTCGCGGGCGACATCGTCAGACCCCAGGCGTCCGACTATGACGATGCCCGCAGGGTCTGGAACGCGATGTTCGATCGCCAGCCAGCGCTCGTGGTCCGGCCGTCGAACGTCGACGACGTCATTGCGGCGGTCCGCTACATCAACGAGCTGTCCGAGGCCGGCCCTGAGGTCACCCGGGCCAGCTATGGCGACGCCAAGCTGGAGCGACTCCGCTCACTGAAGCGCGCATGGGACCCGAGCAACGTCTTCCACCTGAACCACAACATCGCTCCGTAGCGGGACCCTTCTAGGGCGCCGTCGCGGCCATCTCGCAGGCGCTCTGCGCGGGATGAGTTCCGGACCAAGTCCTGAGGCAATATTGACCCATGCCCGTCCGCACGGTCATCGAACACGGGACGAAGGACAAGCGGTCGGTGGCGTTCAGCCTCGACTGGCCAGGATGGAGTCGCGGCGCGAAAACCGCCGAGCTCGCCGTGGCGACTCTGGAGTCGTATCGAGAGCGCTACCGCCCGATCGCCGGTCTCGCCGGCATGGCCGGCGAGTTCGACGCGGCCGGGCCGCTCGAGATCGTGGAGGACAGGATCGGAACCGGTTCGACTGACTTCTGGGGCATCTCCTTTTCGCCCTCTTCGACTGAGCAGCAGGACACGATGAGCGCGGCGGAGCTCGAGCGCGCGATCACGTTGTTGCGGGCCAGCTGGGCGTTTTTCGACAGCGTCGCGGCGCGAGTCTCGAGGGAGATGCGCACGGGCCCGCGCGGGGGAGGCCGCGACCGCGACGAGATCATCCGCCACACGATCCGCGTCGAGAGCGAGGACTTCGCGAAGCGGGTCGGGTTGCGGACACCCGAGGGTGCCGCGCAGTCTCTGGATGGACTGCGCCAGCATCGGGAGGCCTACGTCGCGGCGATGCGCGCGTACAACGCTGGGGACGTCGAGCGGCGCATGCGGTCGTGGACCCTTCCATTCCTCATCCGGCACTCCGCCTTCCATACGCTCGACCATGCGTGGGAGATGGAGGACAAGGACCTCTCCGATCACGACCGGCCCGCGGTCTGATGGCGGGCTGGCACATGCGGCTCTGGCGCCGCGTCAAGGTCGCGCTAGGCGTCACGATCAACCTGTCGAAGTCGGGGCCGTCGCTGAGCGTCGGGCCGCGAGGCTCGAAGGTCACGTTGGGCCGTCGTGGTGTTCGCCAGACGATCGGCCTGCCGGGCACCGGCATGTACATGACCCGGCAGCTGTCATCGACGCCGGGGCGCGAGCGGCCGGTCGATCCCGGACCCACGGTCGTTGCAACCACATTTCCAAGCGGCGGGGATCCCGCACTCGCCGCGGGTGAGGCGACGCCGGCGCGGTTCGAGATCCACTACGGCATGCCCCTCATCGCGGCCGTCGTGATCGGGCTCGGACTTGCCGCATTCGGCGAGCCCACTCCGGTGGCCACCGGCGGCGCGATCCTCGCGTTCGTCACCGGTCTCCTCTATGAGGCGCTCGCGGCGCATCATCCACTCGCCGCGAAGCTGCTGGCGCAGGTTGTTGTCGGCCTCCTCGCGGTCGTAACGGTCATTGCCGGAATTGCCCTGGTGGTCATGGCAGCGGCGCTTGGCGCATCGGCGCACACACGTCGCCGCTCCTAGATGCGCAGATCTGCAGATTGCCGCCGTTTCGATTGCGCGATCGCGCGGATCGTCGGCAACTGAGGAACGAGCCAGACTCAGCTGATGGCAATCGATCCTGGAGACGCCTGGGGAGGACAAATGGTCGACACGGCCACCATCGACAGCCGGTTCGGGGTGCCCGAGCACCTCGAGCATCTGTTGACGACCTCGGACGGGCGAACCCTCGCCGTAGCCGAGTGGGGCGATCCCAAGGGACGCCCAGTGATCACCTTCCATGGCACCCCGGGTAGCCGCATCGGCTACTGGACACCGGAGCCGGAGATCTGGGCCCGCTTCGGGCTGCGGCGCTTCAGCTTCGACCGGCCCGGCTACGGCGGCTCGACGCGGCTCAAGGGCCGCAGCGTCGCCGACGTCGTGCCTGATGTCATCGCGATCGCCGATGCCTTCGGATTCCGGCGGTTCGCGATCTCGGGCGGTTCCGGGGGCGGCCCACACGTCCTGGCATGCGCGGCGCTTGTGCCGGACCGGGTGGTGCGCTGCCTTGCGTCGGTGTCCGTGGCGCCAGTCGATGCTCAGGGCGTCGACTTCACCGCCGGCATGAACGAGGGCAACATCCGCGAGTTCAGCGCAGCGGCCGAAGGCGAGACCGCTCTGCGCGCCTGGCTCGAGCCCGAGCGAGCCCACATGATCGAGCGCCTCTCCAGCGGTCGTAGCGACTTCATGGGCGACGACTACGAGATGCCAGAGGCCGATCGGGCTGAAATGGCCAAGCACCAGCGGGCGACGGCGGCCCACGTCCTGACCGGCATCGCGCCGGGGATCGATGGCTGGGTCGACGATGACCTGGCGTTCGCGAAGCCGTGGGGCTTCGACGTCGCATCGTGCCGGGTACCGGTCGTCCTCGCCTACGGTCGGCAGGACCAGCTCGTACCGGCGGCGCACGGCGATTGGCTCGCCGCACACGTCCCGAGCGTGGTCGCCTGGGTAGATGACGGCACTGGCCACATGGGTAATGAGGCCGAGATGGAGCGCGATCTCACCTGGCTGGCGGACTTGGGAGAGTGACGGCCAAATGCCTCGTGATCTGAGGATGGATCGGAACGATCCGGCGTATCGGGGGCAAAGTGACTACGGCCGCGCGCTGCTGGCCCTGTATGACCCGTTCGTCCTCGGGCCGATCGCCCGGTTCGTGTGGCGCTTCCCGACGAATGAGCACGTCCGACTCTACCGAGAGCACGTCCGGCCGAATCACCTCGACGTCGGGCCAGGCACCGGCTACTTCCTTGAGCATGCGGGCCTTGCGCCCGGCAGCAGGGTGACCATCCTCGATCCGAACCCGAACGTGCTCCGCCATGTGACCGCTCGGCTGCGGGACTTGGAAATCACGGCGGTCCAGGCGGACGTCCTGAAGCCGCTGCCGATACCGGGTCCGTTCGACTCCGCCGCGCTGAGCCTCGTGCTCCACTGCCTCCCCGGACCGATGGAGCGCAAGGCCCTCGCGATCGCCAATGTCGCCCGGGTCATGGCTCCGGGCGGCGTCCTGTTTGGGGCATCCGTCCTCGGGAGATCGGCACGACATACACGCCTGGGCAGGGCCTTCCTCTGGGCATTCAACAAGCGCGGGGCTTTCGGCAACCTCGACGACACCGAGGCGGGCCTCCGGGACATCCTGGAGCGCTCGTTCCGCAACGTCGATCTGAGGACCGTCGCCGGGACTGCCGTCTTCGTGGCGACCGATCCCGCCGTGTCCGAGATTTCGTAGCGGCCCTGCGGGCCGATGAGGGGCCCACGACGAGCCGCGACGATGTCGGGCGCGCGTGGGCCGTGTCTGGGCGACAATGCGTTGCCGATGCAGACCTCTCGACTTCGTGCCGCTGATGGCATCGCGCTCGTGGCGCCCCTCGCGGTGGGGTTGCTCGGCAGCGTGCCGACGGCTCGAGCCATCCCAACCTGGTACCGCAGCCTCGACAAGCCGGACTGGAACCCGCCCGACGCGGTCTTCGGGCCGGTCTGGACGACGCTCTACGCGTTGATGGGAATCGCCCTTGTTCTGGTGCGTCGTGCGAATGGCGAAACGGGCGGCGCGCAGCGCATCTTTGGGCTCCAGCTCGCCCTGAACCTCGGCTGGAGCTTCGTCTTCTTCGGGAACCGCGACCCTCGAGGGGCGCTGGTAGTCATGGCAGCACTTTGGTTGGCGGTCGTGGCCACGATCCTCGCGTTCGCGCGCCATCGGCCGCGCGCCGCGCTCCTGCTGGTGCCCTACCTGGCCTGGGTCAGCTTCGCCTCGATCCTCAACGCCGAGATCGTTCGCCGCAACGCACCGACGAGCTGATTCGGGGGGACCGCCCAGGAGACCCTGAGCGCGGTACATACACCGAGCGGCAGAGCATTCATCGCCTTACCGCGTGCCCCAACTCGGGACGAGCACCGGGAGGTGAAGGCGTCCTGTCCACCGATAAGCGAGCTACGCGGGTTTCGGTTCGCCCCGCCGCCGGCGATAGATGCGATTCGTGCGTGCGGCCCAGTCGGCCACGGCGTCGCGGAGCTCGGGCGGCCCGTCGACCTCGACCTGCGGGCCGAGTGACAGCACGTCGATCGTGGAGCCCTCGATGGAATCGATGCGGAAGGTCGCCTCGAGCCAGCCGTTCGCGTCGAGTGGGACATCGCGCTTGGTGCGAAGTGGCTGAAGACGCCCGAGCAGCGCCGCCAGGCGTCGCCCGTCGGTGAGATCCGCACGGTCGCGCGTCGAGGCTTGCCCGGCCGCCGCTCCCGCGGTCGCCATTGGTCCGGACCTGTCAGCTCGGGCGAGTATCCCTCGAGGAGCTGGAACCCACCGCCCGGCCCGCGGGTGGCGTAGACGGGCACGCCCGCGAGCGAGAGGGCGTCGATGTCGCGGAGCACCGTCCGCTCGGTGACCTCCAGTCGCTCGGCGA
>JBBQFS010000098.1:0-8170 GCA_038322255.1 Candidatus Limnocylindrales bacterium | reverse complement strand
GCGCGATGCGCACATCCGCCGGATCGACCTGGTCGCCATCAACGAGCGGATGGCGAGCCTGATCCTGGTCCTGCGCGAGGGCGCCATCAAGCAGGCGCTGGTGACGGTCGATGGCGACGACGTGATCGACCAGCCGACGCTCAACGCCGTGGCTGCCCTCCTCAACGAGCGCTTGGTCGACATGACCGCGAGGCGTGCCGAGACACGCCTGGCCACCATCCGCGGCGAGGACCGCGTCGAGCTCCTCGCCCGACGCGTCGGGGAGCGCGTCGTCAAGGTCGTCCGCGAGTACGACGCGGCCGCCATCGAGGAGGTCTTCAGCGACGGCCTGCTCAACGTCATGGAGGCGCCCGAGTTCGCGCAGAGCGACAAGCTCCGGCGCGTCTTCAATGCACTCGAGAACCGGGTTTATCTCGGCCAGCTCGTTGGCAGCGTGGCCGGCGCGGGCGTGGTCCAGGTCTTCATCGGCCACGAGAACCAGCCGCACGAGATGCGCGACGTCTCCCTGGTCCTGGCTCCGTATGGGCGGCCGGGGCGGGCGATCGGCGTGGTCGGCGTCCTCGGCCCGACCCGGATGTCGTATTCCCAGGCGATCGGCACGGTGCGATTCGTGTCCGGTCTCATGAACGAACTGGTGGATCACCTCTATGCCTGACCGGCCCCGGACGCGCGCCCAGGAGCGCGCCGACGATATCGACATCTCGCCGAGCGCCCTGACCGCGCAGATCGAGGGCTTGACCACGGAACGCGACGACGCGGCGCAGATGGCCGACGAATACCTGACCGCCCTGCAACGCGAGCGGGCCGAGTTCCAGAACTTCAAGCGGCGGACGACCGAGGAGCGGATGCGCGATCTCGGCCTTGCCGGCGAGGACCTCATCCGCAAGGTTTTGGCCGTCGCCGATGACTTCGATCGCGCCATCGAGGCGCGGCCAGCGTCGGTCGCCGACGACCCCTGGTTCCAGGGCATCGCCGCCATCGATCGAAAGCTGCGCCTCCTGCTCGACAGTGAGGGCGTGACCACGATCGACGCCTCGCCGGGAATCGCGTTCGATCCCCGCGAGCACGAGGCGATCGCCAACGTCCCGGGCACCCGACGCCCGGAAGGCCAGATCGTCGAGGAGATCCGGCGCGGCTACCGACTCCGAGACCGCGTCATCCGCCCGGCCCTGGTGGCCGTCGCGACCAACACCACCGAATCCGTCGGCAACGACACCGTTTCCTAGCACCCAATCACCCGACAAGGAGCATCCATCGATATGGGCAAGATCATCGGCATCGACCTGGGCACGACCAACTCCGTCGTCGCGGTCATGGAGGGCGGCGAGCCGACCGTCATCGCATCGGCCGAGGGCGGACGCACTGTCCCGTCTGTCGTCGCGTTCACCAAGACCGGCGAGCGGCTGGTCGGCCAGCTGGCCAAGCGCCAGGCCGTCACCAACCCGGCCAACACGGTCTATTCGATCAAGCGCTTCATGGGCCGTCGCTGGGACGACCCGGAGGTCAAGCGCTCGAAGGACTTCGTGCCGTACACGGTCGAGAAGGATCCCAAGAGCGACGGCGTGTCGGTCAAGGTCGGCGACGGCAAGACCTATACCCCGCCGGAGATCAGCGCGATGATCCTCCAGAAGCTCAAGACCGACGCCGAGGCCTATCTCGGCGAGAAGATCACCGAGGCGGTCATCACCGTTCCGGCCTACTTCGACGACACGCAGCGCCAGGCGACCAAGGACGCCGGTCGAATCGCCGGCCTCGACGTCAAGCGGATCATCAACGAGCCGACCGCGTCGGCCCTCGCCTACGGCCTCGACAAGAAGAAGGACGAGAAGATCGCCGTCTACGACCTGGGCGGCGGCACCTTCGACATCTCCATCCTCGAGCTCGGCGACGGCGTCTTCGAAGTCAAGGCCACCAACGGCGACACCCGCCTCGGCGGCGACGACTTCGACCAGCGGGTCATCGACTGGCTCCTCGCCGAGTTCAAGAAGGACCAGGGCATCGACCTCTCGAAGGATGCTCAGGCCCTGCAGCGCCTCAAGGAGGCCGCCGAGAAGGCCAAGATCGAGCTGTCCACGACGGCCTCGACCGAGATCAACCTGCCGTACGTCACGGCCGATGCCTCCGGCCCAAAGCACCTCGTGATGGCCCTCACCCGGGCCAAGCTCGAGGACCTCGTCGGCGACCTGATCGACAAGACCAAGCCGCCCGTCAACGCGGCCCTCAAGGACGCCGGCCTGAAGCCGGTGGACATCGATGAGGTGATCCTCGTCGGCGGCCAGACGCGGATGCCGAAGGTCCGCGAGACCGTCAAGGGCGTGTTCGGCAAGGAGCCCCACCAGGGCGTGAACCCGGACGAGGTCGTCGCAGTTGGCGCCGCGATCCAGGCCGGCGTGCTGGCGGGCGACGTGAAGGACGTCCTGCTCCTCGACGTGACCCCGCTCTCGCTCGGCATCGAGACGCTCGGCGGCGTGATGACCAAGCTCATCGACCGCAACACGACCATCCCAACCTCGAAGTCGCAGACGTTCTCGACGGCGTCGGACAACCAGAACCAGGTCGAGATTCACGTCCTCCAAGGCGAGCGCGAGTTCGCCCAGGACAACAAGACGCTCGGCCGCTTCATCCTAGACGGCATCCCGCCGGCGCCGCGCGGCATCCCCCAGATCGAGGTCACGTTCGACATCGACGCGAACGGCATCCTCGACGTGCGGGCGAAGGACCGCGCGACGGGCAAGGAGCAGCAGGTCCGGATCACCGCCTCGTCGATGCTCTCGAAGGACGACGTGGACAAGATGGTCCGCGACGCCCAGGAGCACGCCGAGGAGGATCGCCAGCGGCGCGAGGAGGTCGAGACCCGCAACCAGGCGGAGCAGCTCACCTACCAGGCCGAACGCACGATCAACGATCTTGGCGACAAGGTCTCGGCCGAGGACCGCGCCGAGGTCGAGCGCCAGGTAGCCTCGCTGCGTGAGGCTCTCAAGGGCTCCGACATCTCGGCCGTGAAGACCGGCGTCGAGGCCTTGACCGGCACGCTCAGCCGGGTGGCAACGGCGGCCTACCAGGCCTCCGCTGCCTCCAGTGGCGGCTCGACCGACGGAACCGACAGCTCGAGTCCGGGCGGCCCCGACGACGGCGCGGGCTCGGGCCAAGGCTCGGGCGAGGGCGAGCCGGCGGGCGCCCGCTCCGGCGGCGGCTCCGACGCCTCCGACGAGGCCGTCGAAGGCGAGTTCAAGGAGGTCTGATCCCGGTCGCGTCCCCGGCCTGGCCACGCGTGCCCGCTCGCTGCGCCCTCGCCAGTCGGATTCGTCATGGATGAGATGCGGAGCGCTCGAATGATCCGGCCGAGGCGAACGGCGTCCATGGCCGCAGCATGTCGGGAAGGTCTTACCACGCGCTTATGCGCTGGCCCAGTTGGTCAGTCGATGGGCGGGGCGGACTCGCGGAAGGCGGCGATCTGGGCGGCCGACTCGGGGGCGAGGATGCCGCCGGTTACCTGGGGTGGGCGGCGGGCGCGGACGAAGACGTCGGCGACCGAGAGGTCGGGGTCCATGTGGGACTCGTGGGGCGCGCCATAGATCAACTCGTCCGGCTCGGCCTTCACGATGGCCGACGCGCACATCGAGCAGGGCTCGGCGTTGACGACGATCGCGTAGCCGCGAAGGGGCGCTCGGTGGCCGGCGGCAGCGGCCAGGCGCAGAAGCTCGATCTCCGAATGGGCGGTCGGGTCGTCCCCCGATATCTGCCTATTGGAGGCTCGGGCGACGACGACACCATCGGGATCGACCAACAGGGCGCCGAACGGTGGGTCGCCGCGCCCGCCGGCCTCGGCGGCGAGCGTCATCGCGGCTCGCACGAGCGCGTCGATCGACTCGAGCTTCTCACGAGGGACCGGCGTCTCGAGGTTCTCGCGGTCGATCGGCCCCAGCGGCGGACGGTCCCTCGGTTGTTTGGCGTCTCGTCCATCGTCTGCCGTCCGGGCACTTGAGGAAGCCTCGCTCAGCGAAGGAACAGCCGGAGCCCGGGCGCGACGGCATTGCTGACGACCACGAGCGCGTAGGCGGCGAGCAGCAGCAGCCCGACGGAGAGGTGGAGCTGCACGTTCACGCCCATGACCGCCATCAGCCCGTAGGGGTTGTCGTAGTTCGGCTGGAGCCCGCGATGGACGCGCCGGGCGAGTGGGATCGTCACCAGCACGAGCAAGGTCGTCACCGGCAGCACGCCCACCGCCACGCCCACGACCACGCTGGCGAAGGCCGCCGCGACCGCGACGTCGTAGCCCAGCACGATCACCTCCCGCGTGAAGCGGACGGGGAGCGTGCGCTTGCCGGCGCGGGCGTCGCCGCGTCGATCGGGGATCTCGTTGACATAGAGGACGAGCGCGATCAGCAGTGCGACGGGGATCGAGGCCACGACCGGCTCCCATGCAAGCGATCCACCGGTCTGGACGACGTAGGCGCCGAGCAGCATCAGCGGCCCGAACCCGATCGCGACGGCAATCTCGCCCAGGCCGCGGTACACGAGCTTGAGCGGTGGCGCGGTATAGGCGAGGCTCACCACGAATCCGACGACGCCGATGATGAGGAGCGCGACGGACCCGCGCAGCGCCAACAGCACGAGGCCGATGAGACCGGCGGCGAGGTAGAAGACCGTCGCGAGCGTCGCCATCTGGCGGAAGGTCACGAGGCCGTACTGGATGACCCGCGAGCCGCCGCTGAACTTCGTCGGGGTGACGTTGGCGTCGTCCGCCCCGAGCGCCGAGTCGAAGACGTCGTTCGCGACGTTGAGCCCGAGCTGGACGAATGCGGCGCCGACGATCGTCAGTACGGCCGTGACTGGCTCGAAGAAGCCATTCGCCGCCGCGATGGCGATGCCGAGCACGACCGGGACGATCGCCGCCGATAGGAACGGCAGGCGCGTCGTTCGCAGGATCAGCCAGCCCAACGAGAGCCGCGGCTTCACGGGCGTACCGCGCTCGACCGACAAGGCATCGAAATAGCGCTTCGACTGACCGACCGATCGTTCGGAATATTCGAAGAAGGGGACCTCCTGCTCGTCCCAGCCCCAGGCCCCGGCGCCGCGCAGCACGATTGACCCGTCGCTCACCATTGCGGGACCCCAGATGCTGAGGTGCCGCCGCTCGTCGTAGCCGTATCCGGGCTGAGGTCGGATGTGCGAGCCGGTGAGGGTGATTTCGGCGCCGGGCGGGATCGTCAGACCGACTGGCGCCTCGAGGTTGGGCGCCTCGAAGGTCGCCGTGCCGGCGTCTCGGTCGATCGTCGCGGTGACGGCCACGTTGACCGGATAGCCATCGGCGGCGACCCAGCTCAGCACGACGTGCGGATAGGCGGCGAGCTTCTCCAGCGCCGTATCGACCGCCAGCGGCTCGGTGCGCATCAGCCAACCCCTCCGATGACCGACGAAACGGGGACGGTCGAGGGAGAACCGCTCGCCCAGTACAGCGCGCGCCGCGGCGTGATCTCGATCAGCGCCCGCTCGAAGAACAGCGGCAGCGCGACCCGCTGCTTCAGGAATGCCACGATCGCCGGCTCCTTCGCCTCCCAGATCGGCAGCAGCCGCTCCCAGCCGCCGTGAGGATCCTCGTCGATCACGCGCGCGTCGCCCTGGATGGTCGCCCGGTCCGTTCGCCCGCCGACCGCGGTCGGGTCGGTGATCGAGAGCGCGACCTTCGGGTTCGACCGGATGTGATCGAGCTTGCGACTGAACAGCGCCGATGACGTCAGGTAAATCCTCTCGCCGTCGTACAACGGGATGAGCGGGTAGGCGATCGGCCGACCGTTCGGACCGACGACTGTCAGCTCACCGACGAGCGCAGCCTCGAGGAGTTGCTCGACGGGCTGCGGCAGGGTGGTCGGGGGTGGCAGGGTCGGCATTCGCATCTCCTTTGTGCTACTACAAGATAGCACGTTCTCAGGGCCCGTCCAAAACCGCGCTAACCCGGGCAGATCGGTCCCTCCGCTACGATGTCCGGCCTGATGACAGAGGAAACGGGGACCAACCCGCCGCTGATTCGCGCGCGCGGCCTGACCAAGCGATTCGCCGATTTCACCGCCGTCGACGGCGTCGATTTCGACGTGGCGCGCGGCGAGGCGTTCGGGTTCCTGGGGCCGAACGGCGCCGGCAAGACCTCGACCATGCGAATGATCGGCTGCACCTCGCCGATCAGCGAAGGAGAGCTCCGCGTCCTCGACATGGACCCCAAGCGCGACGGGCCGAAGATCCGGGCTCGCCTGGGCGTGGTGCCCCAGCAGGACACGCTCGACAGCGAGCTTACCGTCCGCGAGAACCTGATGATCTACGGCCGCTACTTCGGCCTGCCGCGCGAGGAATGCGCGCGCCGCGCCGACGAGCTGCTCGAGTTCGTGCAGCTGACCGACCGCGGCAAGGACCTGGTCGAGCCGCTGTCGGGCGGCATGAAGCGCCGCCTCACGATCGCCCGGAGCCTCATCAACGAGCCCGACGTCATGCTCCTCGACGAGCCGACGACGGGTCTCGACCCGCAGGCGCGGCACCTCGTCTGGGACCGGCTGTATCGGCTCAAGCAGCGCGGCGTCACGCTGGTCCTCACGACGCACTACATGGACGAGGCGGAGCAGCTGTGCGATCGGCTGGTCGTCATGGACAAGGCCAGGATCGTGGCCGAGGGCTCGCCACGGGAGCTGATCGACCGCTACTCCTCCAAGGAGGTCGCTGAGTTCCGGTTCGCGCCGGGTATCCAGGAGACGCTCGACGGCCAGTTTGACGGGCTCGCCGATCGCATCGAGCGGCTGCCCGACCGGGTGCTGCTCTATGCCGACGATGGCGATGACGTGGTCGTCGCCGCGCGCAGCCGCGGGCTGCATCCCGAGACGGTGCTCGTGCGACGCTCGACCCTGGAGGACGTCTTCCTGCGGCTGACCGGCCGGTCCCTGATCGAGTAGGGCAAGGAGCGATGTCGGCCGTCACCGAATCTCGCCTCCGTGACGCTCGCGGCCGGCCGCCCGCCGAGGCCTCTGCGTGGTCCACGATGTCGCGCGTCATCGAGCATCGGGCGCGGCAGTACCGACGGACGTTCCGCGCGTCGGTTTTCAGCTCGTTCGGGATCCCGGCGCTGTTCCTGGCCGCGATGGGCTTCGGCCTGGGCGTCTACGTCGATCGATCTGCCGACTCGGTGCTCGCCGGCGTGAGCTACCTCCAGTTCCTGGCGCCCGGACTGCTCGCCGCCACCGTCATGCAGACGGGCTCGTTCGAGGCGAGCTTCCCGATCCTCAACGGACTGCAATGGAGCCGGACATTCCACGCGATGTACGCGACCCCGCTGCGCCCGAGGGACGTGGCCCTCGGCAACATCGCCTGGATCGCCGCCCGGTTGACGCTGGTCGCGTCGATCTTCGCCGTCGTGATCGTGCTCTTCGGGGCGAGCCGCTCGCCGTTGATCGTCCTGGCCATCCCGGTCGCCGTGCTCACGGGCCTCGCGTTCGCGACGCCGATCATGGCCTTCACCGCGACGCAACGGCGGCCCGACCGCTTCGCGACGATCTTCCGCTTCGGCGTGACGCCGCTCTTCTTGTTCAGCGGCACCTTCTTCCCGATCGAGAGCCTGCCGTGGTTCCTCCAGCCGGTCGCCTGGCTCTCGCCGCTGTGGCACGGCGTGGTCGTGTCCCGGGCGCTGATGCTCGGCACGATCGGCGATGCGCCAGTGCTCGCGCTCATCCACGTCGCGATCCTCGTCGCCATCGCGGGCGCTGGCGCGCTGCTCGCGATCCGCACGATCGACGCGCGATTGGAAAAGGGCTGACCGGATGACGGCGCTACGGATCACGCCGCTGTTCGCCTTCGGCAGCCGCCGGGCGCTGCTGATGATCGAGCGCAACCTGCTCGTCTACCGCCACACCTGGGTCGTCCTGCTATCGGGCTTCTTCGAGCCGCTCTTCTACCTGTTGTCGATCGGATTCGGTCTGGGCGTGCTCGTCGGCGACGTCGCGGGTCCGGGCGGGCAGCCGATCCCGTATGCCCTGTTCGTGGCGCCGGCGCTGCTGGCCGCGTCGTCGATGAACGGCGCCATCACCGAGAGCACGTTCAACTTCTTCTTCAAGCTCAACTACGACAAGACCTTCGCCTCGATCCTCACGACGCCGATGTCGCCGGCCGACATCTCGCTCGGCGAGCTCGC
>JBBQFS010000097.1:0-8254 GCA_038322255.1 Candidatus Limnocylindrales bacterium | reverse complement strand
CCGCGCCGACCGCGCCGACCGCGCCGATCGCCTCGACCGCGCCGACCGCGCCGATCGCCCCGACCGCGCCGATCGCCCCGACCGCGCCGATCGCCCCGACCGCGGATCCGGTCCGGCCCGTCGTGCGCGGCCCGCCCGTCTTGACGCGCATGGCTGCACCGTCGAAGGCGATCTCGACGGCCCCGTCGGTGTCGGTGCGATACGTGCGCCCCGCGAGCTCGTGCAAGCGCTCGATCGTGGACGGCGCCGGATGGCCGTACGGATTGCCCGCACCGGCCGAAACCACGGCGACGCGCGGATGCACAGCTTCGAGAAACGGCCTGGTGCTCGCGGTGCGCGAGCCGTGATGAGCAACTTTGAGCAGATCGACCTGCGGCAGCCCGCGCGCAAGCAGCTCCGGGTCGACGCCTTCCTCGACATCGCCCGCGAGCAGGAAGCGATGGCCGGCAACCTCGCCGAGGAGCACGATCGAGACGTTGTTGATGCCCGTGCCGCCATCGGGTGGCCGCTCCGGGACACGCCCAGGATCGGGCCACAGGACACGGAATCGGATCGTGTCGAGGCTGAGCTGGTCGCCTGTCGAGAGTCGCCCGTGAGGAACGCCCTCGGTTGCGAGGATGGCGCCCCAGGCCCGATACCCCGGGCCCGGCCCGATCATCCCTGGCTCGTAGACGCGCCCGACGCGATACCGAGCGAGCAGTGGCCCGAGCCCGGCGACGTGGTCCTCGTGGGGATGCGTCAGGACGAGGATGTCGATCCGGCGATCCCATGGCGGGAGTCGCTCGTCGAGCGCGATCAGCAGCCGGCCTGGATCCGGACCGCCGTCGATAACCATCCGGCCACCCTGGCCGCTCTCGACCAGGATTCCGTCGCCCTGTCCAACATCGAGCACGACGACCCGGGCGACGCCGTCCGGACGGTGGACGAGGACGACCGCGAGCCCGATCGTGGTCGCGACGACGGCGGCCAACGCCAGGCGTCCGAGCCTTGACTTCGGGCCTTCACGAGCCCGCCGAGCAACGTTCGCCGGACGCGCCAAGGGGCCTCCACGACCTGCATCCCGGATCGGCATCGATGAGCGGGCGCGAGCCATCAGCCTGTCGCCCCACCGGGCCGCGACCGCGATCGCCACGACGGCGGCTCCAGCGACGATGGTGTTCCACGGCGGGAGCAGCTCGACGCTCGCCAGCGGCAGGTCCGCACCGATTCGAACCGCGCCCACGATCGCGGCGTAGATGCCCCAGGCCGGTAGACCAGTGATCGTCGCGATCACTGCGGGCAGCCCCAGTCCCGCGAGCATCCCAGCGCCGAGCGCCAGCGCGCCGGCGGCCATCGCCGGTGGGACCATTGGGACGACCACGAGGTTGACCGCAGGCGCGACCAGCGAGAATCGACCGAAGTCGCTCAGGATGATGGGCAACGTCGCCGCCTGGGCAGCGAGGGACACCCCCAGGATGTCGGCAAACCAGCGCCGGGGCCGCCTCGGCTCCGGTCCGGAGAGCCGGCTGGTGAGGGTCGAGCCCCAGGCGACGATGCCCGCGGTCGCGAGGACGGACAGGCGGAATCCGGCGTCGAACGCCGACGCGGGATCGATGAGGAGGATCGTCGTGACCGCCCAGCCCAAGGCAGCCGCGGCAGTTCCCGGGCGACCAAGCTCGCGCGCGAGGAGCGCAACACCGGCCATGGCCCCGGCACGCACGACCGACGCGGAGGGTCCGACGAACGCCACGTAGAGCACGATCGCGACAGCGGTCAGGATCGCGCGACGTCGGCGGCCGACCCCGCCGGCGAGCGCCCCGATGGTCGAGGCGACGATCGCGATGTTCCAGCCCGAGATCGCGACCACGTGACTGGCGCCGGCGGTCGTGAAGTCGGCGGCGAGGTCACGATCGACACGATCGCGAAGGCCCAGAAGGACTCCTGCGGCCAGGCCGGCCTCGGGCTCCGGCATGGCCCTGGCAAGCCCATCACCCGCCGATCGGCGCAGGCCTTCCAGCGAGCGCTCGAGCTTGCCGGTCGGTGGGAGAACCTCTAGCTTGTCGGCGCGAAGCGTGCCGATGGCACCGATGCTCGTCAGGTACGCGCCGTACTCGCTCACCGGTGGCGGCCGGATGCCTCCCTCCAGCGTCACCCGATCGCTCGGTACGACGGGCGGATACCACGGCAGCGTCGCTGCGACGACGACCGGCGGCGTGAGATCGAGACGGACGACCGCCGGCCGATTTCCCTCGCGCACCGCTCCAACCGACACGACGGTCCCGGCCCACGGCCCATCGCCGGGAGGGATGGACGCGGGCGGAGCGGCCGGCGGCCCGCCGACCACCTCGCGGAGGCCGATCAGGAGCACGCCGAGAGCGATCGGCAGCAGCCACGAGCGCGTCAGCCCTGGACGCGCCCGGCGCCACGCGATGGCCAGCACCAGGAGCGCCGCTCCACCGAGGAGGGTCGAGGCCCGACCGGGCCAGGCAACCGCGAGCGCGCCGACGACCGCCCCGATGCCGAGCCAGGCCGGCCCCTGCATGGGTCAGCCGACCGTGATGAGCGGCTTGAGCTTCGCGAACGTCTTCTCGCCCACGAGCCCGCGTTCACGGAGCTCGTCGACGGACCGGAATGGCGCGCCGGCACGGGATTCCAGGATCTTGCCGGCCGTCACCGGGCCGATTCCGGGGAGGCCCTCGAGCTCAGCCTGCGTTGCCTTGTTCAGGTTGACCACGCCGCCCGCCGCCCCGCCCCCACTGGAGCCGGAACCACCCGAGCCGGAACCGCCCGAGCCTCCGGCGGCGCGCGCCGCCCGATCGTCCCGCGAAGGCACCCGGATCTGGCCGCCGTCCGATAGCGCCGCGGCGAGGTTGAGCTCGACCCCGACGCGATCGACATCGACCCTTGGGCCGAAGCCTCCGGCTGCCTTGATTGCGTCGCCGACTCTCGCTCCCGATGCGAGCCGGTAAACGCCGGGCTTGACGACTGCGCCGGCGACATCGACGACCAGCTCCTTCTCGCTGGACGTCGATCCGGGCCCACTTGAGGCCCGGGCAGTTGATCTCGTCTCGGGACCATCGATGGTCGTGCCGCCCGAGCCTCCGACCGCGAGGACGATGGCAAGGCCGCCGATCGCGAGCGCGCCGACGAGTCCTGCCATGGCAAGGCGGGGGTATGCCGGACCGGGCATGGGCGGTGTCGTTGGCAACAAACCTGCAGCCCCTGGGCTTGCTCCCGGCGCCGCCGGAGTATCGAACACGCGCCACGGCGTCGGTGACTGGTTCACGGAGCCTCGTCCGGCGGGATGCGGGCGGGCGATGATCTTCGACGCGGGCAGCGCAAGTGAGAGTTCGGCGGGCGGCTCGTCCAGGGCACCGGCGGGTGTCGACGGGCGACTCGGCGGGCCGGAAATCAAACGTCCCGTCCGTCGGGGCACTTCGTCGGACGGGACGTGCCCAGAAATCTACTGAGGGACGCTTATCTACGGCTTATTTCGTTGACCGCGGAGGGATTTGACGCCTACTCGGCGTCCCCCGCACCCGCATCGAGCTGCTCCCAGGGAACCCAGCGCATCCCGTCCCACCAGCGATGCCAGGTTCGGCCATCCACACCTCGGCCATAGACGTCCAGCCGATCGGCGCCCCACGACGACGCTGCGGGCGTCGCCGTGCCCGCGAGCTCGCCGCCGAGCGATTCCCAGGGATGCCAGTAGGTCCGATCCCAGTAGCGGTTCCAGAGCTCGCCATCGTCCATGACGGCGAAGACCTCCATCTCGTCGACCGCCCAGGCCACGGCCGCCGGCCCCGACGCGAGCTGCCCACCGAGCGATTCGGGCTGGGCCCAGACGCCCTCGACCGACGCCGAATGCCAAAGGGCCCGGTCGTCGTCGACCCAGAACAGGTCGAGGCGGCCGGGGCCCCAGGTGGCGGCGGCGAGGCCTCGAGGGGCTCGAGGCCCGGATTCGGTGCTCGGGTCGGTCACAGTGAGTGACGATACGAAATCGCGCGCGCTCCCGAGTGGGTCACGAAACGCGGTCGGCAATGTGTCAGCCGGCGACGGCACGGCCGACGCCAGCGTCGCTGCGGCGGGCCCCGCGCTCGGGACCGACGGTCGGATCGAGCGATCGGCCGGCCGAGACGAGGACTCCGCCGAGGCTCCGGCGCCAGGCCGGAACGCCAGGCTGGGACGCCCGCGCGAGCTGGGCTCGCCTGGACATGGCTGCGTCGTCGAGCAGGTTTTGCAGGTGGATGGCGGCGAGGTAGGCAACGAAGGGATTCATGGCGACTGGTTCTCCGAGGTGGGGGCGATCACGGTTGGGTTAGCCGAAGTACCGCGTGTGGTCGTGGCCGTACGGCTTCGGGGAGGGCACGTCCCAATTGAGCGTGGTAATGCCGAGGACGGTCATGATCCCGATGGTCACAACGATGACAATCAAGAGACCCATCTGGCACCTCCAATTCCTTCCGTAACCCCTTTGGGGTTCATTTCTGGTTACTACTGAAGATTACCCTCTTGCGCGTAACCTGTCAACCGGTATAAGGTGGTTAGCGTCATGAAGAACATCAACCCGGCCGAGCACTCTCACGGCATCGATCTGGAGTCAGCCCTCGACTTCCTGAACACGCTTCACCCCGGCCACGGCCGATCTGACGAGCAGCACCAGACCGACGAGCATCTCGTCCGCCCGTCTGACGCGGCGATGTGGTTCCTGGAGCACGAGCTCGTGCATCCTGACGCGGGCATCCGCCTCGGCGACAACGAGCTCGCGCGGATCCGACGAGTTCGCAGCGCGCTGCGCGAGGTCGTGGACTCGGTGGTCGATGGCCGCAAGCCGGAGCCCGACGCCGTCCATCTCGTCAACGCCGTGCTCGAGTCGCGGCGCCCGACCCGCCTCGAGTTCGGCGGCAGCGCCATCCGTATCGGTCACCGCCACGCCGAAACACCGGTCGACGACGCCCTCGCCGTGATCGCCGAGGCGATCGTCGAGGAGCTCGCCACCGGCCGGCCCGAGCGCCTCCGCGTCTGCGCCAACGACCGTTGCCGCTGGGCCTTCTTCGACAGCTCGCCGACCGGCCGTCGGCGCTGGTGCGACATGCGCAGCTGCGGCAACCAGGCCAAGGCCGCCCGCTACCGAGCGCGCCTCAAGGAGCACGATCACGGCGAAGCGGAATCGACCGCCCGTCCTAACTAGAACGGGCCGGAGCAGGCGAAGCTGGGTGTGTGAGTCGCATCACTCGATGATCCGCCCGGCTCATCTGGGCACCGCCGCGGGTCGTCGGGTCACGGCAACCAGGCGAGCGCGGCCGGGGGTGCGTTGTCGCCCGTTGTGGTCCATATCTGGTGGAACCCAGATCCGTCTGCGTTCGCGATGCTCACGGGCCCCGCGAAGTTGAGGAATGCCGCGAAGTTGCTGTCCGGCGACCAAGAAATGCGGCCTGTGACACTTTCAAGGAGTCCGCCGCTCCAGTCGGCAATTTCGACGATCGCCACTCCGCGACCGCCAGGTGAGACGCCGAACCTGCTTCCGTCCGGCGACCACGTGACGTTCTCGAAAATTTCGCGATCTTCTGCCTGCATCGACCTACTGCGGGTGCCATCCGTCGAGATGACCCACAGCTGGGAGCCTTGGAGGACGACGATCGACCGCCCGTCCGGCGACCAGGCGGCGCCGCTGGCACCGCCAAGGGGAAACTCCGTCAGGTTACGCAAGTCGTGCCCGTCGATCCCGACGATCCACAGATCGCCGTCCCTGATGAAGGCGAACGCGTCGCCATCAGGGGCCCACGTCACCGGGGGCGGCAGGACACCGATGGATGTGAGATCCGACGCGTCGGCATGCCCGGCAAGCAGCTCGCCTGTCGCGTCCTGGACGGCCATATGGCTCCCGTCGGGTGACCACGACGGCCGTCCCGGGAGCGTCCGGACTCCCGTTCCATCTGCCGCGACCATGACGATCGTCGGCGCCGATGCCGTAAACGACTCCGCATCCAAGCCCTCCACGAGGTACGACAGCCACCTCCCGTTTGGCGACCAGGCGATCTCTGCCGACGGTGGAAGCACGAGCGCGGGGAGGGGCAGTGCCGGAGTCCTCACGGTCGTCCCGTCGGGCCGCGTGATCGTCAGGCTGCCGTCCCCGTTGTCGCTCGCGTACGCACCGCCGATCGGGGACCAAGACACTCCTGGGCCCTTGTCGCAAGTGGGGCCGACCACGGTGAACGCCCACGTAGCGAAGGTGACCTCGCCGGAGGAGCAGTCGTTGCTCAGCCCCAGGCCGCGCCAGGCAGGAGCGGGATCCGCCGGCGGAGCGGCCGCGGGTCGAGCGAGTGCGGGGCCGGAGTAGGGCACCGGCGGCGATGACGGAGGCGCTCCCGGGAGGTCGGGAATTGGCGCGTTGCCGATGATGGTCTGCCAGGCGTAGTCATCGACGCCAATCGGCGGCTTCGCTCGCGGCGCCACGATCTTGATGCTCCCATCGGCGATGCTGATCTCGCGGACCTCCGTCTCGCGACCGCTGGGCTCCAGCTCGGTGTAATCAACGGCTGTCCCGGCTGCGTTCCACGAGAGAGACGCTAGGGGTGGCGGGTCCACGAGCAGCACCCGAAGGCCGCTCCCGTTGGGATGGCTGATCGAGATGGTCGCGTGTCCGAGAACCGGTCCGGACGGCATGGCGGCGCAGCAGAGCTGCGAGGGGATGAAGGGCCCGGACTCGAATGCCAGCCACTGATCGTCGGGCGACCAGGTCCCGCTGTGCATCCCGTAGGGCTGCGCCGCGTCACCAAGCGTGACCCGGGCCTGGAGCTCGGCATCCTGGACGACGAGCACCCCCTTGCACCCCGGCTCGGGGCATGGATCGTGACTCGTGTAGACGAACTGGGTGCTGTCGTGCGCCCACACTGCGTCGGCATGGTTCAGATGGGTCAATGGCTCGATCTTCTGAACGGTCCCGGATGCGGCGTCGATGCGCGCGAACCACTCGCGATCGGCGCCTGGGGCGGCTTGGATAGTGCTGACTTCAGCGAGGAACCACCGTCCGTCAGGCGACCAGGCAAGTGGCATATGGATTGATTCTCCGGTCGTGGCTCGGACGTCCCTGGTCGTACCGGTGTCGACATCGACAACCCGGACGAACCCGGCCAGTTCGCCATTCACCGGGCCGCTTGGCTCGTCGGCGAAGAGTGCCAGCGAGTGTCCATCGGAGGACCAGGCAGCAAAGGCCCTTCCGGGAAGTCGTCGAATCGTCACGCTCTCGGTATCAAGCAGGAACGCGCCATCGTAGCCGCTGCCAAGAGCCACCCAGCGCCCGGCGGGCGACCAGACCGGATTGCTGAACGCTATCGCGTCGTCGTGGCCCACCTGAACGGCATGAGAGCCGTCGGGCTCGGCGATGAAGACGTCGCCGTCGCGGGTGTAGACGAGGAGCCCGAGCCGCTGCACCGGTGTCGACTGGCCCGCGATGAGGATTGCGAGGAGGACGCCGAGCAGGCTCGCGACGACCGCCAACAGGACCAACGCCGTGCGTGGCGGCAGACCGAGCTCCGGCATTCGCAGCCAGCGACTTTTCCGGACCTGGGCCGCTGGCGCTGTCTGGGCGACGATCGCCTCGCGGAGCCCGGTAGAGCTTCCTCGGGCCGCACGCCGCGCGAAGGCCGCCGCGATAGCCGTGTCGTCGATCCAATCAAAGCGATTCATCGTCCTTCGACCTCGAGTGCCCGCTGCAGCGCCCGCCGCGCGGAGAAGAGGCGCGACTTCACCGTCGCGGCTGGGATCAGAAGTTGGCGCCCGATCTGCTCGAGCGAGAGATCCTCGTGGTGATGCAGGGCAAGGAGCGTGCGGTCACCGACTGAAAGCCGCTCGAGTGCTCGATCGAGGAGATCGAGGTTTGCGATCCGATCGTCGTGGGGCGTTCCCCTCGGCGACAGCCCCTCGCCGCCATCGGGTAGCGAGGCCATCCCGATCTCGCGCACCAAGCGACGGCGGCGTCCGCGCATCGCCGATCGACACGCGTTGACCACGATTCGACCGAACCAGGCCTGGAATGTCCGCGAGTCGCGAAGCGCCGGCAGGTTTCGCCACAGGCGCACGAATGCCTCCTGTGTTGCGTCCCTGGCTTCCGCCTCGTCGCCGAGAATGGCGAGGGCGAGCCGAAAGGTGGAATCGATGCGACGCTCGAGCAGAGCCTCGAACGCGTCGTGATCGCCGCCGCGGGCGCGGTCGACCAGGAGCATCTCCATGCTTCTGGCCTCCCCTGCAATCACCCCGGACTCCATCCACCGCT
>JBBQFS010000096.1:0-8804 GCA_038322255.1 Candidatus Limnocylindrales bacterium | reverse complement strand
GGGCGGCCATCCTGTCCTCGGCCATCGGGTTCACCTCTTGCGACGTCGGTTCCTAACTCCAACGTCGTGAGGATGACTCGGTGGCCGACTGCTTCGTCGGCCGGTCCGCTGTTACACCAACTCTAGGGACACCAACCAGATAGCTGGCGGAAGCGTCCAGCGGTCCGGCCGCTAGTTGACATGCATCGCCAGCAGCCGGGCAGCTAGCTGGCGGAGGCGGCCTCGTCGCGGGCGTCGCGGGCATCGCGGGCATCGCGGGCATCGCCCGGGGCCTGGGTGGCCTTGGCCGCGGCCGCGTTGGCGCGAGCCTTTCGCGCTGCAGGCGCGGCTTCGACGGACCCGCCGGCCTTGACGACGCGTGCCGCATAGTCGGAGCTCTTGACGCCGCCGCCGATTTTGACGTTGCGGCCAAGGCGGACCCCGCGGGGCACGATCGACTGCTTGCCGACCACGGTGAGGCCGGTATTGAGGCGTCCCGGCTCCTGGCGGTTTGGGGGGCCGTCGTACGGGCCCTCGCCGACGATGGCGCCCTGACCGACGACGACCTCCTTGTCCAAGATCGCCCGATCGACGACCGCGCCGGCGCGAATGACCGAGTCGAACATCACGATCGAGTCGCGCACGACCGCACCCACGTCGACCCGGACGCCCGGCGAGAGGACGCTGTTCACGACGGTGCCGTCGATCACGCAGCCGTGGCTGATCAGGCTGCGATGGATCTGCGCGGTCGCGCCGACCTTGGCCGGCGCACGCTCCTCGGAGCGGGTGTGGATGACCCAGTCCTGGTCGTAGAGGTCGAGCTCCGGCCGGTCCTCGCAGAGCGCGAGGTTTGCCTCCCAGTACGACTCGATGGTGCCGACGTCCTGCCAGTAGCCGGTGAAGGGATAGCCGAAGACCCGCGCTCCGCCGTCGAGCATGGCCGGGATGACGTGGCGCCCGAAGTCGATGTGCTCCTCGCTGAGCCAGCGCCGGAGGGCCCGCTTCGTGAAGACGTACACGCCCATCGACGCAAGGTCGCTCTTGGGCTGCTTGGGCTTCTCCTGCCATTCGGTCACCCGATCGCCATCGTCGAGCGCGAGGATGCCCATCCGCGTCGCATCCGCGAGGGGGACGCGCCGAACGGCGACCGTGACATCGGCCCGACGGCGCCGATGTGCGGCGACGAACGGTTGGTAATCCATCTTGTAGATGTGGTCGCCGGCCAGGATCACGATCGTGTCGGCATCGGAACGCTCGATCACATTCATGTTGCGCAGCACCGCGTCGGCGGTCCCGAGGTACCACTCGGCGACGCGGCCGCGCGCGATGTACGGCTGCAGCAGCTTGACCCCGCCGTTGTTCCGATCGAGGTCCCACGGCCGCCCGAGCCCGATGTGGTCGTTGAGCGAATGCGGGTTGTACTGCGTCAGGACGAGGACGTCGGTGATGTCCGAGTTGACGCAGTTCGACAGGGAGAAGTCGATGATCCGGTACTTGCCTCCGAAGGGCACCGCCGGCTTGGCGCGAACCGAGGACAGGATCGAGAGGCGCTCGCCTTCACCGCCCGCGAGGATGAGCGCCATCGTCCGCTTCACTCGGGCCCCTCCTGCATCGTGGCCGCCAGCGGGAATCGTAGCACCGGGTCGTGGCGGGTCCCGATCGGGCTGCGTTAGCAGGCTGGCAACATCCCGTGTGAGCGGCGACGTCCGGTTTCGCCAGGCGCGGGCTTCAGGCCCGCGGCGCGATCAGCGCGGGAGGAAGAGCCGCGGGTTGACCCAGTTGCCGTCGAGCTGCACGGCCCAGTGGAGGTGCGGCCCGGTCGTGTTGCCGGTCATGCCCTCGTAGGCGATCAGCTGGCCCTGGGAGACGTACTGGCCGACGTGCACGGCCGGGCGGTGTCCCTGGTTGTCGATGTGGCCGTACCAGCTCACGAGGTGCTCGGAGTGGGCGATGATCACGATCCACGCCGGGTCGTACGGGCTCTGGCCCGAGTAGACCACCTTGCCCGCGCCAGCTGCGAAGATCGGCGTGTACATCGTGTTCGCGACGTCGATGCCGCGATGGAAGTGGGCACAGCTGCCGACCTGCGGCTCCCAGCTGAAGCCGGTGCAGCCGAACTCCTGCGTGATGCGGCCGTTCATGGGCCACTGCAGGCTGCCGTTGTACTCCGAGGGGATGCCGCCGCGGGCCATGGCCTCTTTGACGAGCTTGGCAATGAGCGCTTCGAGGACCTTCCGTGAATGCTCGGCGGCCGCAATGGCTGCGCCGATCCGGGCCTTGTCCGCGGCCATCCTGGCGTAGGCCGCCTGCTGCGACCGGAGCAGCCGCGCGGTCTCGGCCTCGAGCGCGGCGAGCTGCTTGCGGGCGAATGCGAGCTCCGCCAGCTGCGCATCGAGCTCCTTCTTCGAAGCCGCCGCCAGTGTGTGCAGCTCGGCTGTCTGCTGCCCTGCGAGCTCGACGTTCTGGTGGAGCACGTTGAGGATCGCCTGGTCGTCCTGGATCTGCGCGCCGAGGATCTTGTCCTGCTCGGCGAAGTCGAGGTGGTAGCCCACCTCGGTCAGCACGTCGGTGAAGTCGCCGCCCGACAGCATCGTCTGGAGCATCGAGGTGCGATCAGTGTCGTAGGCCTCGCGGATCCGCGACGCGAGCAGCACCTTGCTCGCGTCGAGCTCAGTCTGCTTGGTCGCTGCGTCGGCCTCGATCTGGGCGAGCTCCGCGTCGAGCCGGACCCCCGTGGCGGACAGCTCGTCGACTGAGTTCTGGCTCTTGGCGATATCGACCGTCATCCCAACGATCTGGGTCTTGACGGTCAGCAGGTTGGCGTTGATTGCGGCAAGCGAGCTCTTGGTCGACGAGATTCGCGAGGCGAGCTCGGCCTGGCCTGCATTCAGGTCCTTGATCGAGGCCTTCTGCTTGGCGATGAGCTTCTGGAGGGCCTGCTGCTTCGCGTACGCGTCATTGAGCTGGTTGGCCGAGGCGGTCCTGGGCGTCGCGGACGTGAACAATCCGCCGAAGGTCGTAAGGACGAAGAGCAGCAGGACGGCACGGTTGCCGAAGCGGGATCTCGGGCTGGAGGACCAGCCTCGACGATCAGGCATGTCGTGGCGCATCGAATGGCGTCTTCATCGGTCGGGCGTCTCCGTCGGCTTCTGGGGCCGTATTGGTTTCGCTCGCCGGTGAGTGCCTCTACCGGCCAACGTCGACATGCTACTGCAAGGTCTGAAGTGCGCTAACCCGTACGTTCGTCACGGCTGGGGGAGGGCCAGAATGGCCCAGAGGGTCCCGGCGATCAAGAACGGTCCGTACGGAACGAAACTTTTCATCGTGATCCGCCGGGTGAAGACCAGGACCCCCACCACGAGGCCCGCCAGCAGCGCGCCCGCGACGAGGGCGTAGAACAGGTTCAGGGCGCCCGTCAGGAGGCCGACGCTGACGAGCAGCTTCAGGTCGCCCTGGCCGATGGCCCCGGCGCCGAACGGGATCGCCAGGAGATAGAGCGCGGTCGGCACGACGATCGCCGCGGCAGCAGCCCAGGCGAGGTCCTCGACCGTGTGCACGTACGGGCCGGTACCGGCCACGAACGCAAGGAGGGCCAGGCCGATCAGCGGCAGGGTGATGACGTCCGGCAGGAGCCGCTGGTCGAGGTCCGTCGCGAACAGCAGGACGAGCGCGACGATGTAGGTTCCGACGAAGAGGAGCTGCCCCGGGCTACTGCCGAATCTCGCCACCGTGGCCGCGAACGCCGCGCCGCCCATCAGCACCACGAGCACCGTCCGCCAGTCCATCCGCCGGGTCGCGCCGTCCTCGTGGGCCGGCCCGCGAGCGGCGATCCGGTCCGCGACGAAGCCCCATGCGAGCCCGAGCGCCGCGGCCGCGAGCGGCGCCGCGTCGATCACTCGGCGGTCAGGCCTTCGCGCCCGCGAGAGCGAGCTCCACCAGGGTCGCGTGGGCCACCCCCGTGGCTCCGCGCGCCGCGTATGGGGTGATCTTCCGGATGTAGCCCGTGCCCGCGATGTCGAGGTGGACCCAAGGCTTGGTCACGAACTCGCCCAGGAAGAGGGCGCTCTTCACGAGCCCGCCCTCGTTGTTGCGCGAAAAGTTGACGAGGTCGCCGTACCAGCTCTCCATGTCCGCCTTGTACTCCTCGACCAAGGGGAGCTGCCAGTATCGCTCGCCGGCTCGCGCGCCCGCGGCGAAGACCTCGTCGACGAAGCCCTGGGGCGTGCCGAAGGCACCCGATACGAGCTCGCCGAGCGCCCGCGAGACCGCCCCCGTGAGGGTCGCCACGTCGACGAGATGGGTGGCGCCGAGCGTCTCGGCATAGGTCAGCGCATCGGCCAGGATGAGGCGCCCCTCGGCGTCCGTGTTGGTGATATCGACCCACTTGCCGTTGAGCGCTTTTACGACGTCGCCCGGGCGGGTGGAGTGCGGGCCGGGCATGTTCTCGACCGTCGGGGCGAGCACGAGGAGCGGTGTCCCGGGGGCAAGTCGCGCGACCGTGACGGCCGCAGCGATCACCGTGCAGGCCCCGGTCTTGTCCATCTTCATCTCCTCCATCCGGTCGGATGGCTTGATGGAGATGCCGCCGGAGTCGAAGCAGACGCCCTTGCCCACGATCGCGAGGTGCCGGCCCAGCGCGTCCTTGGCCCCGGCGCGGCCCGAGCGCATGACGATCATGCGGGGCGGGTTGTCGCTGCCCCGGCCGACGGCCATGAACAGGCCCATGCCCATGTCGATCGCCTTCTCGGGGCCGATGACGTCGATCCACAGGTCGTGCTTCTCGGCGAGGCTCCAGGCCTCCTCGGCGAGAACCTCGGGGCTGAGGTCGTTCGAGGCCCGGTTGGACAGGGTCCGGGCAATGTTCGCGCCCTCGCCCATCACGATCCCGCGCTCGGCGGCCTTCGCGAGCCCCGGCACCGCCTCGCCCGGCGCGATGAGGATCAGCTCATCGAGGGCCGGCGGGCCGTCCTTGTAATCCTCGCGGTAGATCGTCGCCGGATCGTACCCGCCCTCGACGACCCCGCGAGTCACGAGCTCCGCGACCGCCGCTGCGCCCCCGTCGAGGGCCTCGGCCAACGGCGTTAGCCACACGGCCATCGTGCGCGCCTCGCGCCCCGCGAGTCGCCGCTCCGCCGAAGCCCCGATCTTGACGACCGTCTCCCGATCGAGGTCGGCCGCATCGCCCGCGATGACCGCCAGGAGCCGCCCGGCGCCCAGCTCACCCGAAGCCGCGAGCGCGGTCCTGAACCGCTTCCCGCGCAGCTCGCCGAAGTCCGCCAGGGACTTGAGCTCGCCGCCGGCCCGCTTGTCGAGCTCACCGAGCGGACCCGTGAAGGTCGCCTGGCCGACGATCGGGACGACGAGGACGTCGGCCTTGACATCCCAGGGCTGATCGGCAACGACGCGTACCTGCACGGGTTGAACTCCTCCGAGCAAAGACGATGGCGGGTGGCTGGGAGCCCTGCCGGATCTGGCCGGACCCGGCGCGAGTGTAGTGCCCGCGCTGTGCCGCGGGACTGGACCGATCAGCGCGCCTCGGCGAGGGCTTCGTCGATGCGGCTGTGGGCCTCCTCGATCGCGAGCACCGCCTGGGTGAGCCCGCAGCGGGCCACTTCGGCCACGATCAGGATGATCGTCCGACGGTCGGGCGGCAGCCGGTCGAACGCGAGGCGCTCCGCGCGGCGCGCCGATTGGACTTCGACTGTCACGACGCCGCCCGACTTGTCGAGGGCACCATACAGGGCCTTCAGCGCGATGTCGTAGCCCCCGGTCCGGTTGATCCACTCGTCGAGCACGGTCTGCTCGCTCCCCGCGATCAGGCGCTTGCGCAGCGTGACGACCTCGCCGACGGTCAGGATCGCGTCGTCGAGGATGGGAATCGCCTCGGCGTAGTGCCGCCCGCGGCCCTGAGCGATGGCATCGACGACCTTGTGGTCGTGGTCGGCGATGAGCGTGGTCAGCTGGGCGCCATCGAGCGCCCGACCCGTCACCTGCTGCCATTCCGCCGCGAGACTTGCGGCCGCACCGGTCGCGGTCACGATCGCGGCCCGCCGGACGAGCGACGCGTTGCTGTACTCGATGACCGCGCCGGGGCTGTCACCGGGCAGCGTGCTGACGGAGTCGCGAAGCGCCCGCGTCGAGATGTCGATTGTCGCGGCGATCTCGTCACCGCGCTGGAGGCTCTCCCGAAGCACGGCCGGGTCGGCGCTCGCGATCTCCTCGAGGGCCGTCTTGGCTTCGGTCGCAAGCAGGTCGACATTGGCGACGATGAGCTTGAGCTGGTCCGTCGCGGCGTCGAGTCGCTGATCGAGGGCCACGTCGCCGGCATACGTGAGCTCCGCGCGGGACGGGCTGCCGGGGGCGTGCCACGCCTGGCCCACGAGGCCCGCGGCGCCGACCGCGATGACGGCGAAGATTACGGCCCAGACGATTCCGCGAAGAACGCGCCCGACCAACGGCGAGGTGCGACTCGGCGCGCTCGACATGCGCCGGGATCGTAGCATCGGCATATGCCAATCCCCCGCGCGGTCGGGCGGCTCATCGAGGCGATGCCCAAGGCCGAGCTGCACCTCCACCTCGACGGCTCCGTTCGCGTGGCCACGGCCCTCGCGCTGGCCCGGACCCGCGGGCTCGAGGCGCCGACGACGTGGCTCGGGATGTTCGATGCGCTCGTCGCGCCCGAGCGCTGCATCGACCAGGCCGAGCTCCTCCGGGCGTTCGACCTGCCGATCGCGCTGATGCAGGACGTCGAGGCCCTCGAGCGGATCACCGCCGAGCTCGTCGAGTCGAAGGCCGCCGAGGGCGTCCGCTACGTCGAGATCCGCTGGGGCCCACTGCTGCACCTCGCCCGGGGGCTCTCGCTCGGCGATGGCATCGAGGCGGTCGTCCGCGGCGCCGAGGCGGCGGCGGGGCGAACGGGCACGGTCGTTCGGCTGATCGCCACGGCCCTGCGATCCCACGACCCGGACGACAACCTTCGCCTGGCCGAGACGGCGTCTCGCTTCCGTGACCGGGGCCTCACCGGCTGGGACCTCGCCGGCCCAGAGGCCGCGTTCCCCGATCCCCTGCTGCACGGCCGGGCGTTCGAGGCGGCTCGCGCGGGCGGCCTCCGGATCACGGTCCATGCCGGCGAATGGGGCGGCGCGGCCCAGGTCCGGCGGGCTCTCGAGGTGGAGCCGGAGCGGATCGCCCACGGCGAGGCGGCGAGCGACGATCCCTCCCTGGTCGCGGAGCTCAAGTCCCGCGGCGTCTGCCTGGATCTGTGCCCCACCTCGAACGTCCAGGCCGGCATCGTGCCCTCCCTGGCGGAGCACGCGCTGGTGCGCCTCCACCGCGCGGGCGCCCCGGTCACGCTCTCGACCGACGACACGACAGTTTCGGACGTCTCGCTGACCGAGGAATACGGCCGGGCCGTCGCCGAGATCGGGCTGACGCTGCCCGAGCTGTGGGCGATCGATCGGTTCGCGCTGGACGTTGCCTTTGCCGACGAGGCCGCCCTCGCGCCACTGCGGCAGTCCTTCGACGCGTGGGCGGCCGGCGTCCCCGACCTAGGGGCGGCCCTCGCCTGAGCTTATCTCGACCGCGGGATCAGCCCGCGGACAGGCCGGCCAGGATCTCCCCAAGCTCCTTCGCGTCGGCGGCGACCGCGAACGGTCGGCCGGCGGTGGGGAGCGCCTCCAGGGCCGCGCCCGTCGTCACGCCGGTGAGCATCAGGATCGTGCGGGCGCCCACGGCGTTGGCGGCGGCGAGGTCCGTCACGATCCCGTCGCCGATCACGATGGCCTCCTTTGGATCCCGGCCAACCGCGTGCGCGGCCTCCTCCATGAGCAACGGCTCGGGCTTGCCGATGACGATCGGTGCGATCCCAGCGGCGACCTCGATGGCCGAGACGATCGAGCCGGCGCCGGGTCGCAGCCAGCGCTCCGTCGGATAGACCGGGTCGCGGTTCGTCGCGATGAAGCGCGCGCCGGCCCGGATGCAGTCGGCCGCCGCGGCGATACGCAGGTACGTCAGCTGCGGGTCGACGCCTGCGACCACCGCCTGGGGCGCCCCCGCCGCAGCCACGCCATCGATCCCCTCGCGCCCCATCCGCTCGGCAGCGAAGCCGGCATTCACCACATCGAGGCCGACGTCCCGCAGCTCGCGGTCCAGGCCGGACGCGCCGACCGCGAGCACCCGCCGCACCTCGGGGTGCCGCTCCTGGAGGTAGAGCGCCGTCGCGCGGGGCGCGCTCACCACCCGGTCGGGTGCGACGGGGGCACCAAGGTCCGTCAGCCGCGTCACGTAGTCGGCCCGGTAGTGCATCGAGTTGTTGGTCACGTAGACGACGTCGTCGCCCTGGGCAGCGCGAGTCGAGAGGAGCGCCGCGACGCCCGGCACCGGGTCGTCGCCGCGATAGACGACACCGTCGAGATCGACCAGGAGGAGCAGGGACATGGCCCCGGGATGCTAGCCGCTCGGCCGCCGGAGCCGTCGCACCTGGGCGGGAGGCCCCACTGGTAGGATCGATCGATGACCGAAGCAAGCACGCAACCGATCTGGATCGACGTTCCGGGCGGCCGGCTGGCCGCCGAGGACGAGGGCCAGGGGCCGCCGATCCTGCTCGTCACTCGGCGATCGTGAACCGGCGCGCGTGGGATCCGGTGGTCCCGCTGCTGGTCGCCGCAGGCTACCGCGTGATCCGGCACGACATGCGCGGCTTCGGTGAATCGACGACCGAGGACGTCGAGTACGGCCCGCACGAGGACATCGTCGCGGTGCTCGACCACTTCGGCGTGGGCCGCGCCGCCATCGTCGGCAACTCGATGGGCGCGAGCTTCTCGCTC
>JBBQFS010000095.1:0-8846 GCA_038322255.1 Candidatus Limnocylindrales bacterium | reverse complement strand
CGCGACGAGGCTGGACGCGATGATGAGCAACAGGGGCCCGAGCCGCCTCATGGCGCCCACGCCATGCCCGCCATCCGCAAGATCCCGAGGCCGTTGCCGCCGGCCCCGAGCAGCCCGTCGCGTGACAGGGCCCAGTCGGTGATCACGTACAGCGGGACGACGGGCACCTCTCGCTGGATCTCGTCTTGCGCGCGCTCGTAGGCCGCCTGCGCCGCGGTCGAGTCGCGCGTCGCGAGCGCATCGGCAATGGCCTGGTCGAACGCCGCCGACGACCAGTGGCCGTGGTTGTCGGTGCTGTCGGGCTCGAGAAGCACGCCGAGGAAGTCGTTCGGTCCGACATAGTCGGCGATCCAGCCGGTCAGCCACATGTTCGGCGGGTCCGAGCTCAGCCGACCAAGCGGATCGTCGAGGATGTCGAGCTCGACGCGCATTCCGAGCTCACGCTCCAGATCGGACTTGATCCCGTCGGCCACGCCCGCGGGGCCCACCGCGAAATGGATTGTCGGCAGGCCGGCGCCCCCCGCATAGCCCGCGTCGGCCAGCAGCCGGCGGGCAAGGTCGGGGTCGTGCTTCGGCAGCCAGCTCTTGTCGCCACCGCCGGGGATTCCCGGCGGGACCATGCTGCGGGCCGGCACCTGACCGCCGAATGCCGCGAGTCCGACGACGCGCTCCCAGTCGACCGCCGCCCCGAGCGCCTGCCGGACGCGGACGTCATCGAAGGGCTTGCTCTTCGTGTCGAGGCCCAGATACGTCAGCGCGAGGGATGGCGTCTCTCGAAGCTGTGGCCCGAGGCCGCGGTCGTACGGAATCCAGGGCGCGTCGATGAGCGAGATCCCGGTGTAGTCGAGGTCGCCCGCCTCGAAGGCCGCGACCGGGCTCCGGCCGGCGATGTCCAGCACGAGTCGCACGGTCCGGATGGGCGCGGGGCCGGCCCAGTAGCGCTCATTCCGCTGGAGCGTGATCTCCTTCTGGCTGACGCCCGCGACAACGTAGCCACCGCTGACGACGCCGCCGACGCCCACCACCAGCTGATGGTCCCGCCACGCCGACGGCGGCACGACGGCGAAGATCGGGGCGGAGACGATCGCCGGGAAATCGGCGCCGGGCCGGTCCAGCTGAACCTCGACGTCCGAGCCGTTTGCCTTCAGGCCGACCTTCGCAGGATCTGAGACCCGGCCGGCGAGGTGGTCTCGGGCGCCTCGTACGTCAATCATGAGCGCCACGAGAGGCGACGGCGAGGCCGGATCGAGGAGCCGCAGCCAGCTGCCGACGACGTCCTGGGCCGTCAGCGCGCTGCCATCCGAGAAGGTCAGCCCGGGCCGGAGGTGGAAGACGACGCTCCGTCCATCGGCCGCGACATCCCAGCTCGCGGCCAGCGCGGGCTGGAGCGTCAGCGAGGCGTCATAGCTTGTCAGCGTCTCGTAGAGCTGGGCCAGGACCGCCGCGGTGTCGGCGTCGCCCTGGGCGGCCGGGTCGAACGTCCCAGGTGCCTGGGCGAGGATCCGGACCTCGTTGCGATCGACCGCCTGGACGGACCCCGGGAGGCGGACCGCCGCGATTGCGGTGAGGACGGCGAGAGCAGCGAGCAGGGCGCCAACGCCGCAGCGAGCAGCTCGTCGACCGAGCACGCGTCGGGTCAGGCGCGCCACCAGTCGAGGCTTCGGCTCGTGCGGCGCCCGGCGGTCGTCGGTTCGAGTCGGCGCTCGATCGCGATCGGCAGCCGGACGCGCATCGTCGAGACGTAGCCGTTGCCTGCGAGCCCGAGCAGCAGGGCGACCACGCAGGCCCACTGACGCATGCTGCGAGTATGCGGCAACCACGGGAACCGGCCGAACGGCCCGGCGTGAACGAGGAACGGGAAGGCCCCGCGTCGCATCGCCGGGGGAACGATGCGGGTCGCGAAGCCCCACGTCTGATAACGCGAACGGGCCCTGCTCGTTAGGCTCGCGCCTGATGAATCTCGAACTCCACGACACGCTGAGCCGGTCGGTCCGCCCGGTCGAACCGCTCGAGCCCGGCCGCGTCCGGATGTACTCCTGCGGACCAACGGTCTATCGCTACGCCCATGTCGGAAACTTGCGCACGTTCCTGCTCGCCGACCTCATCCGGCGCGCGCTGCTGTACCACGGCGTCGAGGTCCTCCACGTCCAGAACATCACCGACGTCGGGCACCTCCGGGCGGACGACGCGGGCCGCGAGGTCGATCCGATGCTCGTGGCCGCGGGCGTCGAGGGGCGGCCCTCCCGCGAGATCGCGGACGCGTACGAGGCGGCGTTCCATGCCGATTCGGCGCTGGTCAACATCCTGCCCGCGCACGAGTACCCACGCGCGACCGACCACGTCGAGGACATGCTGAGCCTCATCGAACGGCTCGAGGAGCTTGGCCACGTGTACGCGACGCCGGCCGGGAACGTCTACTACGCCGTCTCGACGTTTCCCGGCTACGGCGCGCTGTCGGGCAACTCGCTCGACGAGCTCCGCGCCGGGCACCGCGGGAAGGTCGAGCCCGACAAGCGCGATCCCGCGGACTTCGCGCTCTGGAAGGCGGCCAGTGCTTCGCGTGAGCTGCGCTGGCCCAGCCGCTGGGGCGAGGGCTTTCCGGGCTGGCACATCGAATGCTCGGCGATGGCCCTGCGCCACCTCGGTCCGACCTTCGATATCCACACCGGCGGCGAGGACAACGTCTTCCCGCACCACGAGGACGAGATCGCCCAGTCGGCGCCGGTCACTGGCGGCCCACCGGCGCGGCTGTGGGTGCACGGCGCGCACCTGCTGATGAGCGGCCGGAAGATGTCGAAGTCAGCGGGCAACTTCCAGCGGATCACGGAGCTCGCCGAGGCCGGGCTTGATCCCCTGGCCTTCCGCTATCTCTGCCTCGGCGCGCGCTACGCGCGGAAGCTCAACCTGTCCGACCGGTCGCTGGCGGCGGCCGGAGCGGGATTGGCGTCGTTGCGCGCCGAGCTGGCGGCGCTCGGGTCGGCGCCGATCGATGGCCCTTGGGCTTTGCCAACCGTCCTGCGCGCCGGCCGCTCACCCGATCGACCCGAGGGTCGCGCCGAAGGCCTCGCCGGCCATGGCGAACCGTCGGCGACTGACGCGGTTGCGGCTTCGATGCCAAGCGCGGCAGCGCCGCCGGACCGCGCGGACGGCCCAGCCGTCCCCTTCTCCGCCGAGGGCCGTGCGCTGCATGACCGGTTCGTCGCCGCAATCGACGACGACCTCGACACGCCCAGCGCGTTGCGAATCGCGCGGCAGACGCTCCACGCGCGCATCCCGGCCGACGAGCGCCGCTGGCTCGTGCTCGACATGGACTTCGTGCTCGGGCTCGACTTGCAGCTCGCCGTTCCCGCGAGCGCCGCTGTGGCCGAGGCGCCACGTGCCGAGCTGCCCGCCGGCGCCGCCGAGCACCTCGAAGCCCGCACCCGTGCCCGTGCCGACCAGGACTGGGCGTCGGCCGATCGACTGCGCGACGAGCTGCGGGACCTCGGCGTCGAGCCAATCGACCGCGCCGACGGCACCAGCGACTGGAGGCGGATCAGCTAGCGCGGCTCACCGTGCCGCCGGCCTCCCACACGCCGCCGGGGGTCAAGATGCGCCGGACGCAACGCGCCGCGCTTCTACGGAACGGCGAGGTCGAGGCGGGTTCGGAAGCGATCCAGCACGCGGTAGAAGTTGCGCTTCGACAGGCGTTCGCGGTCGGCCGGCTTCGCGGCAGACCAGGCGCGTGGCTCTGCGCGCTCCAGCTCCAGCCCCGGCACCATCAGCGCCCGTCGCGGCGATCGGCCCTCGCCCTCGTCGCGAAGGACCAGGCTCCACCAGATGTCGAGGTTGCGAAAGAAGCGGAAGCCCTCGTCGAGCGGGCCTCGCGCCGCGGCATCCAAACGCCGGAAGGCCATGAGGTAGCCCTGGATCGCAGCCCCATCGACGGCCTCGGAAGTCCGGTCCCCACCAGCCGGCGCGAGGACCTCCTCGAAGCGGCGCAGGTCGTCGGATCGCAGCCCGAATGGGCCGGCGATGGCGACCGTCGGGTCTTCGAGCGCCTCGATCAGCCGCGTCACCACGTCACCCGTCGGGGTGATCGAGGGGTCGAGCACGACCACGATCGGGGCCCGTGACCGGCGGATGCCGATGTTCACAGCCGCGGCCTGGCCGAGGATCGCGCTCGTGCGAACAAGCTCGACCGGAATCGGGCCGTGCAAGCCCGGAAGCACGGCGCGCGGCAGCCCTTCGAGCGCCCGATCCGGGAGCCCGTCCGAGACGACGACGACGTCGATGCCCTCACGGGCCGACGCTGCCAGTGCGTCCAGCACGCCCCGTGTCTCCAAAGGATCAGACGACGCGACGACGATGATCGACGCGAGTCCGGTCGGTGGGTCGTCGAGGCGGCTCGGCACCGCTTCCGTACGCCCATACCGAATCTCGCCCCCGACGTCCACGTCCGGCGGGCTCGCAGGCTCGAGCCGATAGGCCGTGCCCGAATCGACCACGCGCCAGCCCGCGATCTCGATCTCGGCCCGAAGTCGGTCCGCTGTGGCCCAGTCCCGTTCGGCCCTCGCCGCCGACCGTTGTCTGGCCGCCTCCGCGACCTGTGGCGGAGCGCCGTCGGTCAAGCGGGCTTCCCGGCTGACGGCAAGGCTGCCGAGCCACCGAGAGCCCCGGTCGATGCGGGGCGCCACGGCGCCAGCCCGTCGATGTCGCCGACGAACTCCGGCACCTCGCCATGGCCGAGGATCTGTCGGATGGCGGTGATCTCGCCGATGTGGAACCAGTAGTGGTAGATGATCCGCTGGATCGCCGACCCGATCAGGCGGGTTCGCGGCGCGTTCGGCAGCCGCCCGGCGAGCCTCGCCTCATCGAGCCCGTCGAGGACCCGATCGGTTGCAAGCGTGATGGCTCGCCAGGCGTTCATCGCCTCGGCAAATGCCGGCGTCGAGGCCGGCTCGCCGTTCACGCCGTGCTCATTGGCCGAAGGGACGGGCGTCCGACCGTCCAGCCGCGTCAGGAGGTTGAGCTGCTCCTGCCAGGCCAGGTGGAATACGATCCAGCCGATCGAGTTCATGGGATCGAGTCGGGTCAGGGCGTCCTGTTCGGGGACGCCACGGAGCGCTCGCAACCACTCGCCACGGGTGAACCTGAGCTGGTCGACGAGCGGGTGGGCCATCGCGGCCATGGTACGGCTCGGGGGGCCGAAACCGGGGAGGCAGGAACGGCTCGGGAACCGCACGGCGCTCGAGGCCGTCTCGCCGCCACCAGGACCCGGCCCGATCCGGACCGGCCTCCTATCGGAGGTTCACGATGCGCCGACGACTGGCGATGGCTCTTCTCGGAGCCGCCCTGGTAACCATCTTCGTGGCAGGGCCGACACTGGCCTGCGGCGGCCTGATCGGCCCGAACGGAGCGGTCAACCTCCTCCGCACTACCACCTTCGCCGGCTACCACGACGGCGTCGAGCACTACATCACGGCATTCCAGTTCCAGGGTGGCGGCGGCGCCTTCGGCTCGATCACCCCGCTGCCGGGCGTCCCTTCTGCGATCGAGAAGGGCGGCGACTGGACCCTCCAGCGCCTCGTCCGCGAGACGACCCCCAAGCGCGACACCCCGTTGTTCAGCCTCGGGGCCGCCGCGGGCGGTGCCGAGGAGATCATGAAGGTCCGCATCGACGCCCTGGATATCACCGTCCTGAAGGGCGGCGCGGCCGATGTCGGGCAGTGGGCCCAGGAACACGGCTTCCGGCTCCCGCCTGACGCGCCCGAGGTCCTCCAGTTCTACGCCAGCCGCAGCCCGATCTTCGCGGCGGCGGTGTTCGATGCCGACGCAGCGGCTGCCAAGGACCAGTCGATCGGTGACGGCACGCCCGTTCACATCAGCATCCCGACCCCGAACCCGTGGGTCCCGATCCGCATCCTCGCGCTCGGCAAGACCGGGGTTGACCGGATCGATGCCGATGTCTTCCTCCTCACCGATCGCGCGCCGGCGTTCCTCCCTGCCCCGACCGGCTCGAACGGCATGCGCCTCGACCACAGCGACAACGCGACCCAGAGCCTCCTCGACGACCTCCGCTCCGATCGCGGCATGGATTGGGTGCCGAAGAGCGGCTGGCTGACGAAGATCGCCGTCGACGCGAGCGCACCGCAGCTCTCGTATGACCTGGCAATCGACGCCAGCGGCCAGGGCGTTCCCTCGTGGGTCCAGGCCGGGTTCGACGCGCCGGCCCCGATCGTCATCGAGAGCGCGACATGGACACGGCTGCTCGTAGCGGCGATCGTCGCCCTGGGCGTCCTGATCGCCGTCGTCGTCTTCGCCCGGCCGGGCTCCACCCGCCTCACCCCGCAGGGATGACGCGCAGCCGGGCCCGCCTTGCGATCGGGGCGGGCCTCGTCGCCCTGCTTGTCGTGCTGGGCGCCGCGGCCGTTGCCCTCGCGGGCGGCGGCCCGCGCCCCGCAACGTCGATCGAGATCGTTATCCACTACTCGCACTTCGAACCGTCGGCCTTCACCGTGCCTGTCGGCGTCCCGGTGACGATCACCCTGCGGAATGACGACCCGATCGATCACGAATGGATCGTCGGCGACGACGCCGTCCAAGCCGTTCACCGGACCGGAACCGAGCTGCTGCATCCGTCGCGCCCAACGGAGATGGTCATCCCCGCCGGCCTCACGCGGGTCACCACCGTCACGTTCGAGCAGACTGGCGCGCTCCGGTACATCTGCCACCTGCCCGGCCACGAGGCCTACGGCATGGTCGGCATCGTCACGATCCGCTGATGGAGCGCTTCGTTACGTAACTGTTGGCCGTTGGCACCCCGCCCGCGACACGCGCGATGGAGCCTGACGCTCGTCTCGCATCGCATGAACGGGTATTGCCATGACGACCTTCGGTGTTCGGTCCAGCAGGTCACGGGCCGCCCTCGGCCTGCTCGGCGCGCTCGTCCTCTCTTCGATCGGCGCGCCCGGCGCGGTCGCCGCGGCGGATACGCCCGCCTCGTGCTCGAGCACGATCGCGGCGAGCTCCAAGGGCACCTGGCTCGGTGGCACGATCGGCTCGGCGACCGACGTCGACTGGTTCAAGTTCAGCCTCTCGAGCGCCAGCCGCGTCCAGATCACCCTCGGTAACCTCCCCGCCGACTTCGACCTCCGGGTCTACGCGGGCTGCTTGTCGCTTGTCGGCTCATCGCTTCGATCGAGCCGCCTGTTCGACGAGGTCGAGGGCTATCTCGGCGTCGGGACGTACTACATCAGGGTCTCGGGATTCGTGGGCGTCCAGTCCACCAGCCCCTATGCCCTGCGGTTCCGCACCCTGGCGTGGGGCATTCCGATCCTTTCCTCGACGACCTGGACCGACGCAGCGGGCTACCTCCACGTCGCGGGCGAAGTGCTGAACAACACAGCCGAGCCCCGGCGCTGGATCCAGATCGATGCCACGTTCCTGAACCGTGGCGGTGCCGCCGTTGGCAGCGCCGTTGGTTACGCAGACATCTCGATCCTGGCTCCCCGGAGCCGCAGCCCGTTCGAGATCGTCGCTCGAAGGCCGGCCGGCTGGGCGTCGACGACGCTGCGCATCTGCACCCCGTCCACGACCGGCAGCTGCCTGAGTGGCCAGATCGCGCTGGCGACGGCGGGCGGGCTCGTTGCGACGGGACCGTCTACCTACCTCGACTCGCTCGGCCGCCGGCACTATGCCGGCTCGGTCCGCAACGAGCGAACCGCGACCTCGTACCTCACCAAGGCGCTGGTCACCGCGTACGACGGGTACGGCAACGTCCTGGGATTGGCCTCGGGCACGACGAAGCCGGCCTCGGTTGGGGCTGGGACGAGCGGCTCCTACGATCTCATCGGCATCGGCGGCGCGGCTGTCGCGGCGCCCAATCGCTACGTGACCGCGCCGACGGGCGGCTCGAGCGGCTGTACCACCGGGCTCCGGTACCAGGGCGCGCAGGAGAACCTGACCATACCCATGACCCGTGCCAGCGCCTCGGCCCGGGTCGCGCTGACGTTTGACATGGGCGGGCGGATGACGCCGGCCGTGCCGATCTTGAACCTGCTCGTCGCGAATGGCGTCTGTGCGACGATCTTCCCGACCGGCGCGATCAGCCGGGCGACCGCGGGCCAGGCGGCGCTCGCGGTGGTCAAGGCCCACCCCGAGCTGTTCGAGCTCGGCAACCACACGATGAACCACTGCGACCTCGTTCGGGGCGGCGGCGGCGCACCGGGTGGGGCGGAGGCCGCTTTCTGCAACTCTCTGGGCTCGAGCCCGACGGAAGCCGCGGTCAAGAAGGAGCTCACCGATGGCGAGCTCTGGATCAACAGCTGCACCGGCATGACCGTCAAGCCCTTCTGGCGTGCGCCATACGGCGTCGCCAACGCCGCCGTCCTGACGTGGGCGGCCGAGGTCGGGTTCACGAAGCACGTGAAGTGGGACATCGACACGATCGACTGGAAGCCGACGGCACAGGGCGGCCCGACGGCCCGATCGATGACGCTCAAGGTCGTGAACGGCGCCAAGTCCGGGTCGGTGGTTCTCATGCACCTCGGCGGCTTCGAGACGGCCGACGCGCTCCAGGCCATGATCGACGGCCTGCGCAGCCGAGGCTACCTGCTGACGACCCTCTCCGATATGGCCCAGTAGCGGGCGGGCCGATGCGCCCGGCGGCGGTCGTGATTCGCTAGGCCTTCGGCAACCTGCGCCAGCCTCCGGCTCGATTGTTCGCGATGATCCCGCGGAATACCGACGCCAGGGCGCTCGAATTGATGGCCTCGCCCTGGCGGATGGCAATCGCCCGCCCGGTCTTGTTGTCGTGTCCGCTCGTGATGATCCGCTCCGGATCGGCAACGATCGGGTCGTACAGG
>JBBQFS010000094.1:0-9065 GCA_038322255.1 Candidatus Limnocylindrales bacterium | reverse complement strand
CACATCGGGGGCCCAGCTGGCGCTTGGCTGGGCCACGCGTCTCGGGTCGGCGACGCGCCCCGGGTCATGACCGGGCACCATTCCCGGATGCCCACGGCAAGCTCGGTGATCGACAGCCCTGCCAACCCGCGGCTGCGGGCGGCGCTCAGGCTCCGCGAGCGGCGCGAGCGCGAGGCGACCGGCCTCACGCTCGTCGACGGGGCGCGCGAATCGCTCCGGGCGATCGAGGCCGGCGTGGAGATCGTCGAGGCGTTCGTCTGCCCCGAACTGATCGACAGCCCCGAAGGCCGCCGGGCCGTGGAGCTGCTCGGGGGCGGAAGCCCAGCCGGGCCGCGAAAGGTCACGGAGGTGGGCGTGCGCGCCTTCGAGCGACTCGCCTACGGCGATCGGGCCGATGGCGTCGTCGTGGAGATCCGGACCCCGCCGCACGGGCTTGCCGACATCCGCCTGCCGGAGGCGCCCCTTGTCGTCGTGACCGAGGATGTCGAGAAACCCGGCAACGTGGGCGCGATTCTCCGCTCCGCCGACGCAGTCGGTGCCGACGCCGTGATCTCTGTCGGCGGCACGGATCTCTTCAACCCGAACGTGATCCGCGCGAGCGTCGGGACCGTGTTCAGCGTTCCGGTCGCCTCGGCGCCGGCGGCGGCCGTCGCGGCGTGGCTCCGCGCTGCCGGCGTCCGCATCGTCGCATCGCGGGTTGACGCCACCGAGCTGCATGTCGAGGCCGATCTCACTGGTGGGCTCGCGATCGTCCTCGGGAGCGAGGCGAGCGGCCTCTCGGATGCGTGGCGGGACGCAGATGTCGCCGCGGTGCGCCTGCCGATGCTCGGCGCAGCGGACAGCCTGAACGTGTCGGCCGCCGCTGCGGTCCTGCTCTACGAAGCGTGGCGCCAGCGGCGCGCCACGTCGCGACAATCGGGCTGACATCGCGAATGGCGGAGGAATCCTTGACCGAGTTCGAGTTCGTGATCATCGGCGCGGGCCCGGCTGGCGAGTCGGCCACGTTCGAGGCACGCCACCGCGGCGCGAGCGTCGCTGTGATCGACCGGCGCTGGTTCGGCGGCAGCTGCCCGCACATCGGCTGCCTCCCGTCGAAGTCGTTGCTCGATTCCGCCGGCCGCCACCACGCCAACCCGGCGGCCTGGTCGTGGCCGCAGGCCTCCGCGCGACGCGATTGGATGATCAACCGCGCACCGGGCGCCGACGAGCCGGACGACACGGCCCACATCGAGCCTCTCGAGAAGGCCGGGGCAGCCGTCTACCGAGGCGAGGCCCGGATCGCCGCGCCCGGCGTCGTCGAGGTCCGCCACGACGATGCGCTCCATCGTCTGCATGGTCGGAACGTGATGATTGCGGTGGGGTCGAGCTCGAAGGTCCCGCCCGTGCTGGGTCTCGAGGCCATCGAGGTCTGGACGAATCGCGACGCGACCCTCGCTCGCGAGCTGCCGCGCAGCCTGCTCGTCCTCGGTGGCGGCCCGACGGGCTGCGAGCTCGCCCAGGTCTACGCCCGGTTCGGCGTGCCGGTCACGATCGTCCAGTCGGGCGAACGGCTCATGCCCACCGACCACCCGCGCAACTCGGCGGTCGTGACCGAGGCGCTGCGCGAGGATGGGGTCGACGTGCGTCTCGGCGCCCGGGCGATCAAGGCCCGCGCGGGGGCAGGGCGCGACGGTGCACACGTCATCGAGCTGTCCGACGGGACGACCGCGGAAGGGCACGCGATCCTGATCGCGGTCGGTCGCGAGTTTCCGATCGACGACCTCGGGCTCGAGGCCTACGGCGTCGACACGACCGGCCGAACGCCGTTCCCGCGCGACGGCCGGCTCCGAATCGCCGACGGGCTGTGGGTGATCGGCGACCCGGCCGGTCCCGAGCTGCACACCCACCAGGCGCACTACCAAGGCGAGGTCGCGGTGCGGATGGCCCTCGGCGACCCGGTCCGCCCCGACTACCGGGCGCTGCCCCGCGCTTCCTACACGGACCCCGAGGCGGCGTTCGTCGGCCTGAGCCTCGAGCAGGCCAAGGCCGAGGGCCTCGACGCCATCGAGTTCGTCGCGGACTTCGCCGCCTCGACCCGCGGCTACGCGGTCCAGGCCCGGCGCGGTCACGTCACCATCGTGGTCGATCGGAAGTCGCGGACCCTCGTCGGCGCCGCGATGGCCTGCCCGGACGCGTCTGCGGCGATCCACGAGTGCGTGCTCGCCATCCGCGCCCGAACGCCGATCGTCATCCTGGCCGACACGATCCACGCCTTCCCCTCGACGCCACGGATCCTGAACGGCCTGTTCGCCGACGCCCGCCGCGCGTTCGACGGCTGACCCGCAGCCGGGCGCGGGGATCCTCGCTGCCGCAGCGACGATCAGGTCGGGCGCCGCGTCGGGCGCCGCGTCGGGCGACATCAGCGGTCGATCACGACCTCGCCGTCGAGCATCACCAGCCGCGGCCGAACCTTGGCGAAGTTGGCAGCCCGCTCGCCGCTCTCGCGGGGCGCGGCCGGCAGCACGATGAGGTCAGCCAGCGAGCCGGGCACGAGCCGGCCGCCAAGCGGATCCCTCACAGTCGCGGCCGGTCCGACCGTTGCTGCCCGAAGCGATTCCTCGAGCGTGAGCGCCTCGTCCGGGCCGAACGCCGCGGCACCCGGGCCCCACGATGGGTCCCGTCGCAGGACGGCCAGGGCGATGCCCGGCCACGGGTCGATCGGCTCGACCGGGGCATCCGTACCGAAGGCGAGCGTCGCGCCGGCGTCGAGCAGGCTTCGCCAGGTGTACCCCTCGTCCTCCGCGCGGCCGCCCCAGTCACGCTGCGCCGTTGCCGCATCCTCGCGGAGGTGGACCGGCTGCACCGAGGCGGCGATCCGATGCTTCGCGAATCGCGCTCGGTCGTCGGGATGGCATAGCTGGACGTGCTCGAGACGCGGCATGAACGCCACCGACCCGACCGTCGGCGCGAGCACGTCGAGCGCCGTCCGCACCGCCCGGTCGCCGATCGCGTGGATCATCGTCGCAATTCCCGCGCCGGCGGCATGCGTCGCGAGCTCGGCCAGCCGCTCGGGCGGCGTGGCGAAGAAGCCCCGATCGTCGGTGCCCTCCATCGGTTCGAGCAGCGCCGCCGTGCGCGAGCCGAGGGTGCCGTCGGCGAAAAGCTTCAGCCAGCCGAAGCTGAGCCGGGTCGCGTCCCCGACGAGCGGCGCCCCGCTGCGGAGCCCGCGTCGGATCGCATCGTCGAGGCCGTCGGCCCGGACGCAAGCCCGGATGCGCACCGGCAGCTCGCCCGCGTCGTTGAGCGCGGCGTAGACGTCGAGCGCCCGGTTGCCCGCGTCCGGCGCGAGCGACCCCGGATCGTGCGCGCCGACAACGCCCAGCGACATCAGCTCGCGGCCGAATCCCCGGATCGCGCGCTTGGCGCTCTCGTCGTCGGGCGGTGGGACGCGATCGATGACCAGGCTGCCGGCGTTCTCGAGGAGGACGCCCGTCGCCTCGCCGTCGTCGCCGCGTCGGATCACGCCGCCATCCGGATCCGACGTGTCGCGATCGATCCCCGCCAGCGCCAGTGCGGTAGTGCTGGCCCACAGCGCGTGGTGGTCGAAGGCCCGCAGGGCCACGAGCCTGCCGACCGCCGCGTGCTCGAGCTCGGCGGCGGTCGGCCAGCGACCCCAGCGTCGCTGGTCCCAGCCCCCACCCAGGATCCAGCCGGGCGCGGCTACCTTCGCCGCCGCGGCCGCGATCCGCTCGAGGCCTTCCTCGACGGTTTGCGTCGGCGTGAGATCGACCTGCTCCGCTGCCAGCGCAGCGCCGGCGAAGTGGAGATGCGCGTCGGTCAGCCCCGGGATGGCGATCTCGCCCGGCTCGAGCTCGATCCGCTGGGTCAGCGGGTCAGCCCGCGTCTCGAGATCCACCGCCGAGCCGGCGAACGCGATCTTGCCGCCGCGGATCCCGACGGCCTCGACCCAGCTGTAGCCGGCACTGCCCGCGAACGTCGCGATGCGCCCGGTGACCAGGGTGTCGAGCGGCACGTCAGCCCGGGGTTGAGGCTGCGGCGCCAGCCGGAACGGCGACCGCGACGGGCGGCCGCGGCGCAAGCTCGATGGCGGGGCCCCAGCCCGGCGGATCGGCCAGCAGGTCCGCGAGCGCCGCCCGATCCAGACCCGCGGCGAGGCCGAGCGAGAGCGCGATTCTCGCTTTCGGACCGGACAGGTGCCCGGCGAGGAGCGCACCGGCCCGGACCCAGGTCGCTCCCCCACCTGGAAAGGCATACGCGGCGTTGGCCGCGCCGGCCGGGCAGCGCGTCGTGAACGCCACGACGATCCCCTGCTCGATTGCGCGGCTCGCGGCGCCGACGACCGAGGCCGCCGTGTTGCCGGCGCCGGTGGCCTCGACCACGATGCCCCGCGGCCGAAGGCCCGCCGCCGCATCGAGCAGGCCGCCATCCATCGCCACGTGAGCCGTCAGGAGGAGCACGCCCTCCAGGCCCTGATCGACGTCGAGGTGACGGCGCGGCCCACGCGCCCGATCCACCATCACGCGGCCATCCAGCACCCGGCCCAACGGTCCCGTGTCGAGGCACTGGAAGGCGTCGAGTGCGCTCGCGTGGGCCTTTATCACCCCATCCGCCGGGTTGATCGTGCCATCGAGCACGACCTGGACGCCCGCGCCGCGGAGCTCCGGCGACGCCGCGCAGCGGACTGCGTTCCGGAGGTTATCGGGGCCGTCGTCGTCCTGGTCGGACGCGGCGCGCATCGCGCCCGTCACGATGACCGGCTCGGGCCGGTCGAGAACGAGGTCCCACAGGAATGCCGTCTCCTCGATCACGTCGGTGCCCTGGACGACCACGACGCCATCGATCGACGGGTCTGCCTGGCAGCGCCGAATCTCGCTCGCGATCTCGAACAGCTTCGGGAACGTGAAGTGGCTCGCCGGCGTTCGCCCGAGATCGATGGGGACGAGGTCGGCGATCTCCTCGATCCCCGGCGCGCGGGCGAGAATCGCCGCGCCGTCGAGCGTCGGAACCTTCCCGCCCGCCGCGCCATCGACGACCATGCTGATGGTCCCGCCGGTGAAGAGGACGGCGACCCGGGTCATCGACTCGGCCGGCTCAGGCCTCGTCGCGCGGTCGGCGCGGCGGCATCGGACGGTTCGCGCCGATGGGGTCGAGCTGCGATCCCGGGGCGATCTCCGGCACCAGGTCCGGGCCTTCGTCCTCGCGGATCGGGCCCCGCACCACGATCGAAACGATCCCCGAGACGAACACGAGCGCCGCGACGCCGAGGATCACGGCGGTCGTGCCGACCAGGTCGGAGATCTGGCCGACCACGATGATCGGCAGGATGCTGGCCACCGAGATGAGCATGTTCAGGACGCCGAACACGCGGCCGCGCCCGTCCGGCGGGATGTCCTCTTGCAGCTGGACCTGGGCAGAGATGGCCACGATGCCGTAGCAGACACCCGCCAGGAACGCGATCGCGACGACGACCGCGACGAGCGAGGTCAACGACGACAGGTCGCCCAGCGGCAGCTTGTCGCCGACACCGGTCAGGATCCGGCTGACCGGGCCGGCCACGGTCAGCAGCACCAGCAGCGCGCCCAGGATGACGAGCCCGACCTCGATCGCTCGCCGGCGGGCGATGTACTTGCCGTAGTTGTTCAGGAGCAGCACGCCCATCACGATCCCGAGGCCCAGCGGCAGGACCACGACGATGAGATCCTTCGGGCTGAGACCGAGGGTGTCCCGGGCGAACGACGGACCCAGCACCGCGACCACGCCGATCAGCGAGGCGGAGATCCCGAGGTAAGCCAACGACCAGGCGATCGTCGGGTAGTCGCGGATGTACCCGATGCCTTCGCGTAATTGGCCGAAGACGCCCGTGACCGCCTGGCCCGCCTCCGCCACGGCGGCGCGAGCGCGCGGGCGCTGTTGCGGCACGGGTGGGTCCGCCGGCAGGGTCGCGCACAGCACCGCCGCGATGCCGAACAGCACTGCGACGAGGATCAGCAGCGGCTGCGGGCCGCCGGAGACGGTCACGATGATCGGCCCCAGGAGCGCGTAGCCGAGGGCGAACGCCCCGTTGAGAGTCAAGGTGAAGATGCCGTTGGCGGCGACAAGCTGGTCCCGAGGCACCAGCACCGGGATCATCGCCGCTTCAGCCGGGGCGAAGAACACGGTCACGATCGAGAACAAGGTATTGAGCAACAGCACCATCCCGATGTCCTTGCCCACGGCGAAGATGCCGATGAGGACGGCCGCGCGCAGCGCGTTCGTCACGACGAGGACGAGGCGCCGATCGATCCGGTCGACGTAGACGCCGGCCAGGGCCGAGAAGAGCACCGATGGCACGAGGAAGGTGAGGAACAGGGCGCTGACGGCGCTGGTGAGGTCCGTCGCGTCGAGGACAACGACGGTCAGGCCGTACAACACCATGTTGACCCCGATCTGGGTCGCGAGCTGCGACAGCCAGAGCTTCAAGAAGGGCCGGTTGCGAAGGACCGCCGCGGCCGAGCCGCTGGATTCGGTTGGTGGCGGCGTCGGCTCGATGGCGGCCTCGATCGCCGCTGCGGTCGTGTCGCCGCCGCCTTCTCCGGCTTGGGGACGAGGCGCGGTCACGCCTCGACGGCCGACCGCGGGCTCACCGCGGCGCTGATCGCCGGGTCGCCGCGGGTCACAAACCCGGCGAGGCGGGTCTCGAGCAGGCGCCGATCGAGCATGACGCGCCGCCCGCAACTCTGGCAACGGAGCCCGATGTCGGCCCCGAGGCGGTCGATCAGCCAGTCGGACCCGCCGCATGGATGGGCTCGCCGGAGCCGGACGACATCGCCCAGGAACAGCTCGAGCGCGGGCCAACCGGACATCGGCGGGAGCGTATCAGAGGCGCGGTTGAGCATCGACCGGGCCGAGGACGCGCTGGGTCGCGGGCAGCGTCATGGTCTCGACCGGCGTGACGGTCAGGCTCGCATCCGGGTAGGTCGTGCCGATCAGCGAGATGACGCCGCCGGTCCGGGTGAGCGTGCCCGTCAGGATCTGGGGGCTGCCGATTGCGCGGATCTCGAACGCCTCGCCGATCGCGGCGTTCTCGACCGACAGGGCGCCCGGCGCGCCGGCGACCACGGTGCCGGCCACGATCCGGACCCCGTCGACTGCGATGGCCTCGGCACCGGCATTTCGGAGCTCGTTCAACAGCTCCTCGATGCCGTCGCCCCCGACCTGCCCGCGAACCGTCACCGCGATCCCCTGCCCCGTCACGGCCGTCAGCCCGGCCCACGCCCGGATGCGCGCCAGGTCGGCCGTCAGCTCGCCGACGGTGGTCTCGCCGCGCAAGCGCGCATCGGTGAGGTGCGCCTCCTGGCGAGTCAGGTCGGCGATCTCGTCGCGGAGGAGGTCGTTCCCGGTCGTCAGGTTGGCGATCAGCTGCGTCAGCTCGGTCGCCGACAGCGCCGATAGCCCCGGCACGCCGGCCTGCCCGCGCAGCTGCCCGACTGCGAGGATGCCGAGCAGCGCGGCCACCCCGGCGACGGTGAGGCGACTGCTCATGCGCGCGCTGGTCATGGCGCGACGCCCGATGGCGTCGGGCGGGCGTACCGAAGCCCGACGGTGCCGGCGAATGCCGGCAGGTCGGCCTTGTCGAGCTGGGCAACGGACAGCCGGAGCCCCGACGGCTCGATGCGGCCCTTGACGAACTCGGCGAACGCGACCGAGGCGCGGAGACGGTCGTACAGGTCCTTCGGTCCGATCGCGGTGATCGTGTACGGCGGCGCGAGGTACGCAGAGTTCACGAGGATCGAGCCGCCGATGTCGAGCACGGCCGTCGAGCCGACGAGCCGTTCGCCGTTGACCGAGATCCCCTGCGCGCCCGCGAGCCACAGCTCCTCGACCAGGATTCGAACGTCCCTGGCGGAGACGAGCGCGTCGACCCCGCCCCCGCCCTGCGTACCATCTTCGAGCCGAAAGGCGAAACCGGGACCGGTGACCGCGATGAGCCCCGCGGCCTTGCGCGCCTCCTCCAGCTGGGCGTACAGCCGCCGGAGCGAATCGGCGGCACCGGGGTCCTGCGTCTCGAGGTCGCCGATGCGGCTGCGCAGGCCGAGAATCTCGGCCTTGAGCGACTCCTGGTGGGCCTGGAGCCCCAGCGCCGTTTCGATGAGTGGCGAGCGCTCCTCGGTCGAGTACCGGATCCGCGGACCTGCGGCCGAGATCTGGGCGGCGATGAGGAAGCCGAGGACGAGCAGCGCGATTGCGAGCGTTACCTGCACGCTCGGCAGGCTGCGCAGGCGCGTGACGACCGCGCTCATTCGGGGTCGTTCCGATCTGGCTCCGCCTCGATGACGGGCTCGGCATCCTTGCCCGCCCCGAGGGGATCGCCGCGGTTCAGCCCGCGGGCCGCGATGAGGATGCCGGCCAGCATGAGAAGGGCCAGCAGCCCAACGACGCCGATCGCGATCGGCACCGAGAGGTCACCCGGTGCGCCCGGCCCGGTCGGGCCGCCGGTCCGAAGTGCGTCCGATGCCGACGGCCGCGCCGTCTCGCCCGGGCGGAGTGTCGGGCTCAGGGCGGCTGCCCAGCCCGATGGCACAGGACCCGGCGGCGCGGGCCGCGGGCCGAATGGCACGGGCGCGTCGATACCGAGGTTCTGGAGCCAGTTCGCCTCGAATCCCGCGCTATCGACGCCGAGCGCAGCCGTGAACGCGGCGTCGTCGCTGACCCCGCCGGCATAGCTCCGGATCAGCTTCACGAGCGCCTCCCGCCCATGGGTCCGGATCAGGTAGTCGATCGCCGAGACGCTCTCGTCATAGGCCAGGCTGAACCGCGCGGCCGTCGTCGGAAACTGCCCGAGAAGCGCGTGCAGTGGCATGATCTCACCCGTCCGCGCGGCTCGTTCGACGTTGCCGCGCTTGCTCGCGGTATAGCCCTGGGCCAGGTAGTCGGCGAGGCCCTCGTTCAGCCAGTGCGGCGGCGCGTGATAGGGATTGCGCGTTGCGGTGTTGAACACGAGGTGGGTCAGCTCGTGCGGCACCACGATCGCGACCCACGGATCATCCACGGCGGACGGCGCGATGTTGGCGAAGAGGGTCCGGATG
>JBBQFS010000093.1:0-9159 GCA_038322255.1 Candidatus Limnocylindrales bacterium | reverse complement strand
CGTCGAGGAGGTCTCGCTGCCGCACACCGACTACGGCCTGGCGACCTACTACATCGTGGTCCCCGCCGAAGCATCGGCCAACCTCGCCCGCTACGACGGCGTGCGCTACGGGCACTCGGTCCGCCTGCCGGGCGCGGACTTTATCGCCGACTACCTCGCGACCCGCGGCGAGGGCTTCGGGCCCGAGGTCAAGCGCCGGATCATGCTCGGCACCTACGCGCTGTCCGCCGGCTACTACGACGCGTTCTACCTCAAGGCGCAGAAGGTCCGGACGCTGATCAAGCGCGACTTCGACGAGGTCTTCGGCTCGGGCATCGATGCCCTCGTCGCGCCGACGTCGCCGTCCGTCGCTTTCCGCTTCGGCGCGCGGACCGCCGACCCCGTGGCGATGTACCTGTCGGACGCCTGCACGCTGCACGCGAACATGGCCGGGATCGCCGGCGTCTCGCTCCCGTGCGGGCTCTCGGAGGACCTCCCGGTCGGGCTCCAGTTCATCGGTCCGCCGTGGTCGGAGCTGGAGCTGCTGCGCTTCGGTCGGGCCTACGAGGCGATCACCGCCTCCGCACCGTGGCGGGCCCTTGAGCCGGCCCAGCTCGCGCTCGCCGACGACCCGACGGGGCCTAGCCCCATGCAGCGAGCCGCGGCGCTCGCGGCCGCATGACGGTGCCCGCCGAACCCGCGCTCCACCGTCCGCCACTCGCCGAACGGGCCCTCGCGGAGCGTGTCCTGGCCGTCCCGCCATCGGGGATCCGGAAATTCTTCGAGATCATGGCCTCGATGACGGACGTCATCAGTCTCGGCATCGGCGAGCCGGACTTCGACACGCCGCGCGCGATCGTCGAGGCCGGCGTCGAATCGCTCCGCGAGGGCCGGACGCACTACACCTCGAACTACGGCACGACGGAGCTCCGGCGAGCGCTCGCCGCGCATCTCGAGCGCCTGTACGGCGTGGCATACGACCCCAGGCGCGAGCTGCTGATCACCGTCGGCGCGTCCGAGGCCGTCGACCTGGCGCTGCGGGCGACGTGCGATCCCGGCGACGAGGTGATCCTGCACGAGCCGTCGTACGTCGCCTACGTCCCAGCGATCGTGTTTGCCGGCGGGACGGCCATTCGTGTCGCGACCCGCTTCGAGGACGACTTCGCGCTCGACCCCGGCGCCGTCGAGGCGGCGATCACGCCGCGAACGAAGGCGCTCTTCCTGGGCTACCCCTGCAACCCGACCGGGGCGGTGCTCCCGGACGCGGTGCAGGATGAGATCGCCCGGATCGCCGAGCGCCATGACCTGCTCGTCTACAGCGACGAGATCTACGACCGCCTCGCCTATGGCTCGTACCGCCATCGGGCGTTCTCCGCCTTGCCGGGGATGCGGGAGCGGACGATCCTGATGGGCGGCTTCTCGAAGGCCTACGCCATGACAGGCTGGCGAATCGGCTGGCTGGCCGCGCCGGCGGACATCCTCGAGGGGATGCTCAAGATCCACCAGTACGGGATCATGACGGCCTCGACGGTCGCGCAGGACGCCGCGCTCGTGGCCCTCGTCGAGGGCGAGCCCGAGGTCGAGCGGATGCGCGCCGAGTACGACCGCCGGCGCCGGCTCGTCGTCGATGGCTTCAACGCGCTGGGCCTCGAGACCTTCGAGCCGCGCGGCGCGTTCTATGCCTTCCCGAGGATCACCTCGACCGGGCTCGACTCGGAGACGTTCGCCCAGCGGTTGCTCGAGGACGAGCGCGTCGCCGTGATCCCGGGCGGCGCCTTCGGCCCATCGGGCGCCGAGCACGTCCGAGCCTGTTACGCGACCTCCTACGAACAGCTCGAGGAGGCCCTCGTCCGGATCGGTCGATTCGTCGAACGGATACAGCCCGCGTAGGACGGTTGGCGGATTGACGCCCCGCCTGTCCCTCCCGACGATCGCCGTGCGCCGCCCGTGCGCCGCTCGGAAGGGACACTCGCGCATGACTTCGCAGGGCCGGTCGATGGACGACCTGCCGTTGGCCGCCTATTCGACAGGCGTGATCCCTGTCGAATCCGGGGATGACGCCGGCGCGCCCGGATTCTTCGAGGAGCCGACGCCGGCGTCCGCCGAATCGATTCCAACCGCGGCCCACCCGGCCGATGGCACGGCGGCGATGGCCTTCCCATCCGGCGGTGACCCCCTCGACCCGCTGATGGCCGCCGCACCGGGGGATGGCACGACGCTCCGGCTGCCGGCCCTCCCGGCCCTGCCCGCGCTGCCGGCCCTGCCGGAGTGGCTGGCGAACCCCCGCGCGCATCTCCGTGATCCACGCCTGCTGCTGAGTGGCGTCGTCGCGGTCGGGGTCGTGCTCCTGGTGCTCACGCTGCTTGGCGGCGGCGGGCCGTCGGGCAGCCTGACGGCCGCCGGCGCCAGCCCGAGCGCTCCAACCGGGCCCGTCGCGACGCAGGCGGCGATCGGGAATGCCACTGTGGAGGTTGCGGGTACCGGGATGTCGGCGACGCTCGAGCTCACGGGCGTCACCCGCACGGCGCCGGCGGCAATCGCGAGCCTGGACTCAACGTGGGTCGACCAGGTTGGCAACACCCTTGCCCTCGGCGGTCCCGTGTCGGCCGGCACCCGCACGACGGGTGCCGATTTCGTGCTCAGCTGGACGGTGATGGTCAAGGCCGGGCCCGTGACGTTTACCTCGCGGGCAGGGGAGTGCACCGTCGGGATGGCCGTCAAAGCGGAGACGGTCACGGGCAGCTTCGTGTGCAAGAAGGTCAAGAGCAGCGACGGCAAGTACGTCGTCGGCGCGCGAGGTACCTACCGCACCTAGGCCACCCGCTCGGCTCCCGCCTTGCCGGGAACCCTCCGGTGTCGGACGGCGCCGTCGGATGGCGGATCGCGGCGATCCTGGACGCTTGGCTCCGCGACCGACGGCAGGCCCGCTCCTAGGGCTCGATCGACGGCAGCACGGCCTCGAGCTCGGACCCGAGCGCCCGCGAATAGGTCGCGGTGAGGTGTTGTTCGTCGCGATAGATGAGGAACCGGCCGATGACGACCGGACACGGATCCGTGAAGCAGGTCCACGGCGTCGGATCGACGAAGTGGGCCGCCGCGTGATCGGCCGCGACCGCATCGGCCGCCAGGCGTGCGCCCGCCACGGCCGTCGAGTAGGGCGTCGCGCACGCCGCCGCATCGTCGAGGTGGGCCGACAGGCAGACGGGCGGATCCGCGGTCATGCGCGTGGTGTCGCCGATGAGCACGACCGCGCCCGCGTCCTTCGACAGCCGTTGGAGGGTCCGGTCCAGGCCGGCCGACCAGAGGTCCTCGTGGTCGGTCGAATACTCCGGCTTGCCGCCGATGTCCAGGGTGTAGCGGCGGGTGTTGGAGACGACCACGAGCGCTGGGTGTTCCGCGGCGATGCGCGCGAACGCCGCTTCGCGCCACGCATCGCATTCCGCATAGGGCCGGCCGAACGGCCGGCTCCAGACTCGGACGTCCGCGGACGCGCAGGCCGACTTGGTCATCGAGATGAGCCGCCAGCCGCGCTCCTTGGCGATGCGCTCGAGCGCCGGGAACCACTGGGCCGCGTGCGAGTCACCGAACAGGACGACCGTCGTCTTCGCCTCCGTGTCCCCGAAGACGCAGGAGCGGGGCGTGGCCTCGGCGGCGTCGAGATGGCACCCGTCGCTGTAGATCACGGGCAGATCGTCGCGCGCCGCGGCCAGCTCCGGCACGAGATCCGCCGGGACCGGGGTGTCGCCGAGCGGCGGCAGGGTCAGGGTCGCTGACGAGGTCGCGACCGGCAGTGGCGCGTCGACGATCGAGCCGCCGATCGGCGGACCCGTCGGCCGCGCCGGTGCGGCGAGCGCGGCCGTGCCCAGACCGACCAGCACGACCCCGAGGCTGATCGCTCCCGCGAACGCGAGCGTCCGGCGCGGTCGATCCCCGATGAACCGTCCACGTCGGATCGGCTCCTCCAGGACGCGATAGCTGATCGTCGCGACCGCCAGCGTGAGGCCGATCAGGGCGATGCGGAGGGCGAGGCCGAACGGGCCGAAGGCGACCGCCGGCAGGATCAGGATCGGCCAGTGCCACAGGTACAGCGAATACGAGATGCGACCCAGGAAACGCATCGGCGGCAACGACAGGAGCGACCGAGGATCCGGGTAGCGCAATGCGGTCCGATCGACCGTCGTGTTCGGCAGGCCCGCGAAGATGACCAGGGCCGCGCCGACGACCGGCACGAGGGCGGCGAACCCCGGGAATGGCGTGAGCTCATCGAAGATGAGCCCGCTCGCAACCACGAGCGCGAGGCCGATCCAGCCGAGGAGCGGCACCGCGGCCCGCTGGGCGAGCTTCGTCGCGATCGGCATGGCCACGAGCCCGCCGAGCGCGAGTTCCCAGGCTCGGGTCGGCAAGGAGAAGAACGCCCAAGGCTGCTGGACGCCAGTGAGCCAAATCGACAGCACCAGCGAGACGATGACCGTGGCGGTCAGCGTGATCGTCACCCGCCGTACGCCAATGGGGGCGCCCCTGGACACGAACGCCCGACCCGCGACCAACGCCAGCAGCGCCGGCCACAACAGGTAGAACTGCTCCTCGACGCCGAGCGACCAGAAGTGCAGGACGGGCGAGGGCGGCAGGCTGGATGCCAGATAGTCGGTCGCCTGCAGGGCGAAGCGGATGTTCGAGACGTAGGCGGCCGCGGCCGCGATGTCGACGCCGACGCCCGGCACGCGCAGGGGCGGCAGGAAGATCACGGACATGACGGCCGTCGCGACGAGCGTGGCCGCGGCGGCCGGCAGCAGCCGTCGCGCGCGACGCGCATAGAACCGCGGGAATGAGATGCGGCCCGTGCCGCTCAGCTCGCGGACCAGAAGACCAGTGATCAGGAACCCGGAGATGACGAAGAACACATCCACGCCGACGTAGCCACCGGTGAAACCGGGCACGCGAGCGTGGAAGAGCAGCACGAGGACGACGGCGACGGCGCGCAGGCCCTCGACATCGGGCCGGAAGTTTGAGGCGGCAGGATCCGCGCGAGGTCCCTCCGAGACCGAGAGGTCCGCGCCGCTCATCCCGGCCGCTGGACCACGAGCGTGGGCTCGGCGTCGTCCGCCGCGACCGCCTGCACGACGGAGTCCGAGGATCGCAGGACGCCGTCGTCGAAGAACCCGAACGGGGCGATCACCCGCGCGTCGGCGCCGGCGAGCCGAATGACGTCCTCGCTGTGGCCCCGATCAGCGTCCCCTCGGCGTGGACCGCGTCGATAGCGCCCAGGCCCTCGACGGGCGCGTCGACCAGGCCGTGCTCTGCCCGAGGAGGATCCAGCCGCAGTATCGCAGGGTCGATCCCAAGTCTCGAAGCACCCGGGCATTCTAGAGGAGGCAACGCGGTGAAAGGTCGAGTAGGCTCCTGAGGATGACCCGCCCGGCCACGGTCCTCGAGCATCGCCTCGTCGCCGAGATTCCGCTCGCCGAACCGCCGGACCCTGGACGACGACCGTCCCCACCGTCGCCGGGGGCCTTGCCGACCTCGCCACGTTGACGATCAGCGACGGTCGCCCCCGGCACTCGTCCGACGAACACGCTCCTGAGTCTGGAGCATGGTCTGCGGAGGGGGACCCATGACTTCCGGCGAGCGACGCGACCCCGATTCGGCGCTGGACAGACCGCAGTTGCGCCTCCGCCTGCGGAAGCTCGCGATGGGCTGCCTGCTGGTTGGGGCCACGTTCCTTGCGAGCGCCTGCGGCGGCCCACAGTCCGGCACCGGCACCGGCCCGACTGCAGCGTCCAACGCCACCGCGGCGCCCGGCGCAACGGTTGGCGGGGTCCAGACCGGTACGACCAAGGCCACGCTGCACGTAAAGGGCTCCGACGGCAACCGCGATTGGGACCTCGAGGGCCCCGCGTCGTCGATCGACGCGATCATCGCCGGACCCTGGACAACGACCGTCCCCAACGCGGGCACCGGCTACGGCGAGGTCGTCACGTTGACGATCAGCGGCACGGTTGCACCCGGCACGCGCCCAACCAACACCCTCCTGAGCCTCGAGATTGCCTGGTTCCGCGAGAGCGCCGGGGGCACCGCGGCCTTCGACCTCGACTTCGTGTCGACCGCAGGTGAATGCCAGATCACGATGTCTCCGCACGCGGCGGGCCAGGCCAGCACCTTCACCTGCACCGGCCTGGTGAGCGACGATGGGGACCACACCATCAACGCGGATGGGACGTTCGCCAGGTGAATCGTTTCGAACAGCGCCCCGGTCCCGGCAAGCGGGTAATCGTCATCGGCGCCGGCATGGCCGGCCTCGTCGCGGGCTACGAGCTCGCCAACGCCGGCCACGACCCGGTCATTCTCGAAGCGCAGAGCCGCGTCGGCGGGCGCGTCTACACGCTCCGGAAGTTCGCGCCAGGGCTGTACGCCGAGGCCGGCGCGATGCGCATCCCGCGCGTCCACGACCTCACCCTCGGCTATTGCGAGCAGTTCGGGCTCGAGCTGCGCCCATTCATGATGGGCAACCCCAGGGGCCTCGTGCACATCGGAGGTACACGCATGACCGCCGAGCAGGCCGGCCTCGAGCCCGGGGCGCTGCCGTTCGAGCTGGCGGAGAGCGAGCGCGGCCGGTCCTACGACTCGCTCTGGGAGGAGGCCACCCGGGACCTGCGCGAGATGCTCGTCCGTGATGGCGACGCGGCCTGGGACGAGATCGTCCGTCAGTACGACCAGTACTCGCTGCGGGAGTTCCTCCAGCTGAAGGGCTTCTCCGAGGGCGCCATCGAGATGTACGGCGTCATGAACTTCGTCGAGGCGGACATGAACAACGCCGTCATCGAGGAGCTGCGCGAGGACCTCGGCCGGGCGTTCGAGGACATGCAGGAGATCGTGGGCGGCATGGACAACCTGCCGAATGCGTTCTACGGCGAGATCGGCGATCGCATCCGCTTCGGGGCCGAGGTCCACGCCATCGACCAGGACGCCGATTCGGTCACCGTCCATTACAAGACCGAGGCCGGTCGCTGGTCCGTCACCGGCGACTACGCGATCGTCGCGATCCCGTTCTCGGTCCTCCGCCAGATCGAGGTCGTGACTCCCTTCTCGCGGGAGAAGCAGCGCGCGATCCGCCAGCTCAACTACTCGGCCTCGACGAAGATCCTGTTCCAGGTCCGCGAGCGCATCTGGGAGCAGGACGACGGCATCTACGGCGGCGCGACCGTCACGGACCTGCCGATCCGGCGGATCAATTACCCGACGCCCGACCAGACCACGACGCGCGGCGTGCTGCTCGCGAGCTACACATGGTCGCAGGACGCGCTCCGCTGGGGCGCCATGGACGAGGAGACGCGGCTCGAGGAGGCCCTCGAGGACGTCGCGAGGATCCATCCCCGGATCCGCGAGGTCTACGAGGTCGGGGCGTCGCACGCCTGGTACGACGATCGCTGGGCAAACGGCGCGTTCGCGCTCTTCGCGCCCGAGCAGCAGACGGAGCTCCAGGCCGACATCGTCAAGCCCGAAGGCCGGATCTACTTCGCGGGCGAGCACTGCTCGCTGTATCACGCCTGGATCCAGGGCGCGCTCGAATCCGGCCTCAAGGCGGCGCGCACGATCCACGAGATGCCCGGGGTCGAGTCCGCCCAGCCGGCGTAACCAGCCGGGGCTGGGCACTGGTCCCCGGCCCGGGCACCGATCCCGGCCCGGTGAAGGCACCTGATCCGCCAAGCCCGTCGGGTCTTGTATCGGACGAGGCTGTGCGACACTCGGGGGCGATGTCCACGCCCAACGATCGCCCGTGACCACCGCCGAAGCTCGACCTGCGAGCGCCGCCCTCGAGCGCTACGAGGCCGTTATCGGCATCGAGGTCCACTGCCAGCTGCGCACCGAATCGAAGATGTTCTGTGCCTGTTCGACGGCCTATGACGGCGCCCGGCCCAACAGCCACACCTGCCCGGTCTGCCTCGGCCTGCCCGGCGCCCTGCCGGTCATCAACCGGCGGGCCGTCGAGCTGGTGCTCTCGACGGGCGCGGCCATCGGTGCGGCGACCCCGGAGGCGACCCGCTGGGATCGCAAGAACTACTTCTACCCGGACCTTCCGAAGGGCTACCAGATCAGCCAGTACGACCTGCCGCTCGCCTCGGCAGGCAGGCTGACGTTCGACACCTCGGACGGGCCCTTCACGGCCGGGATCACGCGCGCCCACCTCGAGGAGGACACGGCCAAGCTTGTGCACGGCGAGGGCCCGCACGGCGAGCGCCTCAGCCTCGTCGACTTCAACCGCTCCGGCGTGCCGCTCATGGAGATCGTGACCGATCCCGACCTGCGGACGGCCGAGCAGGCCCGGCGCTACGCCGAGGAGCTCCAGCTGCTCCTGCGCACGATCAGGGCGTCGGACGCGGACATGGAACGCGGCCAGCTCCGAGTGGAGGCGAATGTCTCGCTGCGGCTTCGGGGCGCGGAGGAGTTCGGGACGCGCGTCGAGGTCAAGAATATGAACTCGTTCCGGTCCGTGGAACGGGCGGTCGCGTACGAGATCGAGCGCCAGGCCGCGGCCCTCGACGCCCACGCGCCGCTGCGGATGGAGACGCGCGGCTGGTCCGACGAGCGTGGCGAGACGTACCACATGCGCGAAAAGGAAACCTCCGACGACTATCGATACTTCCCGGAGCCGGACCTGCCGCCGCTGCGCGTCGACGCGGCGTGGCTCGCCGGGATCCGCGATCAGCTGCCCGAGCTGCCCGTGGCCCGGCGGACACGCTATCGGGAGGGCCTAAGGCTCTCGGCCTACGACGCCTCGGTCCTGGTCGCCGATGCGGATGCCGGCCGGCTGTTCGAAGCGACGCTCGCTGCCGTGCCCGCGCTCGAAGCGAAGCCGGTCGCCAACTGGGTCACCGGCGACTACCTCCGCATTCGTAACGCGGCCGACGGCGCTGTCGAAGTCGACCCCGCGGCGCTCGGCGACCTCGTTCGACGAGTTGCCTCCGGCTCCATCAATCGTTCGTCAGGGCAGCGGGTCCTCGAAGCGCACGTCGCGACCGGCGATCCCATCGAGGCGATCGTCGCCCGCCTGGGGCTCGCCCAGATCTCGGATGCGAGCGCGCTCGGGCCGGTGGTCGAGGAGGTGCTGGCGGCAAATCCCGCGGCAGTCGAGGACGTCCGGGCCGGCAAGCCGCAGGCAATCGGCTTCCTCGTCGGGCAGGT
>JBBQFS010000092.1:0-9184 GCA_038322255.1 Candidatus Limnocylindrales bacterium | reverse complement strand
ACCTGCCGATCCGGCGGATCAACTACCCGACGCCCGACCCGACCACGACGCGGGGCGTTTTGCTCGCGAGCTACACATGGTCACAGGACGCCTCGCGGTGGGGCGCGATGGATGAGGAGACGCGGCTCGAGGAGGCCCTCGAGGATGTCGCGAAGATCCATCCCCGGATCCGCGAGGTCTACGAGGTCGGGGCGTCGCACGCCTGGTACGACGATCGCTGGGCAAACGGCGCGTTCGCGCTCTTCGCGCCCGAGCAGCAGACGGAGCTGCAGGCCGACATCGTCAAGCCCGAAGGCCGGATCTACTTCGCGGGCGAGCATTGCTCGCTGTACCACGCCTGGATCCAGGGCGCGCTCGAATCCGGCCTCCAGGCGGCGCGCACGATCCACGAGATGCCCGGAGTCGAGGCCGTCCAGCCGGCGTAACCAGCCGGGGCTGGGCACCGATCCCCGGCCTGGGCATCGATCCCGGCGCCGGTGAAGGCAGCTGATCCGCCGAGCCCCTCGCCGCTGGTCTTGGACGAGGCTGTGCGACACTCGGCGGCGATGTCCAGGCCCAACGATCGCCCGTGACCACCGCCGAAGCTCGACCAGCGAGCGCTGCTCTCGAGCGCTACGAGGCCGTCATCGGCATCGAGGTCCACTGCCATCTGCGGACCGAATCGAAGATGTTCTGTGCCTGCTCGACGGCCTATGACGGCGCCCGGCCGAACAGCCACACCTGCCCGGTCTGCCTCGGCCTGCCCGGCGCCCTGCCGGTGATCAACCGGCGGGCCGTCGAGCTTGTGCTCTCGACGGGCGCGGCCATCGGGGCGGCGACCCCGGAGGCGACTCGCTGGGATCGCAAGAACTACTTCTATCCGGACCTCCCAAAGGGCTACCAGATCAGCCAGTACGACCTGCCGCTCGCCTCGGCAGGCAGGCTGACGTTCGACACCACGGACGGGCCCTTCACGGCGGGGATCACGCGAGCCCACCTCGAGGAGGACACGGCCAAGCTCGTGCACGGCGAGGGCCCGCATGGCGAGCGCCTCAGCCTCGTCGACTTCAACCGCTCGGGCGTGCCGCTCATGGAGATCGTGACCGATCCCGACCTCCGGACGGCCGAGCAGGCCCGGCGCTACGCCGAGGAGCTGCAGCTGCTCCTGCGCACGATCGGGGCGTCCGACGCGGACATGGAGCGCGGCCAGCTCCGAGTGGAGGCGAATGTCTCGCTGCGGCTTCGGGGCGCGGAGGCATTCGGGACGCGCGTCGAGGTCAAGAACATGAACTCGTTCCGGTCGGTGGAACGTGCGGTCGCGTTCGAGATCGAGCGCCAGGCCGCAGCCCTCGACGCCGACGCGCCGCTGCGGATGGAGACGCGTGGCTGGTCCGACGAGCGCGGCGAGACCTACCACATGCGCGAGAAGGAAACGTCCGACGACTATCGCTACTTCCCGGAGCCGGACCTGCCGCCGCTGCGCGTCGACGCGGCGTGGCTCGCCGGGATCCGCGATCGGCTCCCGGAGCTACCGGCGGCCCGACGGAGACGCTATCGCGACGGCCTCGGGCTTTCGGCCTACGACGCCTCGGTCCTGGTCGCCGATGCCGACGCCGGCCGGCTGTTCGAAGCGACCCTCGCCGCCGTGCCCGCGCTCGAAGCGAAGCCGGTCGCCAACTGGGTCACCGGCGACTACCTCCGCATCCGCAACGCCGCCGACGGCGCTGTCGAAGTCGACCCCGCGGCGCTCGGCGACCTCGTTCGACGAGTCGCCTCCGGCTCCATCAATCGTTCGTCGGGGCAGCGGGTCCTCGAAGCGCACGTCGCGACCGGCGACCCAATCGAAGTGATCGTCGCCCGCCTGGGGCTCGCCCAGATCTCGGATGCGATGGCGCTCGGGCCGGTGGTCGACGAGGTGCTGGCGGCGAATCCCGCGGCAGTCGCGGACGTCCGGGCCGGCAAGCCGCAGGCAATCGGCTTCCTCGTCGGGCAGGTCATGAAGGCCACGCGCGGCCAGGCCAACGCATCGGTGGCCCAGGCAGCCATCCGAGAGCGGCTCGATGCCGCAGGCGTCGGTGCCGAGATCACGAGTGGAGGCACCGATCTCGCGAGCGGCGGGACCGACCCCCCCGCGACCACCCCGGGCGAGGGGACCGAGGCCTGATGGGCCTGCTCAACCTCGCGCTCATCGCCATCGGCGTCACCCTCATGGCGTTGGGCTACGTCCGGGCCCAGGGGCCCTGGGCGAGGTACAAGGCGCTGAAGGCGGAGGACGCGAACATCGCGCGCTACGAGTCGTGGCGCGGTGGGCTGCGCGACTCTGGCCCGACCGGCGCTTCGGTGGCGATGGAGCTTCTGCGGAAGCGCGCCCGCGACGGCGCGATCATCGCGGCCGTGGGCGTCGTGATCACGATCCTCGGCTTCCTCGTCGGCTAGCCGGCTCGCCGGTGACGACACCCCGCCCGCGGACGCACGGCCGCGGCTTCGCGACCCGCGCCATCCACGCGGGCGAGCGGCCCGACCCGGTGACCCACGCTCACAACACGCCGATCTACGCGACGGCCACGTTCGCCTTCGACACGGCGGCGGAGAAGGAGGACGCAGTCGATCGGGCCCTGGAATGGGACCCGACGTCGTACTTCTACTCCCGAACCGGCAATCCGACGACGCGGGCGCTTGAGGAGAAGCTCGCCTCGCTCGACGGGGCCGACGACGCCGTCGTGGCCGCGTCGGGGATGGCCTGCGTCTCGTCGACCCTTCTGGCCCATCTCGGCAAGGGCGAACACGCGGTCGTCGGCGACGAGCTGTTCATCATCACGCGGGTCCTGCTCGAGGACGACTTCCCGCGCCGCGGGATCGACGCGACACCCGTCGACATGACGGACCTCGAAGCGGTCGAGGCGGCGATCACCCCGGCCACGAAGGTCCTGTTTTTCGAGACGGCCACGAATCCGCGCCTGCGGGTGGCGGACATCGATGCCCTCGCGGAGCTGGGCCACCGCCATGGGCTGATCGTGGTTGCCGACAACACGTTCCTCGGGCCGGCCCTGCTGCGGCCAATCGAGCACGGCGCGGACCTCGTGGTCCATGCGGCGACGAAGTGGCTTTCGGGCCACGGCGACGCGGTCTCGGGCGCCGTCACCGGCCAGCGCCGCCACCTCGACGCGATCCGGAAGCAGGTCGACACACTCGGCCAGGCAGCGAGCCCGTTCGCGAGCTGGCTCGTGCTCCGCGGCGTGCGCTCGCTGCAGCTGCGCTCGTTCGCCGCCTCCGCGAACGCCCTGCGCCTGGCGGAGTTCCTCGAATCGCAGGAGAAGGTCGAGTGGGTCCGCTATCCGGGATTGCCCTCGCATCCCGACCACGCGGTTGCCTCGAGACTCATCGACGGACCCGGCGGCGGCATGCTTGCCTTCCAGCCCCGGGGCGGCGTGGCCGGGATGGCGGCGTTCACCGACCATCTCGCGCTGTGCGACATCGGCGTCAGCCTCGGCGATGTCTTTACCCTCGTCTACCCGCAGCCGAAGCGCGGCGGCCTCATCCGGGTGTCGGTCGGCTGCGAGGACATCGAGGATCTCATCGCCGACTTCGAACGCGGATTGTCCTTCGTCGCCTAGGCCTTGCCAAGCGATGCGGCCGCTGCAATGGCCGCACCGATCGTCAGATCTACGCGGCGCGTGACCTCCTCCTCGGGCGGCCGGAACCAGGCTTCGTGACCAACTTTGCCGTCCGCGTCTGCCGCTTCGTCTCGGATCACGTCGGACACGGTCAGGATGCAGCCGGCTCGAACCGGCCGGCCCTTCGCTCGTTCGCGCATGCAGAGCAGGAACAGCGCCGCAGCCTCCATCTCCGCGGAGAGGTAGCCGCGGCGACCCCAGCGGCCCGAGCCGCCGGGCGTCGGATCGTAGAAGTAGTCGCCAGTCACGATGGGACCGACGTGATAGGTCAGCCCGGCGCCTCGAGCCGCATCGATCAGGGCGAGGACGACGTCAAAATCGGCGGTCGGGGCCGTTGGTTCACCGCCGCCGAGGACATGCCCGACACCGGTGTTCGCGGCCGCCGAGAGCGCCACCACCGCGTCGCCGATCGCCGTCCCGGGAAAGCCGCCGGTCGTGCCGACGCGGATGAACGTCGTCGCGCCCAGCATCAGCAGCTCTTCGACCACGATCGAGGTCGTGGGGGTACCCATCATCGTCGTCTGCACCGAGACCGGGACACCGTCGACGGTGCCCGTGTAGCCGAGCAGGCCGCGATGAGAGGTCACGAGCTTGCTGGCCTCGAGGCCGCCATCGAAGCGGTCGGCGATCCGCGTGGCCCGGTTCGGGTCGCCCGGCAGGAGCACGACGGGCGCGTAGTCGCCGGGTTCGGCGTGGAGGTGGATCTGGGGCATGCGGGGCCTCCTCAGGCAGGTTGGTCAAGGGCGATTGCGTACGCGTCGTCGGGAAGCGGGCGCGGCCAGCTCGTCGCCAGTGCGCCGCCAATCATGCCGCGCGCGACGGCCGCGTCGTGGTCGCTGCCGCGCCACAGCGCGTCGAGGAAGTAGGCGATGAACGCGTCGCCGCAGCCGAGCGTCGTGCCCCCGACCTCGACGGGTTGCACTGGAAAGCGTCGCTGGGCGGGCCCCGCGGCGTGGCGGTTGGCGCCGGGCCGGCCGTCGAAGACCCAGACCGAGCGCGCGCCCATCGTCACCACGAGCACGCGACCGAGGTCGAATGCGACCTCGCTTATCCCGGCGACGGTCGGGTCGTCCTCATCGCCCGGCCAGCCGATGATTCCGAGGTTGACATGGCGCATCGTCGCGGCCAGTCGCTCGACGGTGTAGTGCCGGAAGCCGAGGAAGTCGGCCGAGTCGGCGATCCCCGCGAGCGCACCATCGGCAGCGAGAAGGTCGAGCTCCGCGATCGCACCCTCGACGAGCACCGCGTGCAGCCGCGTTGCCGAGCGCAGGTTGTCTCGCTCCCGTGCCGTCAGGCGGTAGTCCGACCAGACGCCGGGCACGAAGTTGTCCATGGACGGCTGGCGGTCCGGCTGGATCGCGATGTCGATCGTGCTCGACCGACCCGGCGCCGCGAGCTCGTCCGGCGACACGGACGGGATGGCGTTGCGCCCCAGGAACGCCTCGATCGGGCCACCGTCCTCGGTGCCGACGCGCGTCAGGACCGCGAACGGTCGACCGAGGCCGCGCCAGTGCCAGGCCATGTTGAGGACCCCGCCGCCGGGTAGGACCTCGCCGCTCGCGAGGTACCGGTCGAGGCTGATCGTGCCCAGGAGGAGCGTGTCGGAGTCAGGCGGCCGCGGCTGGACGTCGGGGCGTCGGCGGGATCCCGCGGGAAGCTCGGAGCTGCTCAGGTGTCAGCGCCCAGCGGGTTCGCGCGGTGCGCGCCCGACGCGAGGAAGCGGTCATACCTGACCTCGACCACCTTGCTCATCTGCCAGAAGGCCTCGACCGAGAGGTGGCCGCTGCCCTCGCCGTGATACCACTCGACCCGATCGGGCAGGGTTGTGATCAGGGCCGGGTCGTGGACCGGCACGACGGCGGGACTCAGCACGAAGCCCGGCGAGTCCGGTTCGCGGATCTGGAGCAGGCCCTCGCCGCGGAAGCCGGAGGCCCGTGGCACGCGCTCGCGACGGCCGGTCCCAAAGTCGAGCAGGTCGGCTTCGCCCGGCTCGGTCGCGGTGACCTCCGGCCAGTCGGGATCGTTGACCAGCTCGGCGATCACGCGCCGGACCGAGATGTCCTGGTAGTGGTTCGACGCGGCGGGCGGCTGGAGGTAGTCGTCGTCGTAGACGTTTCCGACCGCCTCGTCGTAGACGTTGCCGCACTGCTCGGCCAGGAAGGCCACGAGCGGGCGGTTCGCCTGCAGGAATGCGCGGTACGACTGCTCGTACTCGGCGATGGCCTCGGCCGCGCCGACGACGCGCCCGCGCACGGCATGACCGAGTCGCCAGCCGTCAGCCCCGAACCGGTCGTCCAGCAGCGCCTGGCGAGCGGCCTTGTCCCGACCCGCGAAGCCGGGTAGCCCGATTGGGATCCAGATGCTGGCGAGATTCGCGACGGCAGAAGGGGGCAGCGCCGTCCACCAGTTCGACCGATCGACCACGAACGCCCTCCCCGTCGGTCTAGCCGTCGATCACGGGCGCATCGCCTCGATCGCGAGACAACGGTTCATGACGACCGCGAGGCCCGCGTCGTGGGCGATCCGGCCCGCCTCTCGGCTGGCGATCCCGAGCTGGAGCCACAGACAGCGTGCCCCCACTGCGACGGCCTCGCGCGCGTGCTCCGGACACGCCGGCGGCAGCCGAAACACGTCGACGATGTCGACCGGGCCGGTCGCCTCGACCGCCTCATGCAGCGAGGGGTAGCAGGTGAGGCCCGCGACCTCGGTCGCCGTCGGGTTCACCGGCACGACGTCGTAGTTGAGACCCACGAGATCGACAAGGACACCGTGCGAGGGCCGGGTCGCGTTCGGCGAAGCCCCGACGATCGCGATTCGCGGCTTGCCGGCGAGGAGCCCTCGGATGGCCTCGCGGTCCAGCACCGGGAATCCGATCCGTCCGGCCTCGAGGTCGAGGAGGTCCGCCGTCCAGGCGTTGCGCTCGCGCTGCCGTGCGGTCAAGTGCGAATCCGGGTAGGACTCCGGGTCGGACTCCGGGTCAAGCAGACCGTCGACGGGAGGCATCGGGCTAGCGTATCCTGCGCCGCACGACCGGCGTTCCGTGGAGGGCCGGCGTTCGATGAGGAGGAGCACAGTTGACGATCTCAAAACGGCTGCTTGGGCTCGGGGCTTCGGCGGCCATCATGTTCGCGGCCTGCGGCCCCGCCGGTAAGGCGACCAGCGGCCCCACGACGGCGGCGACACCGGCGCCGGCGGGCACGGGCACCGCGGCGACGACGCCCCCGGCGAGCAGCGCGGCCAAGGACTACAAGGCCTGCGTGGCGTTTGACACCGGCGGCCTTGGCGACAAGGGCTTCAACGACCTGGCCCAGAAGGGCCTCAAGGACGCGAAGGCGGTCGGCTTCCAGACGGCCGAGGCTGAGGCGACCAACGCAACCGACTACGCCGCAAACATCCAGCGACTGATCGATCAGGGCTGCAAGACGATCGTCACTGTCGGCTTCAACCAGGGCGCGGCAACGGCCGAGAAGGCACTGGCCAACCCGAAGGTCGCGTTCGCCCAGGTCGACACGACCTGGGCCGGTGGCCCCGGCGCTGGAAAGGACTTCACTCCGGGTACCGCAGATGACATTCCGGTCCCCGCGAACTTCACGGGCCTCGACTACCAGATCGACCAGGCGGCGATGCTCGCCGGCTACCTGGCGGCAGGCTTCAGCAAGACCGGGAAGATCGGCACGTATGGCGGCCAGCCGTTCGCCGGCGTCACCCGCTTCATGGACGGCCTGTATGCCGGGATCAAGTACTACAACGAGAAGAAGGGCAAGACCGTCACGCTTCTCGGATGGGACGGCAACAAGACCGGCACGTTCGTCGGCGGCAGCAACCCGTGGAATGACCCGGCCAAGGGCGAGCAGCTTGCCAAGCAGCTGATCGACCAGGGCGTAGACATCGTCCATCCCGTCTCCGGCTCGACCGGCAACGGCTCGATCAAGGCGATGATGGATGCCGGCAAGTGGGCGATCGGCGTCGATACGGACCAGGCCATCAGCCTGGCGCAGTACTCGAAGGCCATCATCACCTCGGCCCAGAAGGCCATCGACGTCTCGGTGCTCGACATCATCAACAAAAATGCCGCCGGCGATCTGGGCGGCGAGGACTACTCCGGCACGCTGGCCAATGACGGCGTGCTGCTCTCGCCCTTCCACGACCTGGACAGCCAGGTTTCGGCCGAGATGAAGTCGGAGATCGAAGCGCTGCGCGCGGCGATCAAGGACGGCAGTGTCAAGGTCTGCACCTACCTCGCGCGCGGCTGCTAAGTCCGCTCGAGACTGACCCGACCAGCAGTACCGCCCCCGGACCGCTTCGCGGACCGGGGGCGGAGTTCATCCAGTCGCGACCCCACCCGTAGTCGAGGCCACCGCATGCGGCTCGAGCTGCGCGAGATCACCAAGCAGTTCCCGGGCGTCCTCGCGAACGACAAGATCTCCGTCTCCGCGGACCGTGGCCAGGTGCTCGGGCTGCTGGGCGAGAACGGGGCCGGCAAGACGACCCTGATGAACATCCTGTCCGGCCTGTACAAGCCGGATTCGGGCCAGGTCTTCATCGATGGCGAAGAGCGCGTGTTCGGCGACCCCGCGGCTGCGATCCGGGCGGGCGTCGGTATGGTCCACCAGCACTTCATGCTCGTCCCGGTGTTCGACGTCGTCGAGGCCGTCGCCCTCGGGGCGGAGCCCGTCAGCGGCTTTGCCGGAACGTTCGATCGCGGTGCGGCGCGGCGTCGCATCGTCGAGCTGTCGAACCAGTACAAGCTCGAGGTAAACCCCGACGCGAGGATCGAGAACCTGCCTGTCGGCGTCCGCCAGCGGGTGGAGATCCTGAAAGCCCTTTACCGCAAGAGCGACATCCTGGTCCTCGATGAGCCGAGCGCCGTGCTGACGCCTCGCGAGACTGAGGAGCTGTTCGGGATCATCCGGTCGCTCAAGGCGACGGGCACGACGATCATCTTCATCACCCACAAGCTCAACGAGGTCCTCGAGGTCGCCGACCAGATCGTGGTCCTGCGGCGCGGCCGCGTGGCCGGGACCGCCGACCCGAAGACGACGACTCGCCAGGAGCTGGCGAACATGATGGTCGGCCGCGACGTCGAGCTGATCGTGCCGAAGGGTCCCGCGAAGCCGGGCGAAGTCATCCTGAGCGTCCGCGACCTCCACGTTCGCGACGACCGGCTCGAGATGGCGGTCGACGGTGTCGACCTGGACGTGCGCGCCGGCGAGATCCTCGCGATCGCCGGGGTCCAGGGCAACGGCCAGACCGAGTTCGTCGAGGCGATTGTCGGCCTTCGAACGATCGATTCGGGGACGATGACGATCGGCGGGCAGCACATCGAGAAGGCCAAGCCGCGCGAGGTCTCGGACCTGGGCGTCGCCCACATCCCCGAGGACCGCGGCCGGGACGGGCTCATCAACTACATGACCGTCGCAGAGAACTACATCCTCGACACGTATCACCGGCCGCCGTACAGCCGCCGCGGCATCATGAACATCGATGCGGTCAACGCGGGTGCCACGAAAGGCGTGAAGGACTTCGACATC
>JBBQFS010000091.1:0-9212 GCA_038322255.1 Candidatus Limnocylindrales bacterium | reverse complement strand
AGGCTGTGCGAAGATCGCATCAATCAGGTGCTCCTCTGTCGGGCTTGATGGGTCGTTTCTCAACGCCATCTTCCCATTCAGATGGGCACCTGATTTGTCGGTTCAGCGGGTCGTCAGCCGCGCCTCATCGGTGGATCCGGGCTAAGGTCGGAGCCGAGGAGGTGCCTGCCGCCCGGAACCCGAAACTGAGCTCGTTCCGTGGGTGAGACGCGCCGAAGGTCCGACGCCAAACACGCGGATTGGCAGCAGCGGCCACCAGATTCTTGCCTCCCATCCGGGTGGGGCGAGCTAGGGCTGGGCATAGGCTGAATCTGATCATGACGTGAACTTCGTCGAGCTCTAGGCTGCGCCTGGCCTCGGTTCGGCCGGCTTCGGGCTGCTGGAGCTGCGTCCAGGCCGGCTGATCCAGGGCCGATCTCGCCCGTACGATGCTCGGGTGACGATCGGGCAGCTCTGGACCTTTCTCGGGGTTGCCCTGCCCGCGCTCGCGGCCTTGCTCGTGCCGATGCCCTCGGTCGACCTGGCGTATCAGCTCCGCGCCGGCGCCTCGATCCTCTCCGGTGCGGGCATCCCCGCCTTCGACACGTGGACGTTCACCGTCGCGGGCGCGCCGTGGCTGGACCAGCAATGGGGCGCCCAGGTTTTGCTCGCCGGTGTGTTCCAGCTCGGCGGCTGGACGGGGCTCGCAGTGCTTCGCGCGGCGCTCGTTGCGCTGGCATTCGGATTCGTGCTGGCCGCGCTCCGATCGACGTGGTCGCTCGCCTCGGTTCGCGCCGGGGGCTCGGCGATCGCGAGCTCCGCCCGGACCGCGACGCTGATCGTGCTCGGCTTCTTCGCCGTGGCCGCTCCGGCGCTGGCGTTGCGGCCGCAGCTGTTCGCCATCGTCCTGTTCGCCGCCACCGGCCTCATCCTCGCCGAGCGAGCGGCGCACCCCCGGCGGCTGTGGCTCATCCCCGTGATCGCCGCCGCGTGGGCAAACCTGCACGGCAGCTTCCCGTTGGTCGTCGTGCTCCTCGGGCTGGCCTGGGTCGACGAGGTCGCGCTCATCCGCGAGCGAACGCCCCCCGGCGTCCCCCGGCGCCACCTGCCGGCGCGGCTCCTCGGCTCGACCGGCCTCGCCTTGATCGGCGCCATCTCGGCGCTGGCGACCCTCGTCACGCCGTTCGGCCTCGACGGCTGGCGGTACATCGAGAATCTCGCTCGCAACCCGGCAATCACCACCCAGGTCTCCGAGTGGCGACCGCCCTCGCCGCTCGATCCGGCCGGCCTCGTCTTCTACGTCTCGCTCGCGCTCGTCATCGGGCTTGTGGCCTTCAGGTTCCGCAGCGACCGAGGACGTCCGCCGGCCCGGTTCCTCGCGCCGATCCTGACGGTGGTGGTGTTCGGCCTGCTGGGCATCGTCACCGGTCGAGGGCTCGCGTGGTGGGCCCTCGCCGCGCCCGTCGCGATGGTCGCGCTGCAGCCGGGCCTGCGTCTGTCGGACGTGCGCGTCGCGGGCCTGCCGACCCTGCGGGCCCGAACCGCCCGCGAGGCGTCCGCGATCGAGGCCCGCCGCTCGCCGCTCAACGGCCTGGTCGCCGGTGTCCTGCTTCTGGGCGGCCTCGCCCTGTTGCCACTCGTGCGACCGGTCGGCCCGGCGGGCGTCCCCGCCGGCGTGCTCAGCGATGCGCCCCAGCGGATCGCCGCCGAGCTCGACCGGCGCCACACGACCTTGCGCGACGCCCCGGTCTGGGTCCCGCAGGCCTGGGGCTCCTGGATCGAATTCGCGGTGCCCTGGGTCCGGGTCCCCGTCGACTCTCGCATCGAGCTCTTTCCGGCGGCGGTCTGGAGCGAAGCGGAGCGCGTGGCCACGGCGTCCGGCGACTGGCTCGCGATCCTGGACCGCTACCGGGTCGAGACGATCGTGGTCGCCGCGGACGAGGAGCGACTCGCGGCCGGGCTCGCCGGCTCAGGAACGTGGCAGCAGGTGTTCGCCGACGCGGAGGGCTCGATCTGGGTGCTCGGTCCGGGCGGCTGAACCCTTACGGCAGGTAGCTGTGCCAGTAGCGCTCGGCCGCGCCCGGCACCCGGCCCACGACCCCGATCGCGTTGGCGTACTGCCGGACGCCCGAGGCCATGGCCTTGCTGCTGCCGAAGAGCCGGTCGATCTGGCTCTCGTACATCGCGATGCCGCGGACCTTGCGCTCCATCTGGTCGGTGATGTCGGCGTACCGCGGCGTCAGGAGGATCTCCCGCGGGATGCCCTCGAGCGCACCGTCGGGCAGGTCGTCGAGGCTCTGAAAGCTCTTCCACCAGGCGTACGGAAAATCCTCGTAGAACACGACCTTGCCGGCCCACTCGGGACCGGGCATGACCCAGCGCCTCGGCTCGGCCAGGAGCGCGATCCCGACCTCCCGGCACAGCTGATGGTCGACGTGGTTGCCGACGCCGAGCGGGACGTACACGGTCTGGGGCTCGAGCCGGGCGATCTCGCGCCTGAGGATCGAGATGGGGGCGTCATCGTCGGGACGGACCGGGCCGAGCAGCTGATCGTCGCCTTCGTAGCCCCGAAAGACCGCGTCGGGCAGGTCCAGGAACACGACCGATGCCTCGGCGAAGTAGGCGAAGCGCTCGTCCTCGACGCGCCGCCTGGCGACGATCTCGCCGGCCGTGGCGGCCTGCAAGAGGTCCTCGGTGTAAAGGGCGCCCTGCGTCGGGACATCGTCCATGACGGCCTGTCCCGCCAGCGACTTGTTGCGGATGCTCGCCCGGCGATACCACGACGCGCGCTGCCAGAACCGCTTCGCCGCGGCGTCCGCATCCTCCTGGGTCGCTTCAAGACGATCGTCGTCGGCCGCCCACGGGGCATCGTCGTCGCTCAGGGGGACGTCGGGCAGGATGCTCGCCCGGTTGAAGGCCTCCGTCGCGGGCCACAGCGCCTTCGTGCCGAAGCCGAGCGCCTCGCGCTGGTAGCCGGTCAGCCCGCCGTTCGAGCCGTTCGTGCCGCTGCCCGAGAACACCGTCAGGATCGTGATGTTCTGGCCGAGCTCCCGAAGGCTCGCGATCAGCCCGCCGCACGACAGCGCGACATCGTCAGGGTGGGGGGCGACGAACACGTGGGCCATCGAGGGCCGAGTATATCGACGCGGTCGGTGCCCCCGGCGCAGCGGCCGCCGCGGCTCAATCGGGCGCGGGTTGGGGAACGAACGTCGCGGGCCTCGCGGGGGCCCCCTCCAACCTACGATCGGCGAGCGCCCGCCACCGGGTCGCGAACAGGTAGGCCAGGACGTACAGCCCGGCCACGACGATGAGCAGCGCCCGGTACCCGCTGAGGAGCGCGACGTACTCGAGCGCGCCACCGACCATCGCGCCAAGGAGGTTGCTGGCGAACGCCATGTCGGCTGCCGCCGTGTCGCGGAAGGAATGCGCGAACACGAGGTTCGCAAAGAAGATCGGGGCGAACGCGAGTCCGGCGGCCAGAGCGTAGCGAAGCGCGGGTGGATCGATGAGCAGCTGCTCGGGCGGCAGCAGCCAGGCCAGTGCGATGGTGCCGAACAGGCCGACATAGAGGATCGCCGGCCGGGGCCGGAAGCGCGCGCTGACCCCGATCGCGACGAGGACGCTCACCAGGATCGCGAAGAACACCAGGGCATTCACGGACCACGTCGTGCCGAAGAGCAGGCTGAAGGTCACGAGGCTTCTCGTCTCCAGTAGGAGAAATGCGATTCCCAGGACGAAGAAGTGCGGGCTGAAGCCGCGCCGGAACGGAATCCGCGTGACGCGAGAGACAGCGGCTATCGCGACGACCGCAACGATCAGCAGGACCGCGAGGGCTCCGAGGTAGTACGGACCAATCGTGGGGGTGCGCAGGTAAAGGAACGGCCAATCGTCGGTCGCGGCGGTCGGCGTCGCGCCGTCGATCGCCGCGAGCGAATCGACCTGGTCCCCAAGCTGCCCTGATGCCACTGCTCGCAACACGCCCGGACCAGTCGCGATCACGGCCGATGTCGGGTCGGCCAAACGCAGCAGCGGCTCCTGGCCGAAGACATCCGCCGCCATGCCCTTGAGCTTCGCTACCAGCCACGGCTCGCGATAGTGGTTGTACATCAGGAAAACGCCGTCATCGGTCAGGTGGTCGCGCGCCGATGCGAGCGCCTCCTTCGTGAACAGGAAGGACTCGAGCCTGACATTCGCCGTGCTGGTCACCAGGGTCAGCGAGTCCGTCAGGGCGAAGACGATCAGGTCGTAGCGGTCCGTGCTTTGCCGCATGAACGCCCGCCCGTCGTCGATGTGTACATCCACGCGTGGGTCGTCGTACGGATGGTCGGGATGGAATTCCCGGCCGATGGCGGCGATGACCGGGTCGATCTCGACCGCGTCGATGTGACCGGCGTTTCGTTTCAGCGCGAGGCCGACGTCCGTTCCGCTGCCCGCACCGATGATCAGGACCCTCTCGAACGTCCGTTTCGGGAACCAGCGATACACCTGCCCGTGCAGCGGCTTCTCGGCAGTGGCGGCAGCGTCCACCATCGACTGATGGGGGATCCCGTTGACGAAAAGGTGCACGGGTCCTTCGGGGCTGCCCGGCTGCACCGAGACGATCTTGCCGTTCGCATCGGCCGCCAGCAACCGGTAGTAGGGCGACCACAGCTCCGGCCCCGTCCAGGCGTGCCACACCAGCAGGAGCACACCGACCATCCCGGCGGCGGGCACGAAGGACCAGACACTGATGCCGCGGCCCAAGGCGAGGAGCGTCAGCAGGACCGACGCAACTGCGAACCACGCGAGCGGAGGCAGGCCCAGGGCGGAGCTGAGGCCGAATGCGGCGATGCCGGTCAACGAGCCAGCGATGTCGATCCCATACGCCCGCAAGGGGGGCATGGATCGCAGAAGCCCGCCGAGCGGAAGCGCAAGCGTGGTCATCAGTGCTACGACGAGCAACATCAAGACCGGCAGCACGACAAAGTTGGTATCCGCGCTCGTATTCACGCCAAGACCGTGGAAGACCTGGTCGCCGCCGTCGAACGAGATGTTGAGTTGCGCGGTCAGAACGAGCAGGACCAGCCCGAACAGGAGCAGCGTGAACGGCGAGAGCCGCGGCGTTGGCCACGCGCGTCCGAGAAGGATCCCGAGGCCGATGCCCAGGAAGCTGGCGATCAGCAGGAAGTTGCTGAAGTACCCCACGTAGATCACGTTCGCCGGGATCCAGCGGATGACGAGCAGCTCCACGAAAAGCAACACGGCGCTCGTCAGGAACAGCCGAACCGCTGATCCTGAGAGGATCGGAATGGGCGCGATGATCTGTCGGGCGTTGCTTGCGTTCACCAGCGGCGGAGGCTAGCACGCAGGGCGGGCGCCCCGTCAATCACCGATTGGTCGCCCTACCGATCACCCTACCGATCGCCCTCGGCCCAGCCCGCCTCGCCGACGAGGGGCACGAACACCACCGCGCCGTCCGACCATTCGACCCAGTCCGTCAGGCCCCGACGCTCGACGACGATGAGCTCCTGCTGCGAGCGGGGCCCGACCGGGATCACGAGCCGCCGGCCGACCGCGAGCTGCTCGCGAAGGTCGTTGGGGATCGATGGCGCGCCGGCGGTCACGAGGATGCCGTCCCAGGGCGCACCCTCGGGATCGCCGCGGCTCCCGTCGCCGACCAGGACATCGACGCCATGGATGCCGAGCGTCGCCAGCCGCTCGCGTGCTGCCTCTGCCAGGTCGGGGTGCCGCTCGACGGTCGTCACCTTCGCGCCGAGGCGGGCCAGCACGGCGGCCTGGTAGCCGGAGCCAGTCCCGATCTCGAGGATCCGAGCACCAGGCTCGACTTCGAGCAGCTCGGTCATCCGGGCGACCATGTACGGCTGGCTGATGGTCTGGCCGGCATCGATCGGCAGCGCTCGATCGTCGTACGCCACCGAGACGGGGACGCCGGGCACGAAAGCTTCCCTGGGCGTCGTGGCCATGACCTCGAGCACGCGCCGATCGCGAATGCCTCGGCGCTCGAGCTGCTGCGCGACCATGTCTGCCCGCGCGCGGTCGGTCCTGTCTGGGGGCGCGGCCCCTTCGGGTGCGCCTTCCGGCGCGGCCCTGCGTCGACCGAACCGCAGTCGCACCCGCCGAGGATACGCCAGGCCCGTGAGGCTTCCGGCTCCGCGGTCAGCCCGGCTCCGCGGTCAGACCGGCGCGCGTGTCAGGAAGGCGACGGAGCGACGGTGCTCGCCGGCGTGCTGGCGCTCGGTGCCGGCGACGCGCCCGGCGAGGCCGCGGGCGTCCCGGACGGGCCGGTGCTGCCGCTCGGGCCAGGGCTGGTGCTCGGGCTCGGCGATTGGGACACCACCGGCGATGCCGTCGGGACCGGCGTGAAGGCGCCACCGCGCCCGAAAGCCATCGCGTTCAGGAAGATCAGCACGAACACGATGATCGCCGCGAGGACGAACGCCGACGACACGGGGTCCTTGATCCGAAGCGCCGGGTCGATCGGAAAGGCGGTCCGGGTCGCCTTTGGCGCACGAGGACCCCGGGCCTGCGCTGCCGCGCGCTCCCTGGCGAGCTCGGCAGCTCGCGCTCGGGCGCTGGGTCGTGCGGCTGCACCCACTGCACCCACCACACCGCCAGCCACAGCCGCGCCGGCTGCTTCCGCCTCGGCCTCTGCTTCGTCTTTGTTGGCCTGCATTTCGTCGGCCTGCGCGTCGTCTTCGGCTTCGGCATCCGCTGCGGCGTCGGCCGCTTCGGCTGCCGCGTCGGCCGCGTCGGCTTCGGCGTCGGCCGCATCGGCTTCGGCGTCGGCCGCCTCCGCTTCCGCGACCGTCTCGCCGCCCGCGCCCGCCTCCTCGACCTCGGCCTCGGCCGCCTGCGTCGCAGCCTTGAGCTGCGCGTCGGTCAGGTCCGGCGCCTCGTCGGCGATCTCGTCGACCGTCGGGGCGTCGTCGCCGGGCGCGTCGTTCAGTCGATCGGTCATGTCTGGGATGTGATCTCCACGGTTCGCCGCCCGATCGGGCACCGGCGCGCAGTGTACGCGAAGGCCCTCACGCGTCGCGCACGGCCGGAACGAACAGCCCGGCGAAACCCGCCACCGCCGTGACGAGCCCGAACACGCCGATGACCGGCGCCGCCCCGAACGCTTCGCCGAGGATCCCGCCGAGGCCCATCGCCAGCGTCATCGATCCGAAGACGACCGCGAATCGCAGGCTCAGGACCCTGCCCATCAGGGCCTGCGGCGTGCGCCGCTGGAACAGCGTCTGGCTGGGAATGACGAACGCCAGGTTGCCGACGCCCGTCCCGAATGCGATCCCGATCGCGAGGTACAGGTTGCCGGTCAGCGACAGCAGAGCGACCGCGAGACCGGTGGCGACATAGCCGAAGATGACCATCCGGCCGAGCCCGAGCCGGCTGCCGATCAGGCCGATGACGAACCCCCCGAGCAGGTTGCCGGCGCCGATCGCGCCCTCGATGAAGGCGTAGGCCTCGCGATCCGAGAACCCGTGCCGGTCCAGCGATTGCGCCGCGTACACCGGCGTCAAGGCGAAGAAGATGCCGAGCATGAACTGGCCGGCCGTTGCCTGGAGCGTGTTGGCGAACAGCACCCGGTCGCGACGCAGGAAGTGCCAGCCCTCGAGCAGCTCTTCGCGGAACGTGGCCAAAGCGGCGCGAATCCCGGTTGCGCGCGACGCCGCGGCGCCGGCCAGCGCGCTCGCTGACTCTCCGATGGCCGAGCCCACCTCGGCTACCCTCGCGGCGGCCGCGCGACTGACCGGCGACACGGCAATCGAGGCGATCAAAACGGCCGAGGCGACATAAGTGACGGAATCGACCCAGAACGCCAGCGGCAGCTGGCTGCCAAGGAGCCCCACGAAAAGGCCGGCGATGACGTAGCCGCCGATGTCGGCGAAAGTCTCGCCGACCCACAGCGCCGAGTTGGCGGCGACGAGATCCTCGTCGGCGACGATCCGCGGCAGGATCGCGCCCTTCGCGGGCCGGAAGAAGATCGAGATCGTGGTCACGAGGAACACGAGCGGGTAGGCAAGGGCGAGGTTCGTGACGGCGGCGATCGGGATCAGGAGGACCACGCCGGCGCGCAGGAGGTCGCTGACGATCATGACTTCGCGGTGATCCCATCGATCGACGAGCGTCCCTGCGATCGGTCCGAAGATCAGGTTCGGCAGTGTCGCCGTGAAGAAGACCGCCCCGACGGCGAGGGCCGAGTGCGTCGCGTCGAATACCACGAACGCGAGCGCAACCTGGTGGATCTTGTCGCCCAGGGCACTGACAAGCTGGCCGGTCCAGAGCGCCGAGAACGAGCTATCGAGGGCAAGCCGGACGTATGGATGCCGCCGGACGCGACCGAGGATCGGCGGGACGCCGGGGAGCGGGATCCAGCGCGCCCGCCGGTACGTTCCCTCAGACCCTAGCGACGGACCACCCAGGACCAGCGGCCGCTCCAGGGACTGGGCCGTGACGAGCCCGCTCTCCCCGAACCCGAACGCCGCCCTGCCGTCGGGAGTTAACGCCTCCGCGCTGGCGCCTGCCGCCAGGCCGGTCCAAATGTCGCTGGTTCGCGCCAGCTGCCCGAGGCGCCGCCGCAGGATGGCCTCTTCGCCGGCCTCGATGCTCTCGATCGGGTTGCGAACGGTGATCGCGAACAGGAAGAACGCGAGGCCCGCGGCGAGGAACAGGTCGCCGATGCTCGCCACGTTGCGGATGAAGGGAAGCGGGATTGGGATGATGTCGCCGAGCGGCCCGGCCTGGGCCAGGAAGTCGGGCGGGATGCCGCCGCCAATGGTCACCCCCACGATCCTGTGGAACGTCGAGCCCAGCTCGCCTGCCGGGAACCCCGCGGCCACGATGCTCGGCTCCCAGACCGGCATGAACCCGCCGTTCGTGATGACCGCGACGGCGTTGAGCAGGATGCCCACGAAGGCGAGCGGCAGGCCCGGCTTCTCTCGGTTGACCCATAGGCCGGCGAGCAGCAGCACGAAGCCGGTGGCGAACAGCGGGAGGCGGAGCTGATCGGCGAGGCTGTTGCCGGTCTCGATGGCCAGCTGCGTGGCGTAGCGGAGGACCAGCCCGAGGAACAGGAGCTGGACGAGGCGGAGCCGGACGCTGGCGAGATTCTCGATCCGCCCGCCAGCAAGCAACCCAAGCCCGAGCCCCAGGACCAGGCTGACGATCAGCACCGGCTCACCGTCCGACGGTGGTGCGCAAATTGATCGCGACGCCGCGCGTCGTCATCGCGG
>JBBQFS010000090.1:0-9470 GCA_038322255.1 Candidatus Limnocylindrales bacterium | reverse complement strand
GCCTGCCTGAGGAGGTGGGCTGCCTCCCCGTCGCTCAGTTCACGGACGAAGAGTTCGGCCCGGCGGGCCATCGCCACCTCCTGCGCCTCGGTCGTCTGGACCTGGGAGTGCGAGTGCGATTACCTACCGAACATTATGAATAGGGCACTAGCGGCGCAATCAAAGGGGGCCGGCGGGGCCCCCTTTGTTCGCTCAAACGGCTCCTTTGAACGGAGCCGGGTCGGCTACTTCTTGGTCGTCGTCTTCTTGGTCGTGGCGGCTTTCTTGTCGTCCTTCTTCAGGCCCTTCTCGTGATGGCTCACCCAACAGTCCTCCAAAGCCCCGACCCACCCGAGCGGGGTCGCCCGCGTCGAGTCTACGCCGGAGATGGCCGCTCGCGATCGAGAGCGGCGATCCTCAGGCCCGCCGGGTCCGACGCCCCGCCGGCGGGCCGGGTATCGTCGGGCCATGGCACAAACGATCCGCACGATCCAACCCGGGGAGTTGGCCGCCTGGTTCGAGGCGTTCAGCAGCGCGTTCTACATCTGGCACAACGACCCCCACGCCCTGGCCGTGTCTCGCCGCGACACGATCGAGATCGATCGGGTGGTCGGTGCGTTCGAGGACGATCTGATCGTCGGGACATTCCGGTCGTTCGGGAGCCAGCTGACCCTGCCCGGCGGCGCGCGAGTGCCGGTGAATGCCGTGTCGGGCGTCACCGTCCGACCCACCCATCGGCGGCGCGGCACGTTGAGCTCGATGATCGCGGACGACCTGGCCCGAGCCGTCGCGCGCGGCGACACGGCGAGCGTCCTCATCTCGGCCGAATGGCCCATCTACGGTCGATTCGGCTACGGGCCAGCCACATGGCACGCGCGCTGGACCTTGCGGGTCCGCGCCGCGAAATTCCGGGTCGAGCCGTCCGGGAGCCTCGCGACGCTCGACCCCCTCGCTGCCCGCAAGGTACTGCCCGGGATCTACGAGGCGTACGCCGCCGGCCAGCCGGGTGAGCTGGCCCGCACCGAGAACCGCTGGGATGTCGACCTCGGACTGATCGAGCTCCCCGGGCGGCCACGTTGGCGTGGCCAGGTCGTGATCCACCGCAACGACGCCGGCGAGCCGGACGGCTATGCCCGATACCACGGCGAGGAGAATTGGGAGGACGGCATCCCGGACAACGTGATGGTCCTCGACGAGCTCCACGGCGTCGGCCTTGCCGCGGAGATCGACCTGTGGCGCTTTCTCGCCGAGGTCGACCTGACGGCGACGATCCGCGCGGACACCCGGCGCGAGCGCGAGCCGCTGCCGTGGTTCCTGACCGATGCCAGGGCCGCCCGGGTGACCGGCCTGAGCGACATGCTCTGGGTCCGAGTGCTGGACGTCGAGCGCGTGTTCCGCGAGCGTCGCTACGACCGCGACGGGGCCATCGCCATCGAGGTCATCGACGAGCCCGACGGGCCCGACGGGACGCCCGGCCCGGCCGCCGGTCGGTACCGGCTCATCGTGCGCGACGGAGCGGGCACGTGCCGTCGCACCGAGGAGTCAGCCGACGTATCCATCGATGTCCGGGCCCTGGGTGCGGCCATACTCGGCGGCACCCGGCTCGTGGATGCGACCCGGGCGGGCGGCGCCACCGAGCATCGAGCCGGGGCCCTGGCCGAGGCCGACCTGCTGTTCAGGACCGCCGACGCTCCGTGGTGCAGCACCTTCTTCTGAACGTGGCCGGCGATCAGGCCGGCCAGCCGCGAAAGGCGGAGTCGGCGGCGATCAGCCAGCGTCGGCCTTCGGCTCGAAATCGAGCGACGCGGAGTTGATGCAGTAGCGCATGCCGGTCGGGCGCGGCCCGTCGGGAAAGAGGTGGCCCAGGTGGGCACCGCACGCGGCACAGTTCACCTCGACGCGTCGCATGAAGAGCGAGCTGTCCTCGTGCGTCGTGACGCGGCCGTTCTCGACGACGTCGTAGAAGCTCGGCCAGCCGGTGCCGGATTCGAACTTGGTTCCGGAGTCGAAGAGCGGGGCGCTGCAGACGACGCAGCGGTACGTGCCCTCGTCATGGTGATCCCAATACGCGCCGGTGAAGGCGCGCTCGGTCTGGCCCTGCTGGGTCACCCCGTACTGCAGCGGGCTGAGCTGGCTCAGTCGAGCCTGGAGTGTGGTGTTTTCCATGCCCGAATCCTGCCAGATCGATGTGTCAGGCCGATGACCCCGCCGGACCGAGACCATGAACGGTTCGGCCCCCGTCGAGGAGCTTGGTCCGCTAGCGCCGGATGATCCGCGCAAGCCAGGCATTCGGCTGCGCGCCCGTCCATAGGTTCGAGACCGCGAACTGCGCGGGCTCGATCCGGTCGACCGACCAGTCGCGCGAGAACGTCGTTCCGATCTCAGCCTGGGTGACGCGGCGCGGGCCGTCGGTGCCCGGGGTGTGCTCGGAGAAGCACAACAGGTGCAGGACGCCACCCGGCACCATGACCGACGCGAGACTCGAGGCGTAGATCGGCCGATCCGCGTTCGCGAACGTATGGAAGCAGCCGGTGTCAATGGCCGTCCGGAACGGCGGCTCCAGGCGTTCCACCTGATCGAGGGCAAGGACGTCGCCGACGAGGAACTGGACCGACAGCCCGCGCGAGCGAGCCTTGCCGCGAGCGCTCTCGACGGCCGTCTGGGCGATGTCGACGCCCGTCACTTCCAGGCCCATCGTCGCCGCGAGCAGGGCATGCTCGCCCGAGCCGCAGCCGTTGTCCAGGACCGGCTCGATCAGCTCCCCGGCATCTGCGAGATGCACGATCGCGGGCTGGGGTCGGCCGATGTCCCACGGCACGCGGTCGTGCCGATACGCCTCGTCCCAACCCCCGTCGGTCATGGCTGAAGGATAGGCACCGTGGCGGCCGCCGGATGGCGGCCCGCCGAATCGCGGTGCTTCGTGGCCCTCAGGGCCGGACGATGGCTGGCCTTAGGGCGGTGTCGGTCGGTAGATCGTGCCGCGCTCGCGGACCGACGCGATGAGCGCCTGTGCCTCGGGGTCGCTGTCGGCGTCCGGCTCGATCGGGACGGGCTGCTGCAGCGGGTAGCCGATCCGGTGCCGGATTGCCGGATTCATGTAGTACGCATTCGGGACGATCTCGGCGAGCACGCCGAAGCCGCCACCATCGCGCAGCCGCTCCACGGCGTCCGCCGGCGTGACGCCGTCGGCCGCGGCGAGGATGGCCCGGAGCGGGTCCACGAGGTCCGGCCTGGCGAGAAGGACCGCATCGAGCCACTCGCCGGCGACTCCGGCCTCGGACGCCGACGGCATCCCGGTGCCGGCGGGAATGAGGATATCGGCCAACCCGGCGAGCACGGCTCGCTCGCGAGCGGTCAGGGGGGTCGCGGGGATCGCGGGAGTCGTCGCGCTCACCCGGGCACCGCCTGGTTGCGCCGCTCCTCGATCAGGCGATCGGTGAAGCGCAGGGCCAGCGCCGCGATCGTGGCGGTCGGGTTCATGCCGGCCGACGTCGGCCAGACCGAGCCGTCGATGACGTAGAGGTTCGGGATGTCGTGCGACCGGCCCCAGCCGTCGACGACGGACGTTGTCGGATCGTCGCCCATCTTCGCCGTGCCCAGGAGGTGCCAGCCGGTCTGCCGGATCTGCGGCGCGATCACGATTTCGTACGCGCCCGCCGCCTCGAGGGATTCGCGCGCCCGCGCTATGTGGAACTCGAGCATCCGCCGCGAGTTCTCCGCGAGCCGGTAGATGACCTTCGGCGCCGGGATCCCATCGGAATCGGTGAGCCCCGGGTCGAGCACGACCCGGTTCGAATCCTCTGGGAGGTCCTCGGCTATCAGCCCCCACATCGCGGAGCGGCCCAGGCGACGGCCGACCTCGTCGTGGAAACCGGAGCCCCAGATCGGGGTCGGGCCCCAGGGATAGGCGCGCGTGGTGGAGACCGGGCCGCCCGTAGGCTGGAGGCCCCATTTCGCGCCGCGGACGAAGCCACGCCGCGCATCCGTCTCGTAGAACTGGAGCGAGTGGATGTGCTGGCCCCACGGCCCCTGCCAGCTCTGGAGGTCGTCGTCGAAGAGCCCGACCACCGTCGCGAAGGGATGCATCATCAGCCGCTTGCCGACGAGGCCTGACGAGTTCGCCAGGCCCTCCGGCCGGCCGGCGGTCGCCGAGGCGAGCAGCAGACGCGGTGTCCCGATCCCGTTGGCGCCGAGCAGCACGACCGGGGCCCGCTGGAGGTGCTCGTCCCCCGCCCGATCGACGTAGACCGCGCCCGAGACGAGCCCGTCGGGGCCGAGCTCGAGGCGACGGACCCGGGCGCCAAGGACGAGCCGAACGCCGGCCGCGATCGCGTCGGGCCAGTGCGTCTTGTCGAACGTGCCCTTCGCGCCGTCAACACAGCCCCACAGGCAGGCCGCCCGCTGGACGCAGGCGTTCAGGTGGCGATACGGCCGCGTCGCGATCGCGTTTGGTCCGGGCCACCAATGCCAGCCGAGCTGGTTGTGCGCCGCCGCGACCCGGCGCCCCATCCGCCCCAGCGGAACCGCGGGCAGCGGCAGCTCGTCGCCCGCGACCTGCGGGAACGCGGTGTCGCCACCGAGCCCGGAGACGCCCACGTCGCGCTCGACCCGCTGGTAGTACGGCAGTAGGTCCTCATAGGTCAGCGGCCAGTCGTCGGCGACCCCGTCGAGACTGCGAACGCGGAAGTCAGAGGGCATGTTGCGTTGCCAGTGGGCGGCGTAGATGACCGTGCCCCCGCCGACGCCGTTGTACATGAGCGCGGTGATGTCGGAATCAGACTCCTCCACCGGATAGTCCGCGGGAGCCTGCCGGGCGTTGGGGTCCCAGGCCCAGTCGCGCCCGGCCGTGAGCTCGAAATCCGGCTCGCCGGCTCGCGCCCGGGTGTAGTCCGGCCACGTGCCCTGCTCCAGGCAGACGACGCGAAAGCCCGCCTCGCCGAGGCGCTTCGCGGCGACCGCGCCGGACGCCCCGGCGCCGATGATCAGGACGTCGGGATCAGCCGTCGGACCGTCGGCCACGGACCGCTCGGTCGTCCGCCCGACCGCCATCGGCAGGTCGCCCGTCATCCGTGTCTTCCGGTGGGCTCGCCCGCGGATCGGACCGCGGCAAGTCCGCCCCGAGCCTCGGCCAATGCAGCCCGGGCGGCCCGCCGGCCGAAGACGCAGCTCATCCCGAGACCGCCGCCGTAGCCCTCGTGATACAGGCCGCCGGCATCCGCGCCGGCCGCGAACAACCCCGGGACGTGGCGGTCGTCGCGATCCAGGACGTGGCCTTCGGCATCGATCCGGATCCCTCCAAGCGGGAACGTGAGCGCCGGCTGGACCTCTAGCGCGTGGAACGGTGCCACCCGGAGGGGCGCCGGCGCGGCAGGCATTGGAGCATCCATGACGACCGCCTGGCCCGCCGCCGCCTGATCGTAGGCGCTGAGCGTCGCCCGCAGAGTGCCGGCCGGCACCCCCCACGCGGCGACCGCCTCGATGAGCCTCTCGAGGGTGTCGGCGATCGCGTAGCGAGCACCGGCGTCCGCCGCGGCCCGAAATCGATCCACCACCTCGCCCCGGGGATATGGCGCAGTGACCACCCGGGCTCGCCGCGTCGCGTCGTCGGCCAGGAGGACCGCGCGCGATCCGGGCAGCGACACCACCGCCTGGTTGCTGTATTCGTCGCCCCGCGACTCGTCGATGAATCGCCGGCCATGCATGTCGACGAGGATGCAGTAGATGCTGTGGTACTGGGTGAGCGGCAGGAAATGCCGCTCGGACCAGGCCTCGACCGGCGATCCGACGAGATGGCCGTAGAACCCGCCGAGTGACCGGCTCGCCGCGCCACCGACGGCACCCGCGAGCCGGAAGCCATCCCCGACCGAGCCCGGGTTCGAACGGACGAGGACGCGGTCGGCATGCGGGCCGATGAAGCTGGCCACGAGCGCGGGGTCGCCCTGGAACCCGCCCGTGGCGAGAAGCACCGCCCCCGCCTCGACCGGGACGGGGCCTTCCGGACCCTCGAGGACCGCGCCGTGAACGCGCCCGCCCGATCCGGCGATGAGCTCGCGCGCCGCCGTGTCCCGGACAATCCAGCCGCCGCGCCCCTCGACCTGCCGACGGCACCAATCGAAGAAGCCGCTGACATCGATCTGCCAGCCCACCCCGAACCCGAAGTACGGCCCCTCGATCCGCTCGCTCATCTCGATGCCCGTGCCGCGGACCCAGTCGACCGCGGCCGGGAAATCCGCCGTCAATGCCCGACCGAGCTCGGGCTCGCCGCCGGGGATCCGGGCCCGGAGCTCCGCCTCGTCCCGAGGAGCCCAGAAGATCCCGGCCGAAAGGGCGGCGGACCCGCCGATCTCGGGCAGCTTCTCCGCGACACCGACGATAGCGCCCGCCGCGGCGGCCTCGGCCGCAGCCGCCAGGCCGGCCATGCCCGCCCCGAGGACGAGCAGGTCGACCTCTGGACGCTCGAGCGCGGCCGGGTCCGTCATGGCACGTCGGGCGCCGGTCGGTCGGCTAGTACGGGTACTGCACCGGCGTCCGCTGGACGCTGATCCAGCGGCGCTCCGTGAACTCCTCGAGGTTCGCCTCGCCACCAGACCGCCCGCCGAGCCCCGACTGGCCCATCCCGCCGAACGGCACGTGGGCCTCGTCCAGTGGGGTCGCGTCGTTCACGTGGACCATCCCCGAGCGGACCCGCTCGGCAAAAGCGAGGCCGCGAGCGATGTCGCCGGTGAAGACCGAGTTGACCAGGCCGTAGTCGGTGCGGTTCGTCAGCTCGAGGGCCTCCTCCTCGGTATCGACGACCGTGATCGGGGCGATCGGGCCGAAGATCTCTTCGGTGTAGACGGGCATCTCCGGCGTGACGTCGGCGAGCACGGTTGGTCGGTAGAACAGGCCGTCGAACGTTCCGCCCTCGACGAGCCTCGCGCCCTGGCGAACCGACGCCTCGAGGAACGCGTGGGCGCGATCCCGCTGCTTCTCGTCGATGATCGGCCCGAGGCCCACGCCCTCCGTCGCGGGATCCCCGACGACGATCGCCCGGGCCCGGCGCGCGAGGGCTGCCTGGTAGGCGTCGGCCACGCCGCGCATCACGATGTGGCGGCTCGCGGTGATGCAGGTCTGGCCCTGGTAGTGATACGACGACCAGGCCCCGGCCATGCTGGCGGCCTCGATATCCGCGTCATCCAGCACGACGAATGCGTTGTTCCCACCGAGCTCCAGCGAGACCTTCTTCAGCCCGCGACCGGCCGTCTCCGCGATCCGCCGGCCGACGTCGCTGGAGCCGGTGAAATGGATCATCGCGATGTCGGCATGCGAGGCCATCGCCGCACCGAGCTCTCCGCCGGGCCCCGTGACGACCTGGAAGATCCCGGCCGGCGCCCCGGCGGCCTCGAACAGCTCCGCGATCAGCTGGCCGCCGGAGATCGGGGTCAGCGTCGCCGGCTTGAGGACCACCGCATTGCCGAGGGCGATCGCCGGGGCGATCGCCCGGAAGCCGAGGATGAGCGGGAAGTTCCAGGGCGTGATGACGCCGACGACGCCGACCGGCACCCGCTGGATGATGCTCAGCTTGCCGGTGTTGTGTGACGGCAGGATCTCGCCGGTCGCCCGTGACGCCAGCCCTGCCGCCTCGTACAGCTCGTTGCCGCTCCCGCCGACCTCGTACTGGGCCTTGCCGCGGATCGAGCCCGTCTCGCGGACGATCACGTCGGCGATCTCGTCGGCTCGTTCTTCGAGCTGCCGGGCGACCCGCCGGAGCATGCCGGCGCGTACGTCGTAGCCCGTCGCCGCCCAGGCCGGCTGGGCGGCCTTCGCGCCCGCGACGGCGCGGTCGAGGTCGGCCAGCGTGGCCATCGCCGATCGACCCAGCTCCCGCCCCGTCGCCTTCTCGCCGACGGCCGTCGCGGCGCCGGCTGACGCGTCCGAGAAGCTCCCGTCGATGAACAGCTTGCCGTCGGAGCGGCGCTGGGTCTGGATCGCCATCGGAGGCCTCCGGTATTCCAAGTGACGGTCGGTCACTGACGGTCGATATGGAGCGGGTGATAGCGTTTGCCATGGTAGCCGCGAGGGTTCGCGGGCTGCCGATGCAGCGATACCTGTACGGAGTGCACCCGTGACCCGCCTGACCAGCTTCGCCGGCTTGATCCCAGCGGTCGCGCTGCCGATGACGCCAGACGAGGAGCCCGACCTCGCGGCGTTCCGCGGGTACCTGCGCTGGCTCGTCGACCAGGGCCCGATCGGGATCGCGGTCAACGCCGATACTGGCGAGGGCCCGACCCTGACGACGGCGGAGCGCCAGGCTGTGCTTGAGGCGGCGGTCGACGAGATCGGCGACCGCGTCCCGCGTGCTCGGGCCGCTGCCCAGGCGGGGGCCGCGGGCCTGCTCGTGTTCCCGGTCGGCGCGTACCAGGGACAGCCCCTGGCACCCGAGGTCCCGTACGCCTATCACGCGGCCGTTGCCGACGCGACGGACCTGCCGCTCATCCTCTTCCAGCTCCAGCCCGCCCTGGGCGGCGTGCTGTTCTCGTCGGAGACGCTGGCCCGCCTCCTCGACATCCCGTCGGTTGTCGCGATCAAGGAGGCATCCTTCGACGCGGTCCTGTTCGTGCAGCTCCGCGATCTCCTCGCCGACCTGCGCCCGATCGCGCTCCTGACCGGCAACGACAACTTCATCCTCGAATCGTTCGTGCTCGGTGCCGCCGGGGCGCTCATCGGGATGTCGGCGATCGCGACGCGGGCCCAGGTCGAGATGGTCGCCGCGGAGCTCGCGGGCGACCACGCGACGGCCCTCGAGCGCTACGAGGCCCTCGGCCCGCTCATCCGGGCAGTGTTCGACGTCCCGGTCAGGAACTACCGGGCCCGGGTCAAGGAAGGGCTCGTGATGCAGGGTGTCATCCCCGATGCGACCGTCCGCCAGCCGCTCTTGCCCATCTCCGATGCGGAGCGCGAGGCCGTGCGGGCGGGACTCGCCCGGCTCGGCCTGCTGCCCGCGGTCCCCGCGTGACCGAACCCCGCTCGACGGGGTCCGTGCCGGTGCCGGCCTCGTCCGTGCCGACCTCGACCGTTCCCGGCGACCCATCCCGGTTCGGCGTGTTCCTGCCCTCGTACGTCTGGGAGGGCGACGGCTCCGCGCGGGTCCAGGGCCTGCTCGACTTCGCGCGCGAGGTGGAGCGGCTCGGCTTCGACTCGATCTTCATCACCGACCACGTGATCGCCGCCAAGCACTTCTACGACGTCTCGTGGCTCGATCCGCTGACGACCCTGTCGTTCGTCGCGGCGGCAACCCAGCGGGTCCGCCTCGGGACCAGCATCCTCATCCTGCCACTCCGCCACCCGGTGATCCTGGCCAAGCAGATCGCGACCCTCGAGTACCTCTCCCGGGACCGCTACATCATCGGCGGCGGCGTCGGCTGGTTCGAGCCGGAGTTCGAGGCGGTCGGGACGCACAAGCGCGAGCGCGGCCGGCGCACGGACGAGGTGCTCGACATCCTCTCGGCCCT
>JBBQFS010000089.1:0-9510 GCA_038322255.1 Candidatus Limnocylindrales bacterium | reverse complement strand
GGGCGGGACGCTGCTTGCCTCGGGCATCTTCGTCGACCGCGAGGACGAGGTCGGCAATGCCTTCGAGGAGGCCGGTCTGGTTATCACGGGCCGCAGCGCGGAGGGGGACTGGGTCGCACTCGAGGCCAACCGGGAGAGTTGAGATAGCCGGTGGGCTGAGCCGGGCGGGCGGGAGCCCGCACGGCCCGAGCCGGGCCGAGGGCGCCCGCCGAAGCCAACCGAGCTCCGGCCCTACAATCGGGCGAGATGCCCGCCTACTTCCCGTTCCTGCTCGTCGCGCACATCATCCTGGCCATCAGCCTGATCCTCCCGTCGATCCTGCTGCCGTTCTCGTTGCGGACCCGGCGCGCGACGGTCGAGTCGGGCAATGGCTTCGTCCGGGCGCTCCTCTTCGCGCAGACCCACGGCACGGTCGCGATCGGGATCGGGCTCGCGTTGACGGGGGTCGGGCTGGTTGCGTCGCTCGGCTCGTCGGTGCTGGCGCAGCCGTGGCTGCTGGTCGCACTGGCGATCTACTTCATCAACCTGGCAATCGCGTTCTTCGTCCAGCGCCCGAACCTGCGGCGGCTGGTCGGCGTCCGGGCCGCGCCGGACGACAAGACCTGGCTCGAGCGGGCCAAGCGGCAGCGATACGTGTCGTACCTGATGGCCGGGCTGGTCGGCACGATCGGGTTCCTCATGAGCTCCAAGCCGATACTCTGGTGACGCCGGACGAGGCGGAGGCGGCCCTGGTCGAGGACTGCCTCTTCTGCAAGATCGCGGCCGGCACGATCCCATCCGACCGTCTCCACGAGGATGACCAGGTCGTCGCGTTCCGGGACATCGCCCCGCGGGCACCGACCCACATCCTGCTCATCCCGCGGCAGCACATCGCTTCCGCGGCCGAGCTGACGGAGGCCGACGCCCCGCTCCTCGGACGGCTGTTCGCGGTCGCCGCCGACCTGGCGCGCGCGGCGGGCGTCGCCGATGGCGGGTATCGGCTCGTCTCCAACGTGGGGCGGTGGGGCGGCCAGACCGTCGACCATCTCCATCTCCACCTGATGGGCGGGCGACCCTTCGATTGGCCGCCCGGGTGAGTGCGAGACTGAGACCGGGCGCTAGGGCGCTCCTCCTGGGCTCGATGATTTCCTTGGCGGCGGCCTGCGCGACCACCGATGTCCCCGGCCGGACCCTCCCGGTCGCCTCGGTCGGGCCGGCCATGACGGTCACGCCGGCCGTCAACCAAACACGCCTGGCGCTGGTCCAGGCGCTCGGGACGCACAACCTCGTCCTGTCCGATACCCAGGCGCCCGTTCGACCGCCTGAGGCGCCGCTGGTAGGGGCCGCGCCCCGGGCCGTCTACCAGGTCATCCTGCCAAAGGATCCGACCCGCGGCTTCATCGTCGTCTACGAGTTCCCGGATCCGGACCGGGCGGCGGCCGCCGCGACGCAGGAACAAGCCTATCTGGCGACCGGTCCGGCCCGCGTCCAGACGCCGCCCGGGACGGTCTCGATCATCCGGGGGGTGGGCTCGACCGTCGTCTTCTACGACTGGCTCCCGGACGCGGCACGGGACCCGTCAGCGGCCGGGATCCAGAGCGCACTGGAGACGCTCGGGGTCGGTTACCCCGTCGCCAGCTGACGCCCGTCAGGCGACCGGCAGGGGCGTGTCCGCCGCGACCCAGGATCTGACCTGGCCGCGCTTGATCTTGAGCGTGTGGGTCCGCGGGAAGTCCTCCTCGGGCCACAGCCGCCAGCCGGCGATCCGCTGGTTCGGGCCGAGGGTCGCGTTGGCGGCCTTGACCGCCGCATCGATCCGTCCCCGGACGACAGCCGGCTCCGTCGTGCCCACAGCGCCGGGCGCACCGGCCGCCGAGCCAAGGATCACCGCCTCGATCCGGCCGGGCGCCGTCTCGAGGGCCACCGAATCGCGGATGCCGGCAATGCGCAGCGCGTTCTCGATGTCCTCGGGATAGACGTTGAACCCGTTGGGCAGGACGATGATGTCCTTGACCCGCCCCGACAGGATCAGGCGACCAGCCGCGTCGAGATGGCCGATGTCCCCGGTCCGGTACCAGTCGTCCTCGGTGAACGCCTCGGCCGTCGCCGTCGGGTTCTCCCAGTAGCCGCCGAAGACGGTCGGGCCCTTGAACTGGATCTCCCCGTCGTCCGCGATACGCATCTCGACGCCCTCGGGCGGGCGTCCGACCGTACCGAGTCCGTGATCGTCGAGCCGCGTGCTGCTGCCGGTCCCCGTCTCGGTGGCGCCGTACCCCTGGAGGACCGTGATGCCCAGGTCCTCCCAGCCCTGCTGGAGCGCCGGCGGCAGAAACGCCCCGGCCGAAAGGAAGAGTCGGAAATCGCCGCCGAGCTGTTTGTGGACGCTCCCGAAGAGGCGCGGCCGGACCGCGATCGGCAGATACCGGGCGATCGCACGAAGCCGGCTGAACGCGGTCTCGCGGCCGCGCTTGGCGACCTCGCGCTCGATGGCGCTCCAGAACAGGTCGAGCACCTGGGGCACGACGACCATGGAGGTCACTCGATGGTCGCGCAAGGCGTCGAAGATGACGCGCGGGTTTCGGCTGCGGACGTACAGGATGTCGGCCCCGACCGACAGCGCGTAGTAGAGCCCGACCGCCTGCTCGAGGAGATGCGACAGCGGCAGCAGCGAGACCAGCCGATGCTCCATCCGCGGGACGATCCGGTGGAACGACTCGATCGAGGCGATGACGTTGTCGTGGGTCAGCATCACGCCCTTTGGCGTGCCGGTCGTGCCCGAGGTGAAGACGAGTTCGAAGAGGTCGCTCGGGGCGGGCGTCGGCCACGCCGCGAGCTGGGTTTCCCAGCCTCCCGGGAACGAGTCGTCGGGCTCGGCGGCCAGCGCTTCGACGGTCGTCGTCGGGAAGCGCTCCAGACCGGCTTCGCGCGGGTCGGGCGCGTCGCGGCCCGTGCCCAGGATCAGGTGCCTGGCCCCGGAGGCCCGCACGATCCCCTCGATGGCGTCTGGCGACATCCGAAGGTCAAGCGGGACGAACACGAGACCTGCCCGCATGGCCCCGAAGTAGGCGGCCGGTAGCTCCGGGGTGGATGGCGACCAGGTCAGCAACCGGTCGCCTGGCTCGAGCCCGAGCGCGCGCAGCCGCCAGGCGGCGATCCGCGATCGCCGATCGACCTCGCGGTAGCTCCACGTCGTGGTCGTGCCATCGTCGAGCCTCAGGCTCAGAGCGGTCCGGTCGGCGTACGTGGTGACGGCTTCGGCGAGCAGGTCGATCAGGGTCGGCAGGGTGTCGTCCTCCGGTACGTGGCTGGCCATCGTACGACGCGCTCGGGTAGGTCCGTGACACTCTCGGCGCGGGGCGGCGCGGCTCGACCGATCGCTCCCATACGCGCGACATGTGCGCTAGCAAGCCGGGCGCTCGATCAGGCCAACGCGCGAGCGCTGCGAACCGAGATCAGCTCCCAAACGGTTCTCCGGGCCTGCGTTTTGGGGTGATCGCACTCGCCCAGCGTGCACTCCACAACCGTATGGACTCGGCCCGGGCGATCTCGAGGCAAGCGGTTCGGTCCATATTCGCGCGATGGATCCTGTCCCCCTCGGCCATTCGTTCCGTGCCCTGCTATTGAACAAGCGCTGACGCCAGGACGACCTGGGCGCGAAGGCGGGGATCTCCCGATTGGAGATCTCGCGGATCGAGCGTGGACGAGTTGGCGGCGTCTCGGTCGCTCGGTTGCGCACGGTCGCCGAGGCGCTCGAGGCAACGCTCGACGTGCGGCTTGGCTGGAATGGCGAAGGACTCGATCGACTCCTCGACCAGGCGCACGCGGGGTTGGTCGGGCAGATGACCGAGCCTCGAATTCGCTCGGGGCGGGGCTTGAGAGAGCTTATGAACATCGGCTTCGGAACGTTTGACCGGTCCGGGACCCTCGACTATGCTCCGCCAGCCTTGGACGGGATCGCCGTTCGGGGACGTCGAGGTCCAGTTGGCCGCGAGCCCGACGAACGATGCACGACCCCTGGCCTGGGGAGGTGAACCGGGATTGGCAGAAGTCCGAGTGGGTGAGAACGAGACGTTCGAAAGCGCGCTGCGTCGCTTCAACAAGAAGATCCAGCAGAGCGGCATCCTCGCCGAAGCTCGCCGGCGCGAGCACTACGAGAAGCCCTCTGTGAAGCGCAAGCGCAAGGAAGCGAAGCGCAAGAAGAACGCCCGAACACAGGTCGGCTGAGCGGGCCCACCGCCCGACCTCCCAGCCCCCTGATCGCCGCGGGCCCACCGACGGCCCACCGCGACCGCGGTGGCCCGCCCGCCCGAGGTGCCAGACCGGTGTCCCTGCAAAGCCGCATCCAGTCCGATATCGCCGACGCCATGCGCGGTGGCGACGGGCTGCGTCGCGATGCCCTCCGGATGGTCTCAAGCGCCGCCTACAACGTCGAGAAGAAGCAGGGCCACCCGCTCAGCGACGACGAGTACCTGGCCGTCCTGAGCCGCGAGGTGAAGACCCGCCGCGAGTCGGTGGAGGCCTTTCGGGCCGGCGGTCGCGAGGACCTCGCCGGCAAGGAGGAGGCCGAGATCGCGATCCTCGGCGAGTACCTGCCCCAGGCCCTGACGGAGGACGAGATCGTCGAGCTTGTGCGGCAGGGGATCGCCGCCACCGGTGCATCCTCCGCTCGCGACATGGGCAAGGTCATGGGCTGGCTCGCCCCGCGGACCCGTGGCCGGGCCGACGGCAAGCACGTCAGCGAGCTCGTCGTCCAGACGCTGGCGGGCGCCGACCTGGCCGCCCACGACGTCGGCACCCACTGACCGCCGCCCAGCCGATGTCCCGCTCATGCTGACCCGTCGCGCCGACAGCCCGGCAGGCTTCACCCGGGCCGATCTGCCGCGTCTCGCGATCGCCGCCGGGATCCTCGTGCTCGCGCTCACCGCGATCCTGGGCGCCGATATCCTGCCCGAGCCGCCGCTCACCGTGACTGTCGGCCAGCTGGCAACGCGCGACATCGTCGCGCCGCGCGCGATCGACTTCGACAGCGAGATCCAGACCGATGCGGCGCGACTGGCGTCCAGCGCCGAGGTGCCGCCGCAGTACACCTTCACGACCGAGAACGCGATCGCCATCGCCGCCGCCCAGCAGCTCGCCTTCGTGAGTCGCGTCAGCCGGATCGATACCACGTTCTCGGCCGATCTCAGCCCCGCCGGTCGCAAGTCGCTCCTCCAGACGGCGATCCCGGACCTCTCGGACAGCGCTCGCGAGACGCTGGCCGGGCTCACTGGCGCCCGCTGGGCTGTCGTTCGAACGGAGTCGGCCCGGATCCTCGATGGGACGCTGCGGACGGAGCTCCGCGACAGCGAGGTCGCCAACACCCGGACCCGACTGGCGGGCTTGATGGCGGGTGGCCTCGACGAGGCGGAGCGGATGCTCGCCGCCGAGCTGATCAGCCCTCTGGTCGTGCCCAATTCCTCGTACAGCGACGAGCTCACCAACACTGCCCGGACCAAGGCCGCGGCCGAGGTGCTCCCCGTCCGCTTGCCGATCCGTCAAGGCGAGGTCATCGTCCGAAGCGGCTCGCCGTTGAGTGCCACGGACATCGAGAAGATCGACGCACTTGGCCTGCGCCAGACCATCCCCGACGTCGCCAGCTTCGGTGGCTGGCTGCTGATGGCGGTCCTTGCGGTCGGCGTCCTGCTGTCCTGGATCTGGCGATTCCGGCCGGGCCTGTGGCATCGCGACAACGTGCTGATCCTGATCGGGCTGCTGGTGGTCGGGGCGACGCTGGCCCTCAAGATCACGGCCGGTCGCCCGACGCTGCCGTTCTTCCTGCCGACGGCGGCCATCGCGATCCTGCTGGCGATCCTGCTCGATGCGTCGATCGCGACCATCGTCATCGCGATCGTGGCGGTCATCGGTGGCGCGGTGAACGGCAATTCGCTCGAGTTCACGACCTACATCTTCCTGGGTGGGATGGCCGGCATCGTCGCGATCCGGCGCGGCGACCGGCTCCAGGTCTTCGTCCAGGCGGCGATCGCGGTCTTCGTGGTCAATGCGCTTGTGGTGTCGGTCTTCTCGTTGCTCGGCGCCCGCGACGTGCGCGGAGTGCTCGAGCTGTGGTTCGCGTCGGCGGCGTCGGCGGCGGGCTCGGGGGTCGCGGCGGTCGGGACGTTCGCCGTCCTCGGCTCGGTCTTCGGGATCCTGACCGTCTTCCAGCTGCTCGAGCTCGCCAATCCGTCGCAGCCGCTGTTGCGCCGGCTCCTGGTCGAGACGCCGGGCACATACCACCACTCGCTGATGGTCGGCAACCTCGCGGAGCGCGCGGCCGAGGCGATCGGCGCCGACCCGCTGGTGACCCGCGTGGCGGCGTATTACCACGACGTGGGCAAGCTCGCGAACCCGCTCGCCTTCATCGAGAACCAGGCGGGCGGCGACAACATCCATGACCAGCTCGACCCCGAGGTCAGCGCTCAGGTCCTCAAGCAGCACGTCGTCGATGGCATCGACCTGGCGTACAAGTCGCGCCTGCCCAAGGCTCTGATCGCGTTCATCCCGCAGCACCACGGGACGGCGATCATGAGCTACTTCTACGCGCGGGCGAAGGAGCTGGCGGGGCCCGGTCAGATCGTCGACGAGCGTAAGTTCCGCCACACCGGGCCCAAGCCGCAGTCCCGCGAGGCAGCGCTGATCATGCTCGCCGATGGCGTCGAGGCGTCGGTCCGCTCACTCGCCTCGCGCGATGAGCCGGCCATTCGGGCGATGGTCACCCGGATCATCGAAGAGCGAACCGCCGACGGCCAGTTCGACGAGTGCGACCTGACGCTGCGTGACCTCGAGCTGATCCGCGAGGCGTTCGTCGAGCAGTTGCTCGGCATGTACCACACCCGGATCGCCTATCCGCAGAACACCGTCGTCGAGCTCGAATCGCGCCGAGCTGCGGCGGCCGGCGGCGGGACGACGGGCGGCGGTGCGGCAGGTGCCGGCCCCGGTCCGAGCGGAGGCGGCGGTCCCGCGTCGTGACCGCGCGCTGACCGTGGGTTCGATGCGGTCGATCTACGTCGGGCCGTGGCGGGTCGACCTGACTGTGCGTGACAGGGTCGTGGCACCCGTCAGCGGGGCGAGCCTCTCGCGCGCGATCGCGGCCGCGCTCTCTGCGGCGAGGGCGCCGTCGCCCGCCTCGATCGGGCTGATCCTGTCCAACGACGCCGAGCTGGCGGTCCTCAATGCCGCGCACTTGGGGGTGGCGGACGCGACCGACGTGCTGTCGTTCCCGCTCCTCCCACCCGAGGCATTCCCGACCCACCCCGGCGCCACGGACCGGGGAACCGGCACGGTCCCCGACTTTCGGCTGCCGCCCGGCCGTCGGCCGCACCTCGGCGACATGGTGATCTCGGTCGAGCGCGCGGGCGAACAGGCCGAGGCGGGCCGTGGCGGCCAGACCGGCGACGTACGCTGGTCGCCGGCCGACGAGCTCCACCTCCTGGCGACCCACGGGGCCCTCCACATCTGTGGCTGGGACCATGCGGAGCCCACCGAGGAGGTCGCCATGCGCGCCCTTGAGACCCGTCTGCTTCGCTCCGACGCGGTCAGGAAACGCGGCTAGATCACCGAGTCCTCGTCCATCGCCGCGAGCATGAACGCGACGCGATGGAACCCAAATCGTGCCCCGGCGCCGGCCGCATCGTCGACGTCGACTTCGAGTTCGGTGATCAACTCCGCCACCGCGGCAGCAACGCGTTGGCCGCCTGGTGTCAGGGCCACATCGACGTACCGTGAATCGACGATGTTGGGATATCGACGGAGATAGTCGCGATCCTCGGCCCGGCGAAGTGCCGTCGACAGCGTCGATTTCGGCAGGGCGAGCTGGATCCTGAGGAATGCGATCCCGATGGAATTGCCGTTGATCCAGATCTTCTGCAGGAGAAGTGCGCAAAGGGGGTCGAGCTCGGGTGGCCAGGTCGTGTCCTTCAACCGTCCCTTGAGTGATCGATAGGCGATGTATGCGTTGTCGGCAACGGTCTGCATGCGGCCTCCCCTAGGCGGGCTCGGCTGGCCTCGGCGCGCGTGGCCCGAGTTGGTTCGGTGACGTAGTTCGGCGCCGAACTAACATTTCGTGCGCTGCCGAGGCTCCTGGGTTGATTGGACGAGGGCAGCGTGAAGCGAGGCCGTTATCTGTGACTCACCACGCCCGCGGCCCATCTCGGGGCGCGACTGATACCATCGCCCTTCGGCCCTCCCGAAACGGGATCGGGCCCTGTCGTGTTGTCTTCGGAGGGTCGGTTTGAAGCTGGTGGTCGGTCTCGGGAACCCCGGTTCGCAGTACGCCGGCACCCGGCACAACATCGGGTGGCTCGTGATGGACAAGCTCGCCGAGCGCGCGGGCTGGACCGGCAAAGGCCGCCAACGGGACGCGTCGAACGTCGCGATGGGTCGTTACCGGGGCCTCGACCTCACCCTGGTCAAGCCGCTCACGTACATGAACGACTCGGGTCTCGCCGTGCGCAAGGTCCTGGCCCGCGAGCACGCGCCGCTGACCGACCTGCTGGTCGTCGCCGACGACTTCGCCCTCCCATTTGGCAAGCTGCGCTTCCGTGAGGGCGGCGGCCCGGGCGGCCACAACGGGCTGCGCTCGATCGTAGAGGAGCTGGGCACCGAGAAGTTCAGCCGCCTGCGGGTCGGCATCGGCGAGCCCGATCGGAACGCGATCGATCACGTCCTGACGAAATTCGCGCCCGACGAGCAGCAGCGGCTCGACGAGCTGCTCGATGCCGTCGCCGACGCGGTCGAGGAATGGGCCCGCGAGGGGACGAACAAGGCAGCCAACCGCTTCAACATGTTCGAGCTCAGGCCCGCGGACACGACCCGGTTGGCCGCCGCCGGCGAGGTCGATGGCCCGCCCGATGCCGGGGGGATCCGCCGGACCCGGACCGGCTGGCGGCGAGTCCGACCGGCCAAACCGGACGCCTGACCGTGCCGGACACCCCGTTCCGTGGCCGTCGGGGCCGCGACCGCCGGATCGCCGAGCGGGTCGCGACCGATTTCGCGGCGCGCCACGCAATTGCAACGCCCGACGACGAGGTCGACTTCGATGTCGCCGAGGTCGATGCAGAGGTCGCCGACGCCCGCCGCGAGCCGCCGAAGCCCCGACCCGCGGCCCGGACGGCCACCCCGTCCGACGCGACCCGCAAGGGTGGCGGCCACCGGCTGCCCGACCTTTCGGCGCTGCCGCCGCTGCTCGCTGCCACGGGCACGTTCGCGGCTCTCCGTGAGCGCTTGGGCCGTGCCGACGAGGACCCGAAACGAACCGGCCGGCACGTCGGACTGGTCTCAGTGCCGCACGGAGCGAAGACCTATCTCGCGGCGACCCTCGCCCAGGGGTCCGAGGGCGAACGGCTGGTCTGGATCGCCCGCGATGCGGAGATCGGCGACCGGGTCGCAGAGGAGCTGGGAGCCTGGCTGGGCGACCCCGAGTCGGTCGCAGTGCTCGACCCGCGGACGGCCCTCGCCTACGAGCGCAGCGAGCTGATCGCCGACGAGACGGCGGCC
>JBBQFS010000088.1:0-9520 GCA_038322255.1 Candidatus Limnocylindrales bacterium | reverse complement strand
GTCCAAATCGGCCGCCCGCCGGGCGGTCTCGGCGGCCTCCGCCGCACGACCGGCGACGTCGAGCACGAAGGCCAGTCGTTCGAAATCGTCCGCGGCTCCCGAGCGCATGCCGCGCTCCTCGCGCGCGGCCGCCCGCGCGCGCAGGGTCCCTTCGTCATCGGCCGCGAGCTTGAGCGCCCGGTCGAAAACTTCCGCGGCCTCGGGCCAGCGATCGAGCCGATGCAGGACCGTGCCCTGGCTGGCAAGCGGCAGCGTCCGCTCGGGTACGAGCCGCGACGCCGCCCGGTAGGCCTCGAGGGCATCGTCGAGCTGGCCGGCGAGCGCGGCGAGGTGGCCGCGCCTCAGTGACACCTTGTATTGCTCGAAGAGTGAACCGCTCACGCGGGCGAGCCTAGCGCGCCGGCGGCGTGGGCGGCCACCGCCGGGAGGTACTACCGCTTGGTGTACTGCGGCGCCTTGCGAGCACGCTTGAGGCCGTACTTTTTGCGCTCCTTCATCCGCGGGTCGCGCGTGAGGAGGCCGGCCTGCCGCAGGACGAGCCGGTGACCCTCGTCCATGTCCAGCAGGGCCCGGGCGATGCCGTGGCGCACGGCGCCGGCCTGCCCGGTCACGCCACCACCCTCGACCTTGATCATCGCGTTGAAGCGACCATCGGTGTTCGTGACGCGGAACGGCACGCGGATCTCTGACTCCTCGATCGCCGCGCCGAAGTGCTCGGCCAGCGAGCGGCCGTTGATGATGATCTCGCCCTCGCCCGGCAGCAGCCGGACGCGCGCGACGGCAGTCTTTCGACGGCCGGTGCCGGTATTGAACGAAGCGGTGGGCATCAGGGCTCCTCCGTCAGGCGAGCGGTTCAGGCTGCTGCGCCTGATGGGGATGGTCGGAGCCGGCGTAGATCTTCAGCTTCCGAAGCTGCTGGGCTCCGAGGCGGGTGTGCGGCAGCATGCCCTTGATCGCCCGGCGGACGACCTCCTCGGGCCGGCGCTCCAGCAGCTTGCCGAGCGCCTCCTCCTTGAAGCCCTGGGGATGGCCGCTGTGGCGCTGGTACAACTTCGTCTCGAGCTTCGCCGCGGACACCGAGATCCTGCGGGCGTTGAGGACGATGACGTGATCACCGCCGTCGAGGTTCGGCGACCAGGTCGGCTTGTGCTTGCCGACGAGGACCCTGGCGACGCGCGTGGCGAGCCGACCCAGCGTCTGATCCGTCGCATCGACGACGAACCAATGGCGCTCGATCTCGCCCTGTCGCGCGGTATACGTCTTGTCGTTCATCAGTCCTCGTGTCCTGTTTCCATTTCTTTTCGCCCCTGCCCCGACTGTCGTCCGAGGACGACCCGTCGGAGGCACAGCCCCCGAGCCGGCGCCATGGCCCCTGCCAGCGCCGGTTTCCCGGCGGTCAGCAGCCCCGGCACGGCCGATGCCTCCAGCTTGCCCCGCCCTACCGCGAGCAACGTCGCGACGATCCGTCGCACCATGCCCCGCAGGAAGGCGTCCGCCCGCACGTCGATCGTCACCAGCGAGCCGCTTCGTCTGACCCGGAGCCGATAAACGGTCCGGATCGGCTGCGCATCGACCCCGCCGAAAGCGCTGAAGTCGTGGCGGCCCTCGAAGGCCCTCGCGGCTCCCGCCATCCCGGCGACGTCCAGGTCCTGCCGCACCCAGAGCGCCGTTCGCTCTCGAAGCGGGCTCCGCGGGCCGGTCCAGACGGTGTACCGGTACTCCCGGTAGCGGGCCGCGTAGCGTGGATTGAACCCGGCGGGCGCCCGTCGGAGGCCGCTGATCGCGACATCCGGCGGAAGCAACCCGTTGAGCGACGCCGTCAGGGCCTCGGCCGGAAGGCTGCCGGGGTAGGTGAACGCGATCACCTGGCCCGTGGCATGCACCCCGGCGTCGGTCCGTCCGGCGCCCATGACCGGCTGGCGGATCCCGCCTGACAGGCGGGCCAGCGCGGCCTCGAGCTCTCCCTGGACGGTCCGGGCTTCCGGTTGGATCTGGAAGCCCGCGAACTCCGTGCCGTCGTATTCAACCGTGGCCCTGAACCGGGTACCGGTCCGCCCACGTGCCGCCCTCTCGGGCATGCCTATACGAGTTCGATCTGGACGATCTCCGCGGCGTCGCCCGAGCGTGGCCCGATCTTGACGATGCGGGTGAAGCCGGACGTCCGGTCGGCGTACTTGGGTCCGATCTCGTCGAAGAGCTTGGTCACGACGAGCGGCTCATTCGGGAACTGCGAGACGATCGCCCGGCGCGCCGACAGGTCGCCACGCTTGGCGAGGGTAATCGTCTTCTCGATGCGACCCTGGACTTCCTTGGCCTTCGCCTCGGTCGTGCGGACGCGCTCGTAGCGCAGCACCGACACGGTCAGGTTCTTGTACAGCGCGAGGCGCGGGCCCATCTTGCGCCCGAGCTTGCGGCCGTCGACCTTGTGGGACGACATCGCTCAGGCGTCCTCGTCCTCGAACGGTGTCTCGTCCTCGGCCTCGTCGCCGTCGAACTCGCTGGGCTCCGTCTCGGGCAGGATGAAGCCGCGCATCCGGAGGCGCTCCTTCATCTCGTCGAGCGACTTCTTGCCGAAGTTGCGCATCCGCAGCAGGTCCTCGTCCTTGAGCTGGAGGAGCTGCCCGACCTTGACGATGTTGTTGCGCTTCAGCGAGTTGTAGGCCCGCATCGGGAGGTCGAGCTCCTCGATCGGCATGTCGAGCATGTTCGGCGGCAGCTGCGGGATGCCGGGCACGCCGCGATCGGCTGCCATCTGGGTCTGGCCGATGGTCACGAACGGCCGGAACTGCTCGATCAGGATGGAGGCGGCGCGGCTGAGCGCCTCCTCCGGCCCGATCGTGCCGTCGGTCTCGATCTCGATCGTCAGCTTGTCGAAGTTGGTGACCTGGCCGACGCGCGTGCTCTCGACCCAGTAGTTGACCTTTCGGACCGGGGTGAAGATCGCGTCGACCGCGATGACACCGATCGGCAGGGCCTCGGTCCGCTCGACACCGAGGTAGCCGACGCCCTTCTCGACGGTCATGTCCATGTCGATGGTCACGTCGTCGGAGTCGAGGGTCATGAGCACGAGGTCGCGGTTGACGATCTCGACATCGGCCGACTCGAGGACATCGGCTGCGAGGACCGGGCCGGCCCCGCTCTTGGTGAGCCGGAGCTGGACCGGGTGCGTCGCGAAGCTCTTCATGCGCAGCTTCTTGACGTTCAGCACGATCTGGGTGACGTCCTCCTTGACCCCGGGGATCGTGGAGAACTCCTGGTAGACGTCGCGGATCTGGAGCGACGTCACGGCCGCGCCCTCGAGCGAGGACAGGAGCACGCGCCGGAGCGCGTTGCCGAGCGTGACGCCATAGCCGGCCTGCAGTGGCCCGACCTCGTACTTGGCGTACGTGCCGACCTCTTCAACAGGCTCGATCTGGGGGGTTTCGAGTTCGATCATGGTGGCGGGCTACCTCGAGTAGTACTCGACCACGAGCTGCTCGGACAGGTCGAGCGGCATCTGGTCACGGCGGGGAAGGCTGTTGACGGACCCGGAGAAGTTGGCGGCGTCGAGGCTCAGCCATTCCGGGGCCTGGTGCGAGCGCAGCGTCTCGCGAATGACCTTGAAGGCCTCGCGGCTGCGGCGGTTCTCGCGGACCTCGACGCGATCACCTGGCTTCATCACGTACGACGGCACGTCCGTGGGGACGCCGTTGACGGCGAAGTGGCCGTGGGCGACGAGCTGACGGGCCTGGGCTCGGGAGGCCCCGAAGCCAAGCCGGAAGACGACGTTGTCGAGACGCGTCTCGAGCGACTGGAGGAGCGCCTCGCCGGTCACGCCGACGTGGGTCTCGGCCTCCCGGAAGTAGTTCCGGAACTGGCGCTCGAGGACGCCGTAGACGCGGCGGACCTTCTGCTTCTCGCGTAGCTGGATGCCGTACTCGCCCATCTTGCGGCGACGGACGCCGTGTTGGCCGGGCGGCGTGGGCCGACGCTCGAACGAGCACTTCTTGGTGTAGCAGCGGGTGCCCTTCAGGAAGAGCTTCGCGCCTTCACGGCGGCAGAGGCGGCACACGGGACCGGTGTAGCGGGCCATCGGCTCAGACCCTGCGCCGCTTGGGCGGGCGGCAGCCGTTGTGCGGGATGGGCGTGACGTCGGTGATGGCGCTGACCTCCAGCCCGGCTGACTGGAGCGAGCGGATCGCCTGCTCGCGGCCGGCGCCGGGGCCCTTGACGAAGACCTCGACCTGGCGCATGCCGTGCTCCATGGCCTTGCGGGCGGCAACCTCGGCCGAGAGCGCAGCCGCGTACGGCGTGCTCTTGCGGGAGCCCTTGAAGCCGGCCACGCCCGCGGAGCCCCAGCTCACCACGGCACCGTTGAGATCCGTGATCGTGATGATCGTGTTGTTGAACGACGCCTGGACATGAGCGTGCCCCTGGGGCACGTTCTTCTTCTCCCGGCGTCGCTGCTTGACGGCCTTCTTGCGTTCAGCCATATCGGTTCAGATCCCCGCCTTACTTCGTGGCCTTGCGGCGAGCGCCAACCGTGCGCTTCGGACCGCGCCGCTGGCGCGCGTTGGTCTTGGTCCGCTGGCCGCGCACGGGCAGGTTCCGCCGATGGCGGAGGCCGCGATACGAGCCAATCTCCTGGAGTCGCTTGACGTTGAGGGACACCTCGCGGCGCAGGTCGCCCTCGACCTTGTAGCGGCGATCGATGACCTCGCGCAGCCGGTTGACCTGCTCCTCGGTGAGGTCCCGGACCCTGGTGTCGGCATTGACGCTCGTCTGGACGAGGATCTTCTGCGCGGTCGGCAGGCCGATCCCGAAGATGTAGGTGAGCGCGACCTCGACCCGCTTCTCGCGGGGGATGTCGACGCCGGCGATACGGGCCATCAGTCCGCTAGCCCTGTCGCTGCTTGTGCTTGGGGTTGGTGCAGATGACCATCACCGTCCCATGACGGCGAATGACCTTGCAATTGTCGCAGCGGGCCTTGATGGAGGCTCTGACTTTCAACGTTTTCCTCGTGGATCTTCACGGCCGTCAGGGACGGCCCCATTACTTGAGTCTGTACGTGATCCGGCCGCGGGTCAGGTCGTAGGGCGATAGCTCGACCCGCACGCGGTCGCCGGGCAGGATCCGGATGAAGTTCATCCGAAGCTTTCCGGAGATATGCGCCAGCACCTTGTGCCCGTTCTCCAGCTCGACGGCGAACATGGTGTTGGGCAACGGCTCGACGACGGTGCCTTCAACCTCGATCGCATCTCGTTTCGCCACGGGCGGTGCTGGGTCCCTTTCTCACACGGAATGCCGGCCCAAGGTAGGCCGACACACGAAAGCAGAGGATACCAGACATTCTCGATCACTGGCGACGACGGGACTCATACCTTGGTGAGGATCTCAGGGCCGCCTGGGGTCACGGCGATGGTGTGCTCGAAGTGGGCGGCGAGCGCGCCGTCCACGGTGGTGACCGTCCAGCCGTCGGGGTCGACCTGGACGTCGCCGCTGCCGAGCGTGAACATCGGCTCGATCGCGAGGCAGATCCCGGGGTGGAGCTCCGCGCCGCGCGAGCCGGTGCGGTAGTTCGGGACCTGCGGGTCCTGGTGCATGTCGGTCCCGATGCCGTGGCCGACGAACGGACGAACGATGCCGTAGCCGTGGGCCTTGCCGACGTCCTCGATCGCCGCGGAGATGTCGCCGACTCGGCCGCCCGGGACCGCCGCCGCGATGCCGGCCATCATCGCGAGGCGGGTCGCGTCGACGAGCGTGCGGGTCTTGGCCGGGACATCGCCGACGATGAACGTCCGGGCACCATCGCCGTGCCAGCCGTCGACGATCGCGCCGACGTCGACAGAGACGATCGACCCGTCCCGGATCGCGCGCGGCCCGGGAATGCCGTGCACGACCTCGGCGTCGATCGAGATGCAGGTGCTGGCGGGGAAGGCGTGGGCGCTCTTGCCGTACTTGCCGCCGCCGAGATAGCCCTTGAACGACGGGATCGCGCCCGCCGCCCGGATGTGGCGTTCGGCCAGCTGGTCGAGGTGGGCGGTCGTGACCCCAGGCTTGAGCTCCGATTCCACGAGCGCCAGCACCTCCGCGACGACCCGTCCGGCATGCCGCATTCGATCGATCTCCCGTGGCGATTTGCGCGTGATCATGGGAGGATCAGGCCGGGACGCCCAGGGCCTGGATGAGCTCGTTCTTGACGACCTCGATCGACTTCGTGCCGTCGACCGGCACGAGGATGCCCTGCTTGCGGTAATGGTCCGCGACCTCGCTGAGCGGCCCGAGCTGCTGGACCATGCGGGCCCGAACGGTCTGCTCCGCGTCGTCCACGCGACGGACGAGCTCGGAGCCGTCGATGTCGCAGATACCGGGCACCTTGGGCGGGTTGAACGGGATGTTGTAGACGTGGCCGGCGGCCTTGCAGATCAGTCGGCCGGCAAAGCGACCGATCAGGTCCTCGATCGGGACCTCGATGAGGAGCGCCTTGTCGACCCGGCTGCCGGACTCGGCTAGGACTTGGTCGAGGGCCTCGGCCTGCGCCCGGGTGCGCGGGTAGCCGTCGAGGATCGCGCCGCCGGCGGCGTCGGGTCGCCCGAGACGGCTCAGGAAGATGCGGGCCATCGTGGCGTCGGGCACCAGCTCGCCCGAGCGCATGATCTTGTCGACCTCGCGGCCCACCTCGCTGCCGCTCGCGACCTCGGCCCGGAGGAGATCGCCGGATGCGAGCACGGGCACGCCGAGGTGGTTGGCAAGCAACGGCGCCTGGGTGCCTTTGCCGGCGCCCGGCGCCCCTAACAGCACCGCTACGGTCATGGGCTTTTCCGCCGATCTATCCGCGTTTAGCGGATGAAGCCTTCGTAGTTGCGCATCATCAATTGGGCCTCGATCTGCTTCATGGTCTCGACGACAACCGAGACGACGATCAGGAGGCCCGTGCCGCCGATCGCGAGGCCCGACAGGCTTGGATCGATCACGCCGGCCAGGACCGGCGCCACGGCCACGGTGCCGAGGAACAGCGATCCCGCGAGGGTGATGCGGCTCACGACGCGACCGAGGTACTCCTGGGTCGGCCGGCCCGGGCGGATGCCGGGGATGAAGCCGCCATTCTTGCGCAGCTGTTCCGCCGTCTCGTCGGGCTTGAACGTAAACGCCGTGTAGAAGTATGTGAACCCGACGGTCAGCACGAAGTAGATGATCGAGTATTGGATCGACGTCGGCGACAGGAACGACCCGATCGCGGTGGCCACGTTCCGGACACCCTCCACCTGCGAGAAGGAGAAGTACGCCGCGATCTGGCCCGGGAACGCCAGGATGCTGATCGCGAAGATGATCGGGATCACGCCGGCGAGGTTGACCCGTAGCGGCAGGAACGTCTGGCCGCCCTGGTACATGCGCCGGCCGCGGACCCGACTCGCGTACTGGATCGGGATCCGGCGCTGGCCTTCCTGGATGTAGATGATCACCGCGACCGCGACGATCGCCAGGATGGTGAAGAGGACGATGTCCCGCGGCGAGGGCTGCTGGAGCACCGCCACGACGCCGGCCGGCGCGCGGCTGACGATGCCGGCAAAGATGATGAAGCTGATGCCGTTGCCGATGCCCTTCTCGGTGATGAGCTCACCAAGCCACATCAGGACGACCGCGCCCGCGACCATCGTGAGCATCTGGACCCAGCTCATTGCGTTCCCGAGGCCGAAGTCGCTGCCGATGATCACGCCTTGGGCATTGAGCGCCGACAGGATGCCGAAGGCCTGGAGCAGGGCCATCGGGACGGTCAGGTAGCGCGTGTACTGGTTGAGTCGCTGCCGCCCGTACTCGCCTTCGCGGCTGAGCGCCTGGAGCGACGGGATCACGCCCGTCATGAGCTGCATGATGATCGAGGCGTTGATGTATGGATTCATGGCAAGCGCCACGATCGAGAGCTGCGACAGGCCGCCGCCCGCGAACAGGTCGATGATCCCGAACGCGGAGTTGTTCTGGAAGAACTGCGCCAACGCCTCGCGGTTGATGCCCGGCAGCGGCACCTGGGCCAGCAGCCGGTAGACGATCAGGATCCCGAGGACGAACAGGATCCGGCGGCGGATGTCGGGCGCGCGGAAGGCGTTGAGCAGCGATTCGAACACGGTCGACTACGCGTCCGGTTCGGGCTTGGCAGCTCGGCTTTTGCGGGCCGCGCGGGGCTTCGCCGCCCCGTCGTCCGCGTCAGTGTCTGCTTCCGAGGGTACCGCGGCCCTGCTCGCTCGCGTGGCTCGCGGCGCCTTCCGGGCGGCGGCTTCCGCCGCCTCTGGCTCGGCGGCCGAAGCCTCGGGAGCTTGGGCCTCCTCCGAAGCTTCGGCCGTCGCGTCAGCTGTCTCGGCCTGGGTCGGCGCCGGCGCCTGCGCCTCGGAGGTCTCTGTTTCGGGTCGGAGGGCGGGTCGCTTGGTATCCGGCACCTCGAGCACGGACACCGTCCCGCCGGCCGCCTCGATCTTGGCGCGGGCACTCGCGCTGAACGCGTCGGCGACCACGAAGAGCGCAGTCGACAGGTCGCCGCCGCCGCCGAGGACCTTCATGGGCCGGTCGAGCCGCCGGACCAGACCCGCCGCGCGGAGGATCTCCTGGTTGACCGTGATCGGGGCGGGCGTGCCCTTGCGCGAACCCTTCGAATCCGGGTGTTCGCCACTCTCGAGCTCCCCAAGCTCGACCAGTCGAGCGATGTCCCCGAGGTTGACGACCTCGTAGTGGATCTTGAACACGTTCTTGAAGCCGCGGAGCTTCGGGATGCGCTGGTGGAGCGGGGTCTGGCCGCCCTCGAACCATGCGGGGATCGAGCCGCCGGCCCGGGCCTTCTGGCCCTTCGTGCCGCGACCCGCGGTCTTGCCCTGGCCCGCGGCGATGCCGCGGCCGACGCGCCGCTTCGCCTTCCGAGAGCCGGGCGCCGGCTTCAGGTCATGGAGTTTCACTTCGCCTCCTTGGCGGCCGCTTCGGCCGTTTCCTCGACCTTCACGAGGAAGCGCACCTGGCGGACCATGCCTCGGGTCGCGTCATTCGCGGGGACCTCGACCGAGGAGCCGATGCCGTGCAGGCCGAGCGCCCTGATCGTCGCGCGGTTGCGCGCGATGTGGCTGATCGAGCTCTTGATCTGGGTGATGCGGAGCTTACCGGGCATCGGCACCCTCCGCGCTCGGCTGGCCGGAGATGTGGAGGCGGACGGGCACCCCGCGCCGGGCGCTGAGCTCGGCCGCGGAATGCAGGCTTCGAAGCCCCTCGAGCGTCGCGCGCGTGACGTTCACCGGGTTCGTCGAGCCGTAGACCTTGGAGAGGATGTCGCGGATCCCGGCCGCCTCCACCACGGCGCGCACCGAGCCGCCGGCGATGACGCCCGTTCCGGGGGAGGCCGGCTTGAGCATGACTGTCGATGCGCCGAAGTCGCGCGTCACCTCGTGCGGGATGGTCGCGCCGACCAGCGGCACGTGCACCATGTTCTTCTTCGCGTCCTCGACGCCCTTGCGAATCGCCTCGGGCACCTCGCCGGCTTTGCCGAGACCGGCGCCCACGGTG
>JBBQFS010000087.1:0-9961 GCA_038322255.1 Candidatus Limnocylindrales bacterium | reverse complement strand
CTCGCCGGGCCTCACGGTATGATGGCCGCCCCGCGCCTCCTCGAGAGGGCGGCCCTCGGGGCGATTGGCTCAGTGGTTAGAGCACGCGGTTCACATCCGCGGGGTCGCTGGTTCGAATCCAGCATCGCCCACCAATCCTCGATCGGTGATGCGGCCCATCCGTGCGTCGAGCCGCTCTTCGCGCCTGCTCACGCGCCCGTTCGAGTGTGCTCGCAGGCGTGCTCACGTCTATCCTCCGGGCGCTCGTCGGCGCGATGCTCTTCGCCCGAACGCCGGACCGGATCCGGGACCGGGCCAGTGGGGCGTTCGGGTTCGTCAACATGGGCATCCGCCCGGTCGGCGCCGTCGTCGGCGGGCTGCTCGGGGCAGTGTTTGGCATTCGCGAGACGCTGTTCGTCGTGACGATCGCGCAGCTTGCCGGGGTGCGGTGGCTCGTCGGGTCTCCCGTGCTCCGGCTGCACGACCTGCCTGACGCGCCGGCGTAGGGCGGGCTGAGCCAGCTCCGACCTACGCCTCGGACGCAGCCCCGTCGCGCGCGAGCCGGCGGAGGACCGCGGGCAGGATGCCGCCGTTGCGGTAGTAGTCCAGCTCGATCGGGCCGTCGATCCGGCAGGTGGCTTGGAACGTGGTCGAGCGGCCGTCGTCAGCCCGGGCGATGACCTGGAGCTTCGAGCGCGGGACCAGCCCGTCCTTGACGCCGTTGATCGTGAACGACTCGCGGCCGGTCAGCCCGAGCGAGGCGAGGTTCTCGCCGGGCAGGAACTCGAGCGGGAGGATGCCCATCCCGACCAGGTTCGTCCGGTGGATCCGCTCGAAGGTCTCGGCGATCACGGCCCGGACACCGAGGAGCAGGGGACCCTTGGCTGCCCAGTCGCGCGACGAGCCCGAGCCGTACTCGCGGCCGGCGAAGACGACCAGCGGGACGCCCTCCTTCCGGTAGCGCGTGGCGATGTCGTAGATGAAGCCCGGCTCGCCGTCGGGGAGGTGGACGCCGTATGGCCCTTCGCGATCGCCGGCGAGCGCGTTGTGCAGCCGGATGTTGCCGAACGTCCCGCGGACGAGGACCTCGTGGTGGCCGCGCCGGGCGCCGTACGAGTTGAACTCGAGCGGGCTGACGTTGCGCTCCTGGAGCCACTCGCCCGCGGGCGACCACGGCGCGATCGAGCCGGCCGGGGAGATGTGGTCGGTGGTGACCGAGTCGCCCAGGACGAGGAGGGCGCGCGCGTCCACGATGTCCGAAATCTTCGGCAGCTCCATCGTCATGCCGTCGAAGAAGGGCGGCCGCGCGACGTAGGTCGAACGCGCGTCCCAGGCATACCGGTCGCCGTCCGGGATCGGCAGCGCGCGCCAGCGCTCATCGCCTTCGAAGACGCTGGCATAGGTGGTCTGGAACAGGGCCGGGTCGATGGCATCGCGGATCACCGAGCGGATCTCGTCGGGCGATGGCCACAGGTCCGCGAGGAAGACCTTCCTGCCGTCGTCGTCGATGCCGAGGGGCTCCTGGGTGAGGTCGATGTCGACCCGGCCGGCGAGCGCAAAGGCCACCACCAGCGGCGGCGACGCCAGATAGCTCGCGCGCACGAGCGGATGAATCCGGCCCTCGAAGTTGCGATTACCCGAGAGGACCGCGGCGGTGACGAGCTCGTGGGCCTCGATCGCCTCGGCGATCGACTCGTCGAGCGGGCCGGAGTTGCCGATACAGGTGGTGCAGCCGTAGCCGGCGAGCGCGAAACCCAGCGTCTCGAGGGGCTCCATCAGGCCGGCCCGCGTGAGGTACGTCGTGACGGCCTTCGAGCCGGGTGCGAGCGAGGTCTTGACGGTCCGCGGCACGCGCAGGCCGCGCCGCACGGCATTCCGGGCCAGCAGCCCCGCCCCGACCATCACCGTCGGGTTGGAGGTGTTCGTACACGAGGTGATGGCGGCGATCGCGACCGAGCCGCTGCTGATCGAGGCCTGGTCGCCGTGCACCGCGATGGTCACGGGCTGGTACTCGGTCGCCATGGGCCCGGGCTCGACGATGGGCAGCGCGGGGGCCGGCGCCTCGAGGGTTGCCGCCGCGCTCGCATACGCCGGTGGGTCGCTGGCGGGGAATGATTCGGCCGAGGATTCCTCGACGCGGCCCCCCGCGGGCCGAAGGTGCTCAAGCTCCTCTCCGTGGAAGGGCTTGAGCCCGTCTGGGAAGTTGGACCGGAAGTTCTCCCGCAGAAGCGTCAGCGGCACCCGGTCCTGGGGCCGGCGCGGGCCGGCGACCGAGGGCTCGACCGTCGCGAGATCGAGCGCCAGGAGGTCGTCGAACTCGGGGACGGCGCCCGGCAGGCGCCAGAGCCCCTGCGCTCGGGCGTAGGCCTCGACGAGCGCGAGCCGCTCGGGCGAGCGGCCGGTCAGGCGCAGGTAGGCGATCGTCTCGTCGTCGATCGGGAAGAGCGTCGAGGTCGCCCCGAACTCGGGGCTCATGTTCGCGATCGTGGCACGATCGGCAAGGCCGAGGCTCGCGAGGCCGTCACCGGTGAACTCAACGAACGCGCCGACGACACCGAAGGCCCGGAGCATCTGGGTCACGACCAGGACGAGATCGGTGGCGGTGGAGCCGCGGGGCAGCTCGCCCGACAGCCTGACGCCGACGATCCGGGGCATGGCCATGTAGATCGGCTGCCCGAGGAGTGCGGCTTCGGCCTCGATGCCGCCGACGCCCCACGCGAGGACGCCGAGACCGTTGATCATCGTGGTGTGCGAGTCCGTCCCGACGACGGTGTCGGGATACGCGATGCGCTTGCCGTCCTCGACGGCCCGATCCGCGACCACCGTCGCGAGGTACTCAAGGTTGACCTGGTGGACGATGCCCGTCCCGGGAGGCACCACGCGCAGGTCCCGGAACGAGGTCTGGGCCCAACGGAGGAGCTGGTAGCGCTCGCCGTTGCGCTCGTACTCCCGGGCGACGTTGAACGCGAAAGCCGTCGGCGTCCCGAACTGGTCCACCTGGACGGAGTGGTCGATGACGAGGTCGGCGGGGACGAGGGGATTCACGCGCGCGGGATCGCCCCCGAGCTCGGCCATCGCGTCGCGCATCGCGGCGAGGTCGACGATGGCCGGGACGCCCGTGAAGTCCTGCAGCAGGACGCGCGACGGCATGAACGGCACCTCGGCTTCGGTCGTCGAACCCGGCCGCCACGAAGCGAGGGTCTCCACGTCGGCCGGGTCGATCAAACCGCCGCCCGCGTTTCGAAGCGTGTTCTCGAGCAGGATCTTGAGCGTGACGGGCACGTGCGCGAGATCCATCCGATCGCCCAGCGCGGCCAGGCGCCAGTAATCCGGGAGGCCGGCGCCGAGCGACGCGCGGGCTCCAAATGGATCTGGACGTGGCACGCTGGCGAACCTCTGCGCTTGGCTAGACTCGATGCGTGGAATCGTACCCCGACTCGCCTCGGCGCCCCCGGCCCGCCGGTCGATGAAGGCCTGGCGCGACGAGGGCCGGCGACGAGGCAGTCCCAGATCGGACGTTCCCGACGCGGAGGCGCTCGAGGAGCTCCGGCAGCGGGGCATCGACCTGGATCCCGCCGGGTCCGACCACGAGGACGGCGACGAGCCCGGGCATGCCCACCCGCACCGGCACTCCGAGCCGGGTGAGCCGCCGACGGTGGGGATCATCGGTGCGGGCGCCGTGGGAACGGCGCTCGGCGCGGCGCTCCATCGCGCCGGCTGGCCGGTCGTGGCCGTGGCGTCCCGGGATGCCGCCCGGCGCGAGCGCTTCCGGAGCCTCGTGCCCGGCGCACGGGCATTCGCCGAGGCGCCCGCGATCCTCGACGAGGCCGAGCTCCTGATCCTCGCGGTGCCCGACGACGTGATCGAGGAGCTGGCCGGCGACCTTCGGCTGTACGGCGGCCAGGCGCTCGTGCACACGTCGGGCGTCCTTGGCGCCGAGGCGCTCGAGCCCGCGCGGGCCGCGGGGAGCCAGGTCGGAGCGTTCCACCCGCTGGTCGCGTTCGCGGACACGGAGCGAGCGATCGAGGCGCTGCACGGGGCGACGATCGCGGTCGAGGGCGACGACCAGCTGGCCGCGCTCCTGGCCGACATGGCCGAGGCGCTCGGCGCGACGGCCGTCCGCCTCGCGCCCGGGGGCAAAGCGGCCTACCACGCCGCGGCGGTGCTCGCGGCCGGCGGCTTCGTGGCCCTCCTCGATGCGATCGCCCAGTTGGGAAAGGCGGCAGGGCTCGACGAGCAGGGCGCGCTGGCAATCTATGGCGGGCTGATCGAGCAGACGCTGGGGAACGCCCGAGCGCTCGGAATCCGCGCTGCGCTGACCGGCCCGATGACCCGCGGCGACGTCAGCACCCTCGAGCTGCACCTCGACGCGATGGCCCGGCTCGCGCCCGCGGCACTGCCCCTCTACCGCGCCGCGGCCGAGCGCGAGATCGCGCTCGCAGAATCGCGTGGCTCGCTCGCTCCACATGCCGCCGAATCGATGCGGCGATTGCTTGCGATGCCGGTTTAAGGCGCTACCATGAGCGACGTGGAGCACAGCATCACGGCGCGCTACGCGGCGCACCCGGCAGCGCGATTCCCGCGAGCCTCGAGCGGCAGCCCGCAGCGCCGCCTCGGCCTCGGCGTCGCGCGCGCCTTCAGACCCGCTCCGACGAAGCTGACCGTCCTCCTGCGCAACCAGCCATCGCCGGTCGCCCACCTCCGGCGCGACCCTCGCTCCATCGCCGCGACCCGACCCGTGCGCCACTCGAGCGGCCGCCCGCGGCCGGCGTTCTCGCTGACCTGGCAGCGATCGCTGGCCCCGCGCCACCCGAGCGCCCACGCGGCGCCGTGGCGCGCCTGAGGTCGGCCCTCGCCACCTCGGCCGGCGGGATCGTGGTCAACGCCAACCCCGACCGACCGTCCCTCGTCGTCGGTATGCGCCGTCGCGGCCGTGACGCCGTGACCTGGACCCTGCCGAAGGGCACGCCCGACCCCGGCGAGAGCGTCGAGGAGACGGCCCTGCGCGAGGTCGCCGAGGAAACCGGGCTCGAGGTCCGGATCGTCGAGCCGTTGCCCTCGATCGAGTACGAATTCGTGCAGGACGGGACGCGGATCCACAAGACCGTCCACTACTTCCTGATGGCGCCCACGGGCGGCGATCTTTCGCATCACGACCGCGAGTTCGAGCGGGTGCGCTGGGTCCCGTTCGACGAGGCGGGCGGCCTGCTGAGCTTCGCCACCGAGCGCGAGCTCGTCGCTCTCGCGGCGACCCGCCTGACCGGTTTCGAGGCGGCCGGAGCCCCGTCGTGACAGACGCCTCCGGCACGGCGGTGGGGGAGGCGACCGACCAGCTTCACGAGACGGCGCTGATCGACGTCCACCGCTCGCTCGGGGCCCGCCTGATCGAGTTCGGCGGCTGGCTCATGCCGGTGCAATACACGGGCATCATCGAGGAGCATCGGGCCGTTCGCGAGCGCGCCGGATTGTTTGACCTGTCGCACATGGGCGAGCTGTTCGTCGAGGGCGACGATGCCGGCGATGCCCTCGCTGCGGCCCTCGTCAGCGACCCCCGCGCTCTGGCCGTGGGCCGGGCCCAGTACTCGATGATCTGCGCGCCGGACGGCGGCGTGATGGACGACCTGATCGTCTACCGGCTCGGACCCCAGCGCTTCCTGGTCGTTGCCAACGCCGGCAATGCAGGCATCGTCTCCGAGGAGCTCGCCGCGCGACTGGGGCGCTGGCGGGCGGTGGTCGACGACCGCTCGCTGGCCACCTCGCTCGTCGCGATCCAGGGCCCCCGCGCTGCCGAGATCCTGGCGCCGCTCACCGGGATCGACCTCAGCACGCTCCGCTACTACGCGATCGCCGAGGGCGCGGTTGCCGGCGTTCCGGCCCTCGTTGCGCGGACGGGATATACGGGCGAGGACGGGTTCGAGGTCTTCGTCGAATGGGCTCGTGGCCCAGATGTCTGGACGGCCCTGGCCGAGGCCGGTGCCGCCGGCGTGATCGCCTGCGGGCTCGGCGCCCGCGACACGCTCCGGCTCGAGGCGGGCATGCCGCTCTACGGCAACGAGCTCGACCGGCGGACGAACCCGTTCGAGGCGGGTCTGGGCCGCGTGGTGAAGCTCGAGAAGCCCGGCGATTTCGTGGGACGGGAGGCACTCGCGAAGGTCGCGCGGGACGGGCCGGCGAAGCGGCTCGTGGGTTTGAAGATCACCGGTCGCGGCATCGCCCGGCACGGCTATGCGGTCCTCGCCGGCGAACGGCGCACCGGGCTGGTGACCAGCGGGACGCACTCGCCGACCCTGGGCTACCCCATCGCCATGGCCTACGTCGCGCCCGGCGATGCCGAGCCGGGTACGATATTGGCCGTCCAGATTCGCGAGCAGCCGGTCTCCGCCGAGATCGTGCCGCTGCCGTTCTACAAACGAATTCAATCCTCGGGCTGATGGCGTCGCGGAGCTCCGCCTCACACCTCGGAGGGCCGCGCCGCCACTCCTAGACCAAACCACCGACCCTAACAGCGGAGGAGCAGGATGGTCCCAGCGGACCTGCGCTATACGAAGGATCACGAGTGGGTCCGGGTCGACGGCGACGTCGCGACCATCGGCGTGAGCGACTTCGCGGCGAACCAGCTGGGTGACGTCGTCTTCGTCGACCTGCCGAAGGCCGGCACGAAGGTCGAGCAGTTCTCGACGTTCGGCGTCGTCGAATCGGTCAAGGCCGTCAGCGACCTGTATGCGCCCCTGTCGGGCGAGGTCACCGAGGTCAACGCCGATCTCGCCTCGAAGCCCGAGCTCGTAAACAGCGATCCATATGGCGACGGCTGGATGATCAAGGTCCGCGTGGGCGACGCCGGCCAGGTCGAGGGGCTGCTCGACGCTGCCGCCTACGAAAAGCTCACGGCGCAGGCCTGACCGACCTTGGCCTACGGCCCGCATACGCCAGCGGACCGCCAGCGGATGCTCGCGTCCCTGGGGATGAAGAGCGTCGACGAGCTCTTCGCCGACATTCCCGAGGCACTTCGGTCCAGCCCGCTCCGGCTGGATCCGCCTGAATCCGAGCAGGTCCTCATGGGCCGTCTCGCCGGCCTGGCCGGGCGCAACCGGGTCGACCTCGCGTCGTTCCTCGGGGCGGGCGCGTATCGCCACTTCTCGCCGCCGATGGTCGACCAGATCCTGCTCCGCGGCGAGTGGTACACGGCCTACACGCCGTACCAGCCCGAGGTTAGCCAGGGGACCCTCCAGAGCATCTACGAGTACGAATCGCTGATCGCCGAGCTGGTCGGCCTGGATGTCGTGTCTGCCTCGCACTACGACGGGGCGGCCGCCACAGCCGAGGCCGCACTCATGACCTGCCGGGCCACGCAGCGCGGGCGGGTGCTCGTCAGCCGGGCCGTCCACCCGCACTATCGTGCGGTCCTGCAGACGTACTTCGGCGGCGCCGGGCTCGAGGTCGAGGACGTCCCCCTGGTCGCCGAGGGTCCTGCCACCGGGACGACCGACCTGGCCGACCTCGAGCGGCGCCTCGCCGATGACGAGCAGCCCGCCGCCGGGGTCGTCCTGCCGCAACCCTCGTTCTACGGCCTGCTCGAGCCCATGGCCGAGGCAGCCCGTCTGACCCATGCCGCGGGCGCGCTCTTCGTGGCCGTCATCGAGCCGGTCTCGCTGGCCGTGCTGGCGCCACCGGGCGCCTACGGCGCGGATATCGCCGCGGGCGAAGGCCAGGCCCTGGGGATCCCACCGCAGTACGGCGGGCCGTACCTCGGGATCCTGGCCTGCACCGATTCGCTCGTCCGCCAGATCCCGGGCCGACTCGTCGGCATGACGACCGACATCGATGGCAAGCGGGCCTACGTGATGACGCTCCAGGCCCGCGAGCAGCACATCCGGCGGGAGAAGGCGGCCAGCAACATCTGCACGAACCAGACGCTGCTGGCCCTCGCGGCGAGCGTCTGGCTGGCCTCGCTCGGCCCGCACGGCCTGCGCGACGTCGCGGCGCTCGGGGCCGCCAAGGCCGCCGAGCTGGAGGCGGCGCTGGCCGCGGTCGGGGTCGCGCGCGCGCACGAGGGCGCGTACCTGAACGAGTTCGCGATCCAGGTGCCGAACGCCCCGGCGGTCCATCGCGAGCTGCTGGCCCGGGGCATCCTCGCGGGTCTCGTGCTCGCCGACGCCGTGCCCGATGAGCCAGGGCTCGCCGATGCCCTCCTTGTCTGCGCCACGGAGGTCACGACGAGCGACGAGATCGCGGCCTTCGCACGCGAGATCCAGGCGGCCCTTGCCCTGACGACCTCGCCCGTGGGCGCAGCGTGAGCGCGAGTGGGCCGCGCCTCCAGCCGACCATCTTCGAGCTGTCAAAGCCGGGCCGTGGCTCGGACAAGGTGCCCCATCCGCCCCACGGCGCGCTCGATCGGCTGCCGGCGGAGCACCGGCGCGAGCACCCGGCGGCGCTGCCCCAGCTCAATGAGCCGGAGGCGGTCCGGCACTACGTCAACCTGTCCCAGCTGAATCACGCCGTCGACACGGGCTTCTATCCGCTCGGCTCGTGCACGATGAAATGGAACCCCAAGGTCAACGAATGGGCCGCCCGACTGCCGGGATTCGCGCAACTCCATCCCATGGCCCCCGACGACGTCGCGCAGGGGACGCTCCAGCTCCTGTGGGAGCTCGAGCAGATCCTGATCGAGGTGAGCGGGATGTCCGCGGTCACCCTCCAGCCGGCCGCAGGCGCGCACGGCGAGCTCACCGGGATCCTGATGATCCGGGCTTACCACGCCTCGCGGGGAGAGACGAATCGCACCGACGTGCTGGTGCCCGACTCGGCCCACGGCACGAACCCTGCGACGGCGACCATGGCCGGCCTTCGGACGGTCTCGATCAGGGCCGCGGCCGACGGCGGCATCGACCTCGAGGCCTTCAAGGCGGCTCTCGGGCCCCAGACCGCCGCGGTGATGATCACGAACCCCTCGACGATGGGCCTGTTCGAGTCCCGCGTGGGCGAGCTGCTCGAGGCCGTGCACGCGGTCGGCGCCATGGCCTACATGGACGGAGCGAACCTCAACGCCATCCTCGGCCGGTTCAAGCCGGGCGAGGCGGGGTTCGACGTGATGCACATCAATACCCACAAGACCTTCTCGACGCCCCACGGCGGCGGCGGGCCGGGTGCCGGGCCGGCCGCGGTGGGCGACAAGCTCGAGCCGTTCCTGCCGGTGCCGCGCGTCCTGCGCGACGGCGAGGGCCGCTACCGCCTCGAGCGGGCGGGGGAGCGCCCGGCCTCGATCGGGCGGATGCGGTCGTTTGTCGGCAGCACCGGCGTCCTCGTGCGCGCGTATGCCTACCTTCGCACCCACGGCGCGAGCGGCCTGGCGGAGATCACCGACGACGCCGTCCTCGCGGCGAACTATCTGAAGGAGCGTCTCGCCGGCTCGGGCCTGTACGACATCCCGTTCCCGGGCGTCTGCAAGCACGAGTTCATCGCCTCGGCCTCGTCGATCAAGCGCAAGACCGGGGTCCGGACGCTCGACATCGCCAAGCGCTTGCTCGACCATGGCTTCCATGCGCCCACCGTCTACTTCCCGTTGACGGTCGACGAGGCAATGCTCATCGAGCCGACAGAGACCGAGTCGATCGAGACGCTCGATGCCTTTGCTGACGCCCTGATCGAGATCGCGCGCGAGGCCGAGTCCGATCCGGAGACGGTGACATCGGCACCGCACACGGCGCCCGTCCGGCGGCTCGACGAAGCCGGCGCTGCCCGGAATCCCAACCTCCGCTGGCGCCCTGCGGTCGGCGATTGGACGCCCTGCCCGGACTGAACCGTCACTGGCCGGAGTGGCACGGCGGGTCAGGTGTTTGACAGGGTTCCGGCGTTCGCTATCCTCTGGCCGGATGGTCGGCCGTAGCCTTCGTCAGATCGTTTGGGCGCGCCTCCGGCGCGACAAGGTCGCGATGGTCTGTCTTGTCGTCCTCATCGTCTTCTATGCCACCGCCATTTTCGGCCC
>JBBQFS010000086.1:0-9962 GCA_038322255.1 Candidatus Limnocylindrales bacterium | reverse complement strand
ACCCGGTCATCACCGCACCTGCACCGGCGCGACGGTCAGCCCGGCGGGTCCCCGGGACATCGTCTCGATCGTTTCCAGGTCGATCCCGAGCGTGCGCCGCAGCGAGGCGATCGCGCGGAACTGCAGGCCGCGGATGGTGCCCTCCTGGCGACCCATCGCGACCGCTGTCTCGAGCACCGAGAGTCCGGCAAGGAAGCGCAGCTCTATTACCTCTCGTTGATCATCGGTCAGAGCCGTCAGCGCGCGGGCCACCCGATCGAGGTCGTCCCGCAGGGATGCCATCGCCTCTGGGCCCGCCTCCTCGGTCTCCCGAGTTGTCGCGGTCACGAGTGAGAGATGGTCCCGCCGTGTCCGGATCTGGTCGATGATCGCGTTCCTGGCCAGCCGAAAGAGCCAGCCCCCGAATGGGATGCCCCGCGCCTCATAGCGTGGAAGTGCCTCCAGGGCCTTGACGAAGACGAGCTGCGTGAGGTCCTCCGCGTCGCTCGGGTTGTTGACGCGGCTGACGATGAACCGATAGAGCGGGCCGGCGTACGCATCAAAGATGCGACCGAAGGCGTCCGGGTCACCCCGTTTCGCCTCCGCGACGAGCCGATCGAGCGTTTCTTCGTCCATTGGATAACGAGGATCAGGACTCGGCGTTAGGTGCGCAAGGCGTCAACGGTACTGACGGGGCATTCGACCCGATCACCACGTGTTTCCCCCAGCTCGCGATACCCGCGCCACGACGGCTGCGGAAGGATACGTCCCCGTGCCCCGATCGCGAAGGCGCCTGCTGTGTGTGACCTCGCGCGCCTTCCGGACTTGAATGATCGCCTGAATCAGGACTTCTGGGCCAGGACTTTTCCGGTGATTGTCGACAGAACGCAACAGCGGTTATGTCGGAACAGTGCGGTTGGCTATGGCCGGATGGATTCCGGCCTAGAGCGAAGTACTGGACGGCCGCCATGACCTCGCGCACGATGCGGCTCCGGTCCAGCGAGGCAAGACTTTTCCTTGCGCAGCCGGGAACGCACTTATCAGTTTCGGGCGCAAAGGTCGTATTTCCGGGGGTAACTTCATGCGGGTTCATACGAGGGTGGGGGCTGCGCTGGGCGCCCTGGTCCTGACATTCGGGGTCGCCGGCACGGGGCTCGCCAGTAGCCTCCGCGAGCTCGGCGCGGATATGCCGACCTTGGGCGCCCGGGGCTGCGGCATCGTGTCGTTGGACGTCGAACTCATCATCGACGCCTCCGGCAGCATGGGCAGCAACTCGAGTGGCTCGCCAGCTCACACCCGGATGTACTGGGCAGAGCAGGCCGCGGACCAGCTCGTCGATTCGCTCGACACGACGGGCGGCGTCGGCGGCGCAGGCATCCACCATGTCGGCGTCACGCGCTTCTCCGGGACCACCTCGTCGGTGGCCCTGGCTCTCGGGACGTCCAGCGCCGCGAACGTCAAGGCGGCGGTCGACGGCCTGACGGCGTCGGGGAGCACGCCACTCAAGACGGGCATGGCCACGGGCGCGGCTGACATGAACGCGAATGCCCGCAACGCGGTCGGCGGCGTCGTCCAGCGCGTCATCATCTTCCTCACCGACGGCCGCCCAAACCCGGACAGTCCGACCAACGGCAGCTACGCCACGAGCAACGGTAGCCAGCGGCCCACCCTTGCAAACGCCACGAGCTTCCTTGGCTCGGCCGACATCGTGTACTCGATCGCGGTCGGCACCGGCGGCTCAAGCGGCGCGCAGGTCGTCGATCTGGGCCTCATGCAGCTCCTCGACAAGCCCGACGGCCACTACTACAACGTAGTCGACGCGTCGAACCTCGGGAGCCTCTTCGCCGACATCTTCACCGAGATTTCGTGCCCAGCCCACGTCGTCGTCACGAAGGGCGTCGACAAGGAAACGGCCGATCCCGGTGACACGCTCAATTACACCATCAGCCTCAGCAATGACGGCGGAGCCGATGCGAGCGGTGTCGACATCCATGACGACATCAGCGCGCTGCTCGCCCATGGCACGTTTGGCACCTGCGACCACGGCTGCACGCACGACTCCGACTCCGTCGACTGGTTGAACCTCTCCATTCCGATCGGCGGTTCGGTCAACCTCCACATGTCGATCGACCTCAGCCCTACCGGCTGGGCCGTCGGAACGACCCACCTCCCGAACACCGTCGTCATGGCCAGCACGAATTGCTCGGTGGACACGCAGGACATCGACTGCTCGACCGATACAACCGTCGAGGTCGAACCGCCGATCACCGCGCCGCCGATCACCGCGCCGCCGATCACGGCACCGATCACCGCGCCGCCGGTGAGCGAGGCCCCCCGTGCAACGCCGGCGTTCAGCCAGGCAGTCGCGGCCATCACCAACATCCCAACCCTGCCGAGCACGGGGATGGTGGCCGACGACTCGACGACGGCACCTCCCGCAGATGTTGCATGGCTGCTCGTCGTCGCCCTGGGCGTACTCCTCGGGACCATCGTCGTCCTCACGCCGGCACCGGTGCGGCGCCGACGATAACGCGCGGACCCCGCGGGGCTATTCGTGCGGCGTTCTCCAGTCGAGGCCCGCAGATCCAGTCTCACGAGGCACGGCAATTCGAGAACGTTGCGCGTCCCGCCCGAACGTCACCGTCTCGAATCCGGCGGCGGCGAGATGCCGGTATGACTCGTTGAGCCGCGCGGCGAAGGATCCCCTGGAGTGGGCATCCGACCCGACCACCACGCGCTCACCACCAAGCTCGCGGAATCGCGCGACGACGGTCGCGGAGGGATAGGTCTCCTCGCTCGGATAGCGAAGCCCGCTGCTATTCACCTCGAGGGCAGTCCCGGATTCGATGATCGCGTGCAGGGCCGGTTCCTGCAGGTCGGGCCTGGCCGCCAGCTCGGGAGCGGTCACGTAGGGGTGCAGGTACCGCTTCACGACGTCGAGGTGGCCGATGGTGTCGAACAGCCCTGACCGGGTCGCCGCGATGATCTCCGCGTAGTAGGGCGCCACGATCGCCTCCAGCGAGCGGCCCTCGATCCAGGCCCGGACCCGCGAGGGCCAGTACGGCGACTCGGGCCAGTCGTGCACGGACCCGATCACATAGTCGTATCGATACCGTTTCAGGTGCGCCCGAACGTCGGCTTCCCAGCGCTGGTTGTAGGTGAGCTCCGCACCGAACCGGATCGCGACGCCCTGTGGGGCCCATCGCTCGGCCGCGCCCCGGACGACGCGCTCGCGGTCGTCATAGCGCGAGTACTCGAAGGCAGGGTCGCGTGGGTCGAAGTCGACGTGGTCGGTGATGGCGATCTCTGGAATGCCGCGCTCGACCGCGAGCGCCGCGTAGATGTCGATCGGTACGGAGCTGTCCGGGGATTGGTCCGTATGAAGGTGCGCATCGAGGGGCATCGAGTGCGCCTCGGGCCCGCCCGGCGACTCGCTCTCGATTTCCTCCGCCGAAGGTTCCCCCGATCTGTTCGGGCTTCTCCCGTCGGAGCCGTCGCTCATCCCGGGATGATGTCGAGCTCGTTGCCGACTTTGGCGAACGCATCGAGGGCACGATCGAGGTGCTCGTCGGTCAGGGCGGCCGTGACGATGGTCCGGAGGCGCGCCTGGTCGATCGCGACCGTGGGAAAGACGATCGAGGTGGCGAAGATGCCTTCCTCGAAGAGCCGGCCGGAGAAGCGGTTGGCCGTCTCCGAGTCGCCGACGATGATCGGCGTGATCGGCGTCTCGGAGCGGCCCGTGTCGAAGCCCAGCCGCGAGAGCTCGGCCTTGAAGCGGCGGGTGCTGGCCCAGAGCCGCTCGATCCGCCAGGGCTCGTCCGCCAGGACCCGGATCGCCTCGCGACAGGCGGCCGCATCCGCCGGCGGATGCGAGGTCGAGAAAAGGAATGGCCGGGCGCGCTGGATGAGGAGGTCGCGCAGGGCCTGGGAGCCGGCGACATAGCCACCGAGCACGCCGACGGCCTTCGACAGCGTCCCGACCTGGATGTCGACCCGGCCGTGCAGCCCGAAGTGGTCGACCGAGCCGCGTCCGTCGCGGCCCAGTACGCCGGAGGCGTGGGCGTCGTCGACGTAGACTGCCGCGCCAACCTCCTCCGCCGCGTCGACGATCCCCGACAGCGGCGCGATATCGCCGTCCATCGAGAAGACGCCATCGGTCACGACGAGGATCAGCCGGTATGGCCCGGCGCCATCCGGTCGTCCCTGCTCGGCCGCCTCGCGCAGAATCGCGCGCAGTGCTGCCACGTCGCGGTGTGGGAAGACCTTGCGCGGCGCCTTCGACAGCCGCATCCCGTCGATGATCGAGGCATGGTTGAGCGCATCCGAGACGATCAGGTCGGCCTCGCCCGTGATCGTCGGGATAACGCCGGTGTTGGCGGTGAAGCCCGACTGGAACGTAAGGACGGCCTCGACCCCCTTGAAGGCTGCGAGCTCGGCCTCGAGCGCCTCGTGCTCGGTCATCGTCCCGGCGATCGTGCGGACGGCGCCGGATCCCACGCCGTACTCGCCGACGGCTTTGAGCGCCGCCTCACGCAGCCGCGGGTGGTGAGTCAGCCCGAGGTAGTCGTTGGACGACAGCGAGATGACTTCACGGCCGTCCACGACCGTGACCGGACCCTGGGCCGCGCTCATGACCCGCAGCGGCCGGTAGAGGTGCTTCGCCTTGAGATCGTCGATCTCGGCCGCGATGAACGCCAGCGGATCGTGCCTCCGCGTCACGTCGCACTCCAATCCAAGATCACCTTGCCGGAATCGCCGGAGCGGGCCACGGCGAACGCCGCCTCGAAGTCCCGGAAGCCGAAGCGGTGGGTGATCGCCGGGCGGATGTCCAGGCCCGACTGGAGCATGACCGTCATCTTGTACCAGGTCTCGTACATCTCCCGGCCGTAGATGCCGCGCAGGGTCAGCTGGTTGAAGACGACGTGGCTCATGTCGATCTGGATCTCGTCGGTCGGGATCCCGAGGACCGCGATCCGGCCGCCATGGGCCATGTTGGCGATCGCGCTCCTGAGGGCCGTGGCGTTGCCCGACATCTCGAGGGCGATGTCGAAGCCCTCGACCATGCCCAGCTCGGTCTCGACGTCGTCGAGCTCGCGCGTCCGGGGGTCGATCGCGATCGTGGCGCCCATCTGCATCGCCAGCTCGCGCCGGAACTCGTTCGGCTCGCTGACGACCACGTGGCGGGCGCCGGCATGCCGCACGACCGCGGTCGCCATCAGCCCGATGGGCCCGGCGCCGGTGACGAGGATGTCCTCGCCCAGGACCGGGAAGGCCAGCGCCGTGTGCACCGCATTCCCGAACGGGTCGAAAATTGCGGCGACGTCCTCGTCGATGCCCGGCCAGTGGTGCCAGATGTTGGTCATCGGCAGGGCAACCAGCTCGGCGAAGGCGCCATCGCGGCCGACACCGAGCCCGACCGTGTTCGCACAAAGGTGGCGCTGGCCGGCGAGGCAGTGGCGACAGCGGCCGCAGGTGACGTGGCCCTCGCCGCTCACGAGGTCACCGGGGTGGAAGTCGTTGACGTTGCTGCCGACCTCAACGATGTCGCCGACGAACTCGTGGCCCACCACGAGCGGCGGCTGGATCGTCTTTGCGGCCCACGGGTCCCACGACTCGATGTGCAGGTCCGTCCCGCAGATGCCCGTCTTGTGCACGCGGATGAGCACGTCGTTGATTCCGATCTCGGGCGCCGGCACCTCCTGGAGCCGCAGCCCGGGCCCTGCGTCGACCTTCACCAGGGCGAGCATCAGCGGGGCCGGCCGATCAGCTCGGCGACGGTGCGGTGGTGACGGCGGGCGCGCTGCCCGACGAGCCTGAGGTGGCCGGGGTCGATGTCGGGGTGGGCGTCCCGGTCGGGCCCGCGGTCGCCGTCGGCGCAGGGCACTGCGGCTCGGGATTGAATCGCTCGGCCTGGCCTTTGTAGAAGTCGAAGATCGCGTGTTCGTCGAGCGACTGCAGGGGAAGGACCACGTCCCACACGAGGGCCGCGTAGGGGTATGGCATGTCGTCGAAGCGGGTGATCACGGGCGAGAGAGCCCCAGGCGGCGTCTTGCAGATGGGGCTGTTCGGCCATTTCGGCAGGAGCGCCTTGAGCGCCGCCTGGCCGGCGTCGGTGCAGCCATCGTCACCCGACTTGCAGCGGTACAGCAGGACGATGGCACCGTGCTCGAGGTTGTGGACCCAGCCCTCGGGAATGGTGGCGTCATTGGGGCCGTATAGGCCGCCCTTGATCGGGCCGCCCGGGACCTGGTAGTGCCTGCCGCTCGCGGGCGGGCACCACGTGTACTTGACCTTGTCGCCGAGCGGCGCGTGCACGTGGCCCATGTCCGGCTGGACATAGCCGGGCGGCGGCACTTTCGCCGCGGGCGCACCGGACGAGCCGGGCGATGCGGTCGGCTGCGCGACGAACGACGGGGCGGGCGTTGGATTGAAGAGGTTGCCGCAGGCAAAGGCAGGCTGGAGGGCGGGCAGGACGAAGCCGAAGACCAGGAGGAGTGCGAAGACCGCCACGCCGCCGATCCACAGCAGGCGAGTCCGGTTGCGCTCGACGAAGGTGGCTTGCCGAGTCGCGGGGCGGCGGGAGCGTCGCGTGGCCCGGCTGGCCGGGGTCGGGCGACGCGAGGACGTGGTCAAGAGGTCAGCCTCGATGGAGGGAATGGAGATCGGCAGGGAAGTCTGCCAGATCAGCCGTTCTGGCGCGGTCGGGGAGGGCCGTCCGGCCCGTCCCGACGGCCCCGCGACGGCTCGCGACGGTCAAGGCTGGTCGAGCCACGCCGCCGCGGCGGGCGACCGCAAGCCGCGGTAGAGCAGCAGCGCCACCGCCGCGATCAGGAGCGCACCGATGAGCTGGCCGGAGAGGAGGGCGAGCGGGATGGCCGGAAGCGCCAGCGTCGTGAGCCCGATGGCGAGACTGCGCGCCGCGGCCTTGCGCTGGATCACGAGCGTGATCGTGAAGATCGTGTACGCCAGGAGCGCCATGGCGACGACCCCGACCAGGGTGATCGGGATCAGCACCGCCTGCTCGACGATGGGCCCCAGCGATAGCCCGATGCCGGTCAGGATCGCGAGGGCGTACACCAGGAACAGGGCGACGCCCCACGGGATGCCACGCAGCGATCCGACCATGTGCCCATTGTGCGGCTAGGCTTCGATCCCATGCCCGACACCCCGGCCTGGGTCCGCGACGCCGTCTTCTACCAGGTCTTCCCCGACCGCTTCGCGGCCAGTGAGCGCGTGCCCAAGCCCGGGCCGCTCGAACCATGGGACGCGGCGCCCACGAACCACGGCTTCAAGGGCGGCGACCTCCTGGGGATCGTCGAGCACCTCGACCACATCGCCTCGCTCGGCGTCAACGCGTTGTACCTGACCCCAGTCTTCCAATCGGCCTCGAACCATCGCTACCACACGTACGACTACCTCGCGGTAGATCCGCTCCTCGGCGGTGACGCCGCGCTCCGCGAGCTCCTCGACCGCGCCCACGAGCGCGGGCTCCGGGTCATCCTCGATGGCGTGTTCAACCACACCGGGCGCGGCTTCTGGCCGTTCCATCACGTCCTCGAGACCGGGCGCAGCTCGCCGTATCGACACTGGTTCCATTTCGACCAGGAGGCGCTCGACCACGATCGGCCCATCGACGCCTACCCGCAGGCCCGGATGCGCTCGGGCGTTGCCCTCGACCAGCCCCGCCCGGGCGAGCTCGAGGAGAGCAGCAGCGGCTCCCGCGCCCGGTTCGGCTACGACGCGTGGTGGGACCTGCCGGCCCTGCCGAAGCTCAACGTCGCCGAGCCCGCGGTGCGAGAGTACCTCTGGGGCGTCGCCGAGCACTGGCTGCGCTTCGGCATCGACGGCTGGCGGCTCGACGTCCCCGGTGAGATCGACGATCCGGCGTTCTGGGCCGAGTTCCGGCGGCGGTGCCGGGCGGTGAATCCCGAGGCATACCTCGTGGGCGAGATCTGGCACGTCGCCCCCGATTGGGTCGCGGGTGACCGCTTTGACGCGCTCATGAACTACCCGCTGGCCGAGGCGGCCATCGGCTTCGTCGGCGGGCACTCGCTCAACGAGCCGCTCCTGCGTGCCCACCACGAATACGCGAGCGTGAGCCCGCTTGACGGGCCGGCATTCGCGGGCCGTCTCACTGCGCTCCTCGATGGGTACGCGCCCGAAACGACGGCGGCCCAGCTCAACCTCCTCGACAGCCACGACACGCCGCGCCTCCTCTCGCTGCTCAGCGACGACCGCGAGGCGTTCGAGCTGGCCGTCCTGCTGCAGGCGACCCTCCCGGGCGCGCCGTGCATCTACTACGGCGACGAGGTCGGACTCTCCGGCGGCATGGATCCCGACAACCGCCGGGCCTTCCCATGGGACGAGGGTCGGTGGGACGGCGAGATTCTCGCGGCCGTGCGCGCGGCCTTCCTCCTGCGTCGAGCGGAGCCGGCCCTCCGGTCCGACAGCCTGATCGTCACCGAGGCGACCGACAGGGGCCTGGCCTACCTCCGGCAGTGGCCGGGCGGCGACCTCTCGGTCGCGCTCAATGCCGGCGACGAACCGACGACGCTGACGCTCGCGGCAGGCGCGCCGTCGATCGACTCCGCCGACGCGACGAACGCGGATGCCTTGGGCTCGGTGGTGCTCGCGTGTGGCCGCGCTCGATCGATTGCACCGCGGCTCACCTGGACCGAGGGCCGTGTTGCGCTGGAGCTGGCGCCTCGATCTGGGGCCGTCGTCCGCCTGAAGTAGGGCAGCACGCTCCGGTGCGCTTGGGACCGGATCCTATACTCCCGCGATGTCCGATCTCCCGGTGTCGCTCCCCAACGAGCTCGAGCCGACCTTCGTCGGCGCGCTCGATCGTGCCGGCAAGCTGGTGGCGGCCCTGGAGGCCCTCGGGCCAGTCGGGGACCGCGACGTGCTGGTGATCGATGCCGGCGGCGGACCGATCTTTGGTGGGCTCGCCGCCGCCGGCGCGCGGCTGACGGCCGTCGACCTCGTCCAGCCCTTCCGGCTTCCTGCCGCCGACGCCTCGGCCGATGTCGTGCTGGGCCTGTGGTCGGCGTTCCGCGGCGTCGATGGCGCCGAGCTGGTGGAGGTCGATCGCGTTCTCCGGCCCGGCGGGCGCCACCTCGCCGTGCATGACTATGGCCGCGACGACGTCTCCAGGCTCCTCGGCGAACGGCCGGAGTACGGCGCCTGGAGCCATCGGGCCGGGCCGTTCCTGACGGGCGGATTCCGGGTTCGGGTCGTGCACTGCTTCTGGGAGTTCGAGTCGAACCTCGCCGCGACCGAGTTCCTGACCGCGGCGTTCGGCCAGGCCGGGACCGCGGTCGGCGCCGGGCTGCGACGCCCGCGACTCTCGTACAACGTCGCCGTCTACCATCGCTCGCGATCGTGACCGAGCCCTCCACTTCCGCCCCGCCGCCGGCGACACCGCCGCCGGCGACCGCGCCGCCATCAGGTCGGCGGCCGCACATCTGGCCGCTCCGGATCACGCTGCCGGTGATCGTCGTGGCCCTGGCGATGATCGGCTCGCTGGCCTACATCGGCTACGTGGTCCTTCGCGTTCGGGACAACCAGATCCCGCTGCTGGCCTATGGCTTCGTGGTGCTCGGCGCGTCCTTCGCGGCGATCGCCATCGGCTCGCTGATGGGCATGTGGCGTGCGGCCTCGCGGTCTCGGGCCGGGCGGGCCTTCGCCCTCGCGATCTTCGGCGGCCTGGCGGCCCTCGCCGCGATCGGCTCCTTCACCGTCGCGGCGCTCTCGGCCCTCGTCTGGAACACCTGACCGGCCGAGCGGCGCCGACCGCGCGCCCGGGCATGGGTCGTGCAGGCCCCGAAATCTCGCTGCTGGTGGTGCCCCCAAGGGGATTCGAACCCCTGATCTCCACCTTGAAAGGGTGGCGTCCTAGGCCTCTAGACGATGGGGGCCCGAGAGCCGGCCGAGTGTAGCAGCGGCGTTTCTAGGCCTCGCGATACCATCGCGGCGATGAGCCC
>JBBQFS010000085.1:0-10201 GCA_038322255.1 Candidatus Limnocylindrales bacterium | reverse complement strand
GGCTGGAAGTCGTCGCTCTTCGGCGACCTGCACATGTACGGGCCCGAGGGCATCCAGTTCTACACGCGCGGCAAGGTCGTCACCTCCCGCTGGCCGGACCCAGGCACCTCGAAGGTCGATCTCGGCTTCCCGCGCACCCGCTGACGCGGACGTCTCGAGGAGCTCGGCCGACTGGGGTGGTGACGCACGAGCGGACGCGGGTGCGCGCCCACGCCGAGTGGCGCCCGCGGCCCACGCTGACCGGCGCCGACTATACGAGCGCGGCCGTGTACGAGGAGGAGCGCGAGCGGCTCTTCTTTGGTGATTGGGTCTGCGTCGGGCGAGGCGCCGAGATCGCGGCGACCGGCGAATACCTCGTCCGCGACCTCGCGGGAGAGTCGATCCTCGTCATCCGCAACCGCGCTGGTGAGCCGCGTGCCTTCTACAACGTCTGCGCGCACCGGGGCACGATGCTCCTTGATGCCGAGCCGGGCTGCGGTCAGCTTGGCAAGGCCCTCAAATGCCCATACCACGCGTGGTCGTACGACTTCGACGGCCTGCTCCTCGCGACGCCAAACGTCCACGAGGAGGAGGCGTTCGTGCGCTCCGACTACCGACTGGCGCCGGTCGCGGTGGCTGAGCATGCAGGCTTCCTGTTCGTCAACCTGTCCGAGCAGCCCCGGCCGTTCGCTGCGTGGCTGCTCGACAGCAACGAGACAATCGCCGACTTCGAGCGCTACGGCATGGGCGAGCTACGACTCGCGCGCCGGATCACGTACGACGTCGCCGCGAACTGGAAGGTCGTCGTCGAGAATTACAACGAGTGCCTCCATTGCCCCAACATCCATCCGGAGCTCGTGCGCGTCGTGCCGCTCTTCCGCAAGGGCGATGTCTGGGACGGCGAGACCGCTGACGGCGGCAACCTGATGATCGACGGGGCGACATCGTTCACCGCCACCGGCACGTCGGACCTGCCGAAGTTCCCGAACCTGCTCGACGCGGACTACGGCATGTACTACGGCGTCTTCCAGTTCCCGAATCTCATGGTCAACCTCCACCCCGATTCGGTCATGGCGTACCTCGTGTATCCCAACGGGCCGGGCCGGACGACGGTCGTCTCGGAGTTCTATTTCCGGCCCGAGGCGATCGCCCTGCCGGGCTTCGACCCGAGCCCTACGGTCGAGCTGTGGGACCTCATCAGCCGCCAGGACTGGGCCGTCTGCGGGCGGGCCCAGCGCGGCGTCTCCTCGCGCTCCTACCGCTCCGGGGTGTACCCGAGCAAGGACCGCCTGCTCTTCGACTTCAACGAGCGCTGGCGCCGCGCCATGGGTCGGCCGCTCGCCGGCTGAGGCGCCCGGGCGGAGGGCGACGGTCAGAGGTTCGGCGGGAGCGGCCTCAGGCCAGGCGCCGCACCACCAGAAGGGCCAGGTCGTCGGCCGGGTCGGAATCGCCCTGGAATGCCAGCACCGACTCGATGACGGCGCGCGACGTGTCCTCCGCGTGGTCGTCGCAGGTATCGCGGACCGCCTGCCGCAGCCGCTCGTCGCCGAAACGCGCACCCGCGGGTGAGGTGGCGTCGGTGATGCCGTCGGTGTAGAGCACGATCCGGTCGCCGGGCCGGATCTCGACCGATTGGGCATTGAGATCGAGCCGGTCGAAGAGACCGAGCAGGGGCCCGCAGCCCATGATCCAGCGCGGTTCGTCCCCTCCCGGCGGGGCGAGCAGGGGCTCCTCGTGGCCGGCGCTCGCGAACGTGAAGACGCCGGTATCGAGGTCGAGCACGCCGGCGAGGACCGTGACGAACAGGCCGGTCGGTCGCTCGTGGACGAGGATGTGGTTCGTTCGCTCGAGCGCCTCGACGGGGTCGCCTGACCGATCCATCGCCGACCGCATCACCGGCCGGACGAAGGCCATGAGGAGCGCGGCCGCGATGCCCTTGCCCGAGACGTCGGCGATCACGATGCCGAGCTGCCGCGGTCGGGCCGGGTCCAGCATCGGGAACACGTCGAAGAAGTCGCCGCCGATCGAGCGGGCGGGGCGGTAATCGCTCGCGATCTCCCAACCCTCGGCCTCGATGCCGGCGAGGAGGACGAGCGTGCGCTGGATTCGCTGCGCGACCCGGAGCTCGCGATCCAGCAGCTTGGCGTCAGCGGCCGTGGATCAGGCTCCCCGCAGCGCGGCGACGGCCTCGTCGCGGCTGGCGTCGATCCCGAAGAGCTGGAGCATCCCGGTGCGTTCGAGGACGCGAGCGATGGCGTCCTGGCAGGCGGCGAGGCGAACGGTCGACATGTCGCTCTCGTGGTCGTGCGACATCTGGTGCAGCGCGCCCCAGCCGGCCTCGGGATCGGGCGGCGTCTCGCCGCGCATGATCCGAATCGCCGAGTGCAGGGCGAACAGCCCCGAGCTGGCCATGAACGTCAGCTTGCTCATGTCGAGCACGAGCCCGCGAGCCCCGCGGTCATAGGCGTCCCGGACGACCTCGATGACCTGCTCGTAGTTCGAGGCGTCGAGCTCGCCGTCGAGCGCGACCACGGTCACGGGCGGCGTCCCAGTCAAGTGCTCCACATCGATCGTCATCGCCATCGGTCAATCCTCCTTGGCCGGGTCGTCGATCGAGCGCACCAGGGTGAGCTCGTTGCCTCCGTCGGGACGGACATGATGCCGCACCTCGTCGGTCATCGTTCGCAGGAGGTGGATGCCGACGCCCATGCCGCCGGGTCGCTTCGGTACGGACGGCTGGGCCGGGTCTATATCCGGTTCCCTCGTCGGGTCGAACCGCCGGCTGCGGTCGAGGAGGCGGATCTCGACCCTGCGGTCGCGGAGCGACGCCTCGATCTCGATCTCGCCCGGCGCCCCGCCGTAACCGTGGAGCATCACGTTGCACGTCGCCTCGTCGACCGCCTGGACGAGGTCGTCGGCGACCCGTCGCGAACCGCCGAACGCCGTCACGGCGTTCCGGACGAAGGCCCGCACCTCGGGCAATCGATCGACGTCCGAACCCACGTGCATCGTCTTCGGTTCAAGCTGCGGACGCGGCATGCCGAGGTCAGGCCATCCGGGCGTAGTCGGCGGTGGCCCGCTTGATGAAGCGGCCCGCGCCCTTGCGGCCGGTGAACACACCGTCGCGGATCACGACAGACCCGCGGCTGAGCACGACGTCCGACCCGCCCTGGACCTCGCGACCCTCGTAGCACGAGTAGTCGACCGCCATGTGGTGGGTCTTCGCCGAGATCGTGTGCTTCCGATTTGGGTCGTAGATGACGAGGTCGGCGTCCGAGCCGACCGTGATCGCGCCCTTGCGTGGATACATCCCGAAGAGCTTCGCAGGCGCCGTCGAGGCGATCTCGACCCAGCGCTCCTTTGTGATCTTCCCGGCCACCACGCCGCCGTCGTGCAGGAGGTCCAGCCGGTCCTCGACGCCGGGCAGGCCGTTCGGGATCTTTCGGAAGTCGCCCCGGCCGAGGTCCTTCTGGCCGTGGAAGTCGAACGGGCAGTGGTCGGTCGAGACGACCTGGAGGTCGTCCCTCATCAGGCCGTTCCATAGCTCCGGCTGGTGATCCTGCGTCCGCAGCGGCGGCGAGCAGACGAACTTCGCGCCCTCGAACCCGTTGCCCATGTCGTCGAGCGATAGGAAGAGGTACTGCGGGCAGGTTTCCGCGAAGGCCGGCAGGCCCTCGTCGCGGGCAGCTCGGACGGCGTCCAGGGCCTCGCGGGCCGACAGGTGGACGATGTAGACCGGCACGTGGGCCGCCTGCGCGAGACGGATGACGCGGTTCGTGGCCTCGCCCTCGAGGATGGGGTAGCGTGCCAGGCCGTGCCCGATCGGATCGGTCGTGCCGGCGGCGACGGTATCGGCCGCGATGACGTCGATCGCCATGCCGTTCTCGGCGTGCATCATGATCAGCCCGCCGTTCTTCGCGGTCCGCTGCATCGCCCGGAAGATCGCGCCGTCGTCGCTGTAGAACACGCCTGGGTAGGCGGTGAAGAGCTTGAAGTCGGGGACACCTTCGCCGACCAGCTGATCCATCTCGGCGAGCGTGCCGTCGTTGACGTCGCTCATGATCATGTGGAAGCCGTAGTCCGTGACCGCATTGCCCTCGGCCTTGGCGTGCCACGCGTCGAGGCCCTCGCGGAGGCTCTTGCCTTGATTCTGGACGGCGAAGTCGACGATCGACGTCGTTCCGCCGAAAGCGGCCGCGCGGGTGCCGGTCTCGAACGTGTCCTTGGCGAACGTCCCGCCGAATGGCAGCTCCATGTGCGTGTGGACGTCGATGCCGCCGGGGATGACGTAGCGGCCCTTCGCGTCGATCGTCTCATCGCGGTCGACCGTGCCGCCCAGCGAAGCGCCAATCTGCGCGATCTGCTCGCCGTCGACGAGGACGTCGGCCGGGTACGAACCGTCAGCCGTGACGATCGTGCCGTTGGTGATCAGGGTGCGCATCGGTCCTCCTTCGAGAGGACGAAATCGTAGCGAGCCGCCGGGATCGCGGCGGGGACTCAGCCGATGCCTCGGCCGACCCGCGCCTCAGGTCGTCTCCGCTACCGTGAGCATCGGCATCGCGCGCGCCTCGAGCTGGATCGGACCGGGACTGTGGAGGTGGCTAGCCCGAGTGTCCGTCAGGCGGGGTCCGGCGTAAACGTTGATCTTCGGGCGGCCGCGCGCGCCGAACCTCCCAACCCGCGCGAATTCGGCGCGGCCGCGCCGAATTCGCAACCCTCGTCATGCGGTTGGCAACGTCGCGGGTACCCGCGGTCCGATGCCTCAGTGACGCCTCCGGCTAGCCGCGCGCGGAGGGCCGAGCCTACTTGGCGGTCTTGGCCTTGTTCTGCTTTGGCTTCTTGGGTGTCTTGGCCTTTTTGTCCACGCCGCACCTCGTAAACGAGCCGGTTTGGCTCCTGCCGATGCTACCCGGCATCGCGCCCGGTTGCCACCACCCCGAGCGCCTACCTCGCGGCGACACCCGCCATTGCAGGGATGATCTCGCGCCCGATGCGCTCCAGCTGCGCTGGCTCGTCGCCGTTCATGAGGTACACGTTGAACTGGTCGACCCCGGCGCCGGCGAGGACATGAAGCTTTTCGATCACCTCCGGTACGTCGCCGAGAACGCAGAAGCGGTCAGTCACCTCGTCGTCGACGAAGCCGGCATTGGACGAGCCGACCTCGGCGTGGTGGTGATAGTCATAGCCGGTTCGGTCCTGGACGTAGCCCGTCAGCGATTCGGGGAGCTGCTCGCGCGGGTACTTGTTCACCAGGTCGACGACGTGGTTCGAGACCAGCGCCGGGAACCAGCGCGTGCGCTCGCGTCCGACGTCGCGCGATCCGAGGTGCAACGGCGCGGCGGCCTGGACCTTGATCGAGGTGGGGTCGCGGCCTGCCGCCATCGCCGCCTCGCGCACCTGGCCGACGAACCACCGGATGAGGTCGGGATCGCCGAGCTGCAGGATGACGCCGTCGGCGACGCGGCCCGTCATCGCGAGGGCCATCGGCCCGTAGCCGGCCACCCATACCGGTAGCCGCCAGTTCCCCGTCCACGGCAGCTGGAGCTCCGTGCCCTCGTAGGTGACGGGCCGGCCCTCGACGAGATCCCGGATGACCCGGATCGCCGCCTCGGTATGGGCCAGCGTGATCGGCGGCTTGCCGAGGACGCGCCGGGCGGAATCGCCGCGCCCGATGCCGAGGTCCATCCGCCCGCCGCTGATCTCGTCGAGCGTCGCCAGCGCGGAAGCCGTGACGCTCGGCTCGCGGGTGCCGGGGTTCGTGACGCAGGTGCCGAGGCGAAGTCGCTCGGTTTGCTGGGCGATCAGCGCCAGCAGGACATACGGCTCGCGCCAGAGGACGTGCGAGTCGAACAGCCACAGGTAGTCGAACCCGACCGACTCGCCCAGCCGAGCGAGGTCGAGCGTCGCCTCGATGGAGTGCTCTGGCTTGAGGGTGAACCCGAATTGCATCGCTGCGGCGCTAAGGTCGGACCAGGTCCTGGTAGGCGTCCGGCCGGCGATCGCGGTAGAACTGCCACGTCTGGCGAACCTGCTGGATCAGGTCGAGGTCCATGTCGCGGACCATCAGTTCCTCTTCATACGGCGACCCGACCGCGCCGATGAACTGGCCGCGCGGGTCGCAGAAATAGCTCTGGCCGTAGAAGTCGTCGTCGCCGATGTCCTTCTCGATGCCGACCCGGTTGATCGTCCCGACGAAGTAGCCGTTCGCCACCGCGTGCGAAACCTGCTCGATTCGCCACAGGTACTCGCTGAGTCCGCGCGATGTCGCCGACGGGATGAACACCATCTCGGCCCCGTTGAGACCCAGCGCTCGAGCGCCCTCGGGGAAGTGGCGGTCGTAGCAGATATACACGCCGACCTTGCCGACCGCGGTCTCGAACACCGGGTAGCCGGTGTTGCCGGGCCGGAAGTAGAACTTCTCCCAGAAGCCCTTCACGTGCGGGATGTGGGTCTTGCGGTATTTGCCGAGGTACTTGCCGTCGGCGTCGATGACCGCCGCGGTGTTGTAGTAGATGCCCGAGGCCTGGGCATCCTCCTCGTACATCGGCACGACAAGCACCATGCCCGTCTCCTTCGCAAGGGCCTGCATCCGGATCGTGGTCGAGCCGTCGGGGATCAGCTCGGTGTAGGCGTAGTACTGGGCGTCCTGGACCTGGCAGAAATACGGTCCGTAGAACAGCTCCTGGAAGAGCATGACCTGCGCGCCCTGCTTCGCGGCATCGTGCGCTGCCGATTCATGCTTCTGGATCATCGACTCCTTGTCGCCGGTCCAGGTGGCCTGCAGCAACGCTCCTCGAACGATCCTCGGCATCTCGGCCCCTCGTGCGTGCGTGGTGTTCGCGTGCGTGGTGTTCGCGAGAGCCGAGAGCGTACAACGGACGCCAGCCCGGGAGCGGTCACGGCCTGCCGGCGACGAAGTCCGAGGGCTGGCGAATCCGGGGAAGCGGCGACAGCACGAACAGGATGATCGAGATCGCCATGCCGGCCCACCCCAGGGCGATCCCGCCGCGCACCCCGATGATCCCCGCGAGGCCGGCCGCGGCGAGCGCACCGATCGGGTAGGCGATCCCGTGGGAGACCACGTCGAGCGTCGCGTTGACCCGTCCGAGGACGCGGTCCGGCACGGTGCCCTGGACCAGCGAGATCTCGGCGACGCCCTCGATCGTCTGCAGGCCGTCGCCGACGAGCTGCGGGATGAACACCATCAGCGTCGCGATGAGGAGCGGACCCTGGGCGAGCGGCGTCAGGATCCCGAGCGCCGAGGCGCCGATCGCCGTCCAGATCAGCGCGGGACCGATCCCAAGCCGCTTGATGACGCGCGCTGCGAACAGCGAGCCGACGAGCGAGCCGACGCCGCCCGCGGAGATCACGATCCCGAGCAGCAAGGGATCGAGATGCAGCTCCTGGATGAGGTAGATCGTGTAGAGCACGCCGTAGAACGATCCGGCGACGTGGGCGATGATCGATCGCAGGGCCAGCGGGAAGAGAAGCCGATGGCGACGCACCAGCTGGAGGCCCTCGAGGATCTCGCCCCTGATCGGCGAGGCCGCGGCGCGTGGCGGACGGGGTCCCTCCGGGGCGCGAATGAGCAGCAGGGAGATCGCCGAGACCGCGAACGACACCGCATCGACGAGGATCGCGAACGGCGCGCTGAACGCCTGCACGAGCGCGCCCGCGAGGCCCGGGCCGCCGATCTCGGCGAGCGAGGAGCTCGTCGCAAGCTTGCTGTTGCCATCGACTACCCGGTCGATGCCGATGAGCGACGGGACATACGCCGGGTAAGCAGCGTTGAAGAGGGATCCCAGGCAGCCCTCGACGAACACCACGATATAGAGCTGCTCGATCCGGAGCACGCCGGCGACATGGGCGACCGGGATCGAGAACAGGAGCAGCGCGCGGATGGCGTCCGTCCAGATGAGGAGCGGCCGTCGCTTCAGGCGGTCGACCCAGGCCCCGGCGAACAGGCCCACGATGAGCACGGCCAGGCTCGCCGAGACGACGAGGAGCGCCATCTCGAATGGCCCGGCGCCGAGAACGAGCAGGGCGACGAGTGGAACGGCGGTCCGCGTGACGACCGAACCAAGCTCCGAAACGGTCTGACCGGCCCAGAGCTTGAGGAAGTCGGCGTGTCGCCAGAGCGACGGGGCATCCACAGCCGTGGCAGGGTACGTCGCCCAAGGCGGGCGGTTCAGGTCGCGTCGCCTCAGCGGTTGCGCTCGACCCTACCCAGTTGGGCGCAACTTGTCGTATCGATGGTCCTTACCGACCGCTTACGCAGCCACGGAATGGGGCGCGGGACCGAGAGAGACGGGCGAGTCTAGGCTGCGCGAACTTACTGGGACATCGGCGGCTACGGCAACGATGTCATCCAGGTCGGGCTCGACAACACGGCCGACGCGGTCCACTGCGGCCCGGGCTGGGACGTCGCCTACGTCGGCCGTTACGACATCGCCGACGCGAGTTGCGAGCGGATCGTGCGAACCCTCGAGCGCTGAAGAGCGCCGGCGTCGCCGCCAACGATCGTGTGAGAGGGCCGGCTTCCCCGGCCCTCTCTTCCTATCCGGAGATCAGGGGCGGGCTGGTCCCGACGGCTTCTGCCTCGCCAGGGTCGCCGAACAGGCCCGCGGTGATGAACCCGAGCACTGCCGCGCCGATGAGGATGAACAGCCCGATCGGCTGGGTCGGATCCAGATCTCGAACTGCTCGAGGGCGAGCGCGAGGCCCAGCCCACCGAGCCCGCCAAAGAGCGGCACTGTAGGACGCGGCTGCGGGGCGTCAAGAGGCGAATCGGTCCGCTCAACGTCGTCGTGGCTTTCGCCGCACGGTACGGCGCGTGGTCTAATGGGCAGACCCGTTTGCGAGCCGGATTCGAGCCAGACATGAGGTCGAGATGAGCATCGAGACGACGAGCGCCCGGATGACCAGCGAGGAGATCGTCGAGCTCAGCCGGGCCCACACCTTTTTCTCGTGGTCGGTCCAGAGCGCCCTCGACCCGATCGCGATCGACCGCGCCGAGGGCGTCTACCTGTATACGCCCGAGGGCAAGCGCATTCTCGACTTCAACAGCCAGCTCATGTCGGTCAACATCGGGCATGGCGATCGGCGAGTGATCGACGCGATCACCGAGCAGGCCCTCAAGCTGCAGTACGTCCAGCCCGCGTTCACGACCGAGATCCGCGCCCGCCTTGGCCGGAAGATGGCCGAGATCATGCCCGGCGACCTTGACAAGGTCTTCTTCACCCTGGGCGGGGCCGAGGCGATCGAGAACGCCATCAAGCTGGCCCGCCACCACACCGGTCGGCACAAGGTCCTCGCCCGCTACCGGGCCTACCACGGCGCGACATTCGGAGCGATGACTCTCACGGGCGACCCGCGGCGCTGGGCCAACGAGCCGGGCCTCGTCGGCGTCGTCCGCTATCCCGACACCCACCGCTGGGGCGAGAAGGACCCGCGGCCCGTGGGCGAGAGCCTTCAGGGCCTCGAGGACGTCATCCGTTACGAGGGCGCCCACACGATCGCGGCCGTGTTCCTTGAGACGATCGTCGGCACGAACGGCATCCTGATCCCGCCCGATGGCTACATCCAGGGCGTGCGCGAGATCTGCACCCGCAACAACATCCTCATGGTCTGCGACGAGGTCATGGCCGGCTTCGGCCGGACCGGCCGCTGGTTCGCCGTCGATCACTGGGACGTCGTGCCCGACCTGATGACGATGGCCAAGGGCCTCACGAGCTCCTACCTGCCGCTCGGCGCGGTGGCCATGCGCCACGAGATCGCCGAAGCCTTCGAGACGAAGATGTACTACGGCGGGCTGACGTACAGCAGCCACCCGGTGAGCCTCGCCGCGGCCCTCGCGACGATCTCGGTCTACGAGGAAGATGACCTCATCGGCAATGCCCAGCGCCTGGGCCCGACGATGCGCGCCCATCACGAGCGGCTTGCCGCGAAGCACCCGTCGGTCGGAGCTCACCGCAACCTCGGCCTGTTCGGGATCATCGACCTCGTCCGGAGACGCGACCCGTGGACGCCGCTCACCCCCTACAACGGCACCTCGGACGAGATGAAGGCGATCGGCAAGTTCTTCCGCGAGAACGGCCTGTATACGTTCGCGCCCAACAACTCGATCCACACCAACCCGCCGCTGAGCATCACCGAGGAGCAGCTCGCCGAAGGCTTCGACATCATCGATCGAGCGCTCGACATCGCCGACCGGGCCGTAATC
>JBBQFS010000084.1:0-10228 GCA_038322255.1 Candidatus Limnocylindrales bacterium | reverse complement strand
CCGGGATCGGCATGAAGCGGGTGAAATCGGCGAGTGACAGCGGGTCGTAGCCCGTGGCGAGGTGACGCGCCGAGCTGACCTGCGACTGGACGAGGAACAGGTCGGCCCCGTGCTCGGCGGAGAACGGACCCCAGCGCCGGGCTGCGGCGGGCGTCGCGGCGACGGCGACCTTCGCGCCGGCCGCGTGGATCTCCTGGATCCGCAGCGCGACGAGGTCCTCGCGGACCGGTGGCGCGTAGGCCTCGGACAGGACGGCCTGGACCTCGTCATCGGACGCCGTCGCGATCCGCTCCAGGACCGCCGCGGGGTCCTCGTAGCGCGCCTGCAGGCCCTCGAGGTTCAGGACGGCGAGCCCGCCGAGCCGCGCCAAGGCCCCGGCGAACGCCGGGTCCACGACCGCGTCCATCGCGGCGGCGAGGATCGGGATCGCGAGCTCGAGGCCACAGAACGACTGGCCGAGCTCGACGTCGGTCGGGTCGATCGTCTCGAGGCCGGGCGCCAGCGAGACATCCTCGAAGCCGTAGGTCGGCCGCAGGCGGTCGACCTTCGAGTCGAACGCCGGGAGCGTGGTCTGCGACGCCAGAGCGGTGCCCTGCTCGATCACGCCGTGGTCTCCCTCCATGCGCCGGGCCGGATGTTGCAAAAGTCTAACTCCGGCTCCGGGAAGCATCCGTGCACCCCCCGGCGCCGTAGAGACAGTGACGCCGGCACACCAAGGTGTCGGTCATGACCCCAGGAGGTCCCCCCCGTGAAGTCCCGTTCCTTGACGCTGACTGCTGCCGTGTTGACGGCAGTCGTCATCGCCGGCTGCAGTGGCACGCGTGCCACGACCGCGCCGACCGGCGCCGCAGCGACACCCGCGCCCGCCGTGACCGACCACGCGATGTCGACGGCTCCGTCGAACGCGCCCGGCTCGGCCGCCCCCATGACCGACAGCGCCGCTGCCGACCTTCGCACGAAGCTCGACCTCGCCCTTGGCGAGCACATCATCCTCGCCAGCAAGGCCACCGGCGCCGCGCTCGGCGGCCGCAACGACGAGTTCAGCGCGTACGGCGCACTGCTCAACACCAACGGCACCGACATCGGCGCCATGATCGGCGCGGCCTATGGCGCTGCTGCCAAGGACGCGTTCAACAAGATCTGGAGCGCCCATAACGGCTTCTTCGTCGACTACACCACCGGTGTGGCCACGAAAGACAAGGCCAAGATGGACAAGGCCGTCCAGGACCTCACCACGGTCTACGTCCCCGACTTCTCCAAGTTCATCGCCGACGCCACGGGCCTGCCGATGGACGCCGTCGTCTCGCTCACCACCGACCACGTCCTCCAGACGAAGGCGATCGTCGACGCCCAGGCGAAGGGTGACTGGAAGGCCGCCTACGCAGCCATCCGCGCCGCCTATGCGCACATGCAGAAGATCGGCGACGCGATCGCCCCGGCCATCGCCAACAAGTTCCCGGACAAGTTCGCGGGCGATCCTTCGAACAAGGGCGTCGACCTCCGGGTCGGGCTCAACCAGCTCCTCCAGGAGCACCTGTACCTCGCGTCCTTCGCGACGGGCGCCGCCCTCGGCGGGCGCAACGACGAGTTCGCTGCGGCAGGCACGGCCCTGAACACGAACGGCACCGACCTCGGCGCCGCGATCGGCGGCCTGTACGGCGACGGAGCCAAGGACCAGTGGAACCAGATCTGGAGCGCCCACAACGGGTTCTTCGTCGACTACACCACTGGTGTTGCCACCAAAGACAAGGCCAAGATGGACAAGGCGGTCCAGGACCTCACCACCATCTACGTCCCGCAGTTCTCGGAGTTCCTCGCAAGCGCCACCGACCTGCCGAAGGACGCGCTCGCGTCGCTGCTGACGGAGCACGTCCTCACCACCAACGCCATCGTCGACGCCCAGGCAACTGGCGACTTCGCGGCCGTGGCCGCGGCCGACCGCAAGGCCGCGCAACACATGGAGATGATCGCCGACCCGCTCGCGGCCGCGATCGTCGCCAAGCTCCCCGGCAAGTTCAGCTGATCTCCTCCTCGACCCGCTGACGTGCCTCCCCGTTGGGGCGGCGGCCCGCGCCCCCCCCCCCTTCCACGTTTTTCCAAGGAGACCTCCAATGCGCCGCACCTTTCCGCTCATCCTCTCGATCGCTGCCGCGCTTGCGGTCGGAGCCTGCACACCTTCACTCGCGAGCCAGTCTCCAACCAGCACGGCGGCAACCGGCTCCTCCTCGGGCGGGCCAGCCGCAAGCGCCGACATGGCCGCGACGATCCACGTCCTGGACTTCAAGCTCGATCCCGCGACCATCACGGTCAAGGGGACGGTCCTGTCGCTCGCCGTGACCAACGACGGGCCGACGATCCACAACGTCACGATCCGGGAGGCTTCGGGCCCGGAGCTCTTCGGTACCGCCGACCTTCGCGAGGGGCAGTCGGAGACGCTGGTCCACGCCATCGCTCCGGGCAGCTACGTCCTGTACTGCGACCTGCCCGGCCACGAGAGCCTCGGCGTCAAGGGCACGCTGACGGTCGCGGCGCCATGACGCGAGCGATCGCGTCGTCGTCCCGGCGTCGCGCCTGGACCGCCGACGCCTCCCACGTCCGTTCGCGCCGCGCGACAGCGGCGCCGACGTGGAGCCGGCAGTTGTGGGTCGCAGCCATCGTCGCCTCCGCCGGCGCCGGCCTCATCCACCTTGCGCTTGGCCCCGAGCACGTCGCCGAGCTGGGCCTCCTCGGCTACGGCTTCTACCTGTCCGCGGCCTTGCAGCTGAGCTGGTCCGCGGTGGCCGCGGCCGTCCTGGTAGGCGCAGCGGGCAAAAATCCACGCATCCTGCTCGGGCTCCTGGCCGGATCGGGATTCGCCATCAACGCGGTGATCATCGTCGCCTGGGCCTTCTCGCGAACCGTCGGCCTCCCGGCCGGCGAGACACCCTGGGTCCCGGAGGCGATCGGCCGCCCAGACGTGATCGCCGGGCTGCTCGAGGGCGTCCTTGTGGTGGGGCTCATTGGATGGCTGCGAGGCTGGGCGGCGCCGCGAGCTGCCCGCTTGCGCTCGATGGCGACGGCCGGCACGATCGCCGCAATCGTCGCGATGGTCATCGGAACCGGCGTCGGGCTCGCGCCGGGCGAGGGCGAGATGCAGGGGCACGACCACGCCGGGGCCGCGATTGCAGGCGCCGCCGACATGCAGGCGATGCGGCCCTAGTCGACGAGACGCCCGCCGTCCAGCCCGAGCCGGAACCAGCGTTCACGATCGGGATCGAGCAGGAAGTCGCGAAGGTGCTCGATCGCGGTGCGATAGCCCGGCCAGACCACTTCCCGACGGGCGACCTCGAGCGGGAGCCAGCGGAAGGCGGTGTGCTCGCGCGACAGCACGGGCTCGGACCCGGGTCGAACCCGGACCGCGAAGACTGCCGACATGACCACCGCGTCGACGCTCGGCTCGTGGAATATGTTGACCAGGTCCAGATCGAAGAATGCCTCGATCCGGTTGGCCCCAAAGCCGGTTTCTTCCTCGACCTCACGCAGCGCCGCCGGCGCGATCCGCTCTCCAGGCTCGATCGACCCCGACACGCATTGCCAGAGCCCCGGGAGGATGCGGCCTGTTGAGCGGCGGATCAGCAGGAGCTCCACCGCGCCACCGTCCGCGACCCGGAAGATCCAGCAGTCCACGAGGTCCGGCCGCAGCGGGCTCATGACCGCTCCGCGGGCTAGAGCCGTTCGAAGCGGTCGACGGCGACCACGAACACGGTCGCACCCCCGACCTCGACCTCGAGCGGGTATGGCATGAAGAACTCGCCCGGCTCCATGATCGGCGGCATCGGGTTCACCACCTGGGTTCGCGCCGTGCAGTGCTCCGCGACGATCGACATCACGTCGTCGACTCGATCGTCCTCGACGCCGAGGACGATCGTGGCATTCGACTGCTTCAAGAAGCCACCGGAGGAATGCAGCCGCGTGGCGCGGTAGTCCTTCTCGAGCAGGCCATCCACGAGGGCGCCCGCATCCTCGTTGTGGATGATCGCGACCACGAGCTTCACGGCCGGGAGTATAGGCCCGGCCACCCGGCCTTCCGGCTCGACCGGGCGTTCGATTGACGGACCCCCCGACCGGTGTACGATCGGACCGCCTTGACCCCTGACCCCCTCCTCCTCGCCGCGATCCGCTCAGTCGCCCGCAGCGGCGACCCCGAAGCCACCCTGGACGACCTGCTCGAGATCAGCCTCCGCGCGAGCGGTGCTGATCGAGCGGCCGCATTCCTCTGGGATGCGGACCGCGGCGGGCTCGCGCTGGCCGCCTCCCGCGGCTACGCCGAGGCCGACCTTGCCGAGCTGGAGGAGTCCGCGTCCCAGCCCGACAGCGCCATCCAGCTCGCGGCACAGGAGCGCATCCAGACAACGGGCGAGCCGGTCCGGGGCAGCGGCGGCATCATCTCCGCGTGGCCGATCGTGATCGGGCGAGACGGGATCGAGGAACCGGTGGGGGCGCTGGCGCTCAACGGTGACGCGGCTCCCGACGCCGAGGTCGGGGAGCGCGTGGCGGCGTTGGCCGACCTCGCCGCCGTCGTCGTCGATCGCGCCCGCCTGGCGACGCATGCCGCGGAGCGCGTCGACTGGGCCGAGCGGCTGTCGAACTCGGACATGCTCACCGGCCTGGCGAACGCGCACACCTTGGCGCGGGTCATGGAGCTCGAGATCGCGCGATCGGCGCGCACGGGCTCGGAACTGACCATCGCCCTGTTCGACATCGACGACCTCACCGGGTTCAACGACGTCCAGGGCCGCGCCGCCGGCGACGACGTCCTGCGCGAGGTGGCCGCAGTGATCGGCGAATCGGTCCGGTTCGTGGACACAGTCGGCCGCTGGGGCGGCGACGAGTTCTTGCTCGTCGCACCGGGCGCGACCGGCACGACCGTCGTCCGACGCATCGTGGAGACCGTTGCGGCCCGATTCATGGTCGGCGAGTGGAAGTGCACGGTCTCGGCCGGCCTCGCTCGCTTCCCGGTGGACGGAACTACCAGCGAGGACTTGGTCGCCGCCGCGACGGCGGCGCTTCGAGCCGCGCGCGCCGCCGGGCCGGGGACGCTGGCCGAGGCCACCCACGAGGTCGACGGCGCGAACGGTGCGCGCCCCGGCAATGGTGCGAGCCCCGGGATCGCCTCGAGAGCCGCGGGGGCCTGACCTAGCTCGCCTGGGCCTGCGCCTTGCCCGCGGCGATGATCGGCGGGGTTGGCGCCTTTGCGTCAGGCCCGGGCTCCAGCGTCAGGGCCACGGTGATGCCCGGCTCGACGGTCGCGTGGCTCACGAACGACGCGGTTCCGCCGCTCCCGACCTTGAAGCCACCGATCGGGACGGGCTTGCCGTCGCCGCCGATGACCCACGCCTCGTAGACCTGCGAGCCGGAGGTCGGCTTGAGATCGCGCATCACGAGCGCCACGGAACCGTCGGTCGCGACCGCGGCAAGGCCTGACGGACCGCTCGCGCCCGCGGGCGTCGCGAGCACGGCAAGCTGCGCGCCGGGCCGGCTGGCCGCATCGAGCACCTCGACGACGCCAGTGCGATAGGCGGTGAGATCCGCGACCTGGCTCTGGAGCTGGACGTTCCACGCTCCCAGGGCCACAAGCGCCAGGGCCGCTGCCATGCCGACCGCGGCCCACACCGGACGCCGGAACAGGCCGAAACCCCCACCGCTCGCCGCGGTGTCGATGCGCCGGGGCTGGTCGATCCCGCGCGGGTCGTCGATGACGCGGGGCCGGTCGATCGCCGGGCCGGCGTCGGGACGAGCCCGGGCGGCCGGTGCACGCTGGGCGGCCGGTGCGCGCTGGGGCTTGGCGGCAGCAGCGGCAAGGATCCGGTCGCGCAGCGCCGCGGTCGGTTCGACGATCTCGACCGTCTCGAGCAGCGCAGCCACGACAGAGCCGGAGTCGGCCATCTCGGCGTGCGCCTCCGGACAGCCGGCCAGGTGGCGCCGAATGGCATCCGCCTCGGCTGGCTCGAGTGCGCCCAGCACGAATGCCGTCGCGTTTTCCGTGACCTCGGCGCAGTGCATGCCGCCGACGAGGTGATCAGCCACGGTCGACCCCGGTCGCGAGCATGGCCGCGCGGAGGCCCTGGAGGCCCAGCCGGAGCCGGCCCTTGACCGTTCCGAGCGGCACGCCGGTGCGCTTGGCGATCTCGGTCTGGGTGAGGCCCCCGAAGTAGGCAAGCTCGATCGCCTCACGCTGGACGTCCGAGATCCGGGCCAGCGCTATGTCGACCGCGGCCCGATCGATCCCTACCGCGACCTCCGCCCAGGTGTCGGGCATCGTCAAGCTCTCGGGCAGGTTTCCCTCGGGCTCGGGCAGCTCGCTCGTCGGGCGCCGCCGGCGCACCGCGTCGATCGCCCGGTGATGGACGATCGAGAGGAACCAAGTCCGGACGGACCCGCGCGCGTCAACGTACCGGGCGGCATTGCGCCACGCGCCCAGGAACGCGTCCTGGACGACGTCTTCGGCAGCCGCGCGGTCGCCGGTGATGCGGAAGGCAATTGAGAAGGCCATCACTCCGTAGGTCTCGTACAGCCGCTCGAGCGCCCCGAGGTCGCCGCTAACGACGCGTTCCATGGTTTCCCGATCGCTTTGGTCAGCGTCGGATCCAGGCCCGCGGCGTGCCGCGATCACGGGCTCGCTCATCGGTTTGTTCGCAGGATGACCGCGTCCGGTTCATTCCCTGCGCTTCGCCTCCGCACGCGGGGAGTGTAGCGAGGCCCGCGGCCCGGTCTCCATGGCCGGCCCGAAACAGGAATGATCCGACACCCGGACCCTCCGTACCCCAGTCGACGACGGGCGACCTCGGGGCCTGACCCCAGGCAATGCCCCGTCCGACGAATACCAACCCTCGTCCCGCGCCGGATCAAGACGCGTCGATTCGGCATTGGCCGCGGTTGGCCCTGGAGGGAATCGATGCAACGGCCTTCACTTCGTAGGGGCGCGCTGCTCGCAGCAGCGGGCCTGACCCTGGCGCTCGGCGGCGCGCCACTCCTGACCTCGGGCGCGGATCACCTCGATGCGCCGGCACTGGGCCAACGTCCAGCGGCTCGAGCGTCGACCTTGTCTCGACCCACGGGGATCGGGACATCAACGACGTCTACGTCTTCAACAACGCGGCCAAGACTCGGACCATGTTCGCGATGACGACCAACCCGGCGGTGAACGTGCCGACGGTCGACCCGTTCACCTACTTCGGCAAGGACGTCCGGTACGTCATCAACGTCGACCGCACCGGCGACGCCGTGCAAGATCTCGCGTACGTCTGGCGCTTTGGCGCTCCGAACGGGAGCGGGGCCCGGGCGTACACCGTCACTCGCTACACGGGCTCGAACGCCCGAACCCTCGCGCATGGCAACACGCGTGCCTGGGGCTCAACGGGCGGCAATGGCGTCGGAATCGCGAAGGGCGACGCCAAGGTCTTCGCCGGCGTCCGGGCGGATCCGTTCTTCTTCGACCTGCTCGGCTTCCTCGGGACCGTTCTCGGTGTCGGGACCACGCAGCTCGGCACGGGTGGCGACTTCTTCGCCCCCCTGAACACGAACGCCATGGTGCTCGAGGTTCCGAACGATTCGATCGGTGCCACGAACATCAACGTCTGGGGCACGACCTCCTACTGGGAGAACGGCGCCTGGCACAAGGCCGACCAGATGGGTCGACCGGCCATCAACACCGTGTTCAACAACAAGTACGTCGGTGGCGTGAACACCGGTGCGCAGAAGAACCTGTTCAACACCACGCCGCCGTCGCAGCAGAACTCGTCGTCGTTGCCGTTCCACGGCAACATCGTCGGTACCCTCGAGAACATCAACGGGCTCCTCGGGACCGGCTGTGCGGACTACGACGCGACGACGGCCAACGCGATCGCGAACTACCTCCTCCCCGACGTCATCACCTACAAGGTGGGATCGAAGGCGGACGGAGCGACGTTCCCGTTCAACGGCCGGGCGCTGTCCGATGACGTCATCGACGCCGAGCTCGCCGTGACCACGAACGGCTGCGTCACGAGCGACAACGCCGATGCCTCGGGTCACACCTACCTTCCGTCGTTCCCATACCTCGGCGTACCGAACTGACGCCCACGCCCCTGGGGGAGTGCCGGTCCCCGGCCTCCCCGCAGGGGCACTCGACCCTGCCCTCGTCCCAGACAGCAGAGGATCAGAGCCAACCAACATGACCGCCATTGTCGCGCCCCGACTGCCCCGACCGAGACTCCGCCGACTTCGGCCTGTCCTCGTGGTTGCTGCCGCGATCGCAGTCGTCGCCGGCTCGTATGTCGTGTCGGCCATTCGGCCAGCGCCCGTGACAAAGCCGGTCGCCCCGGCGAGCGTGCAGCCGCTCTCCGGGCCGGGCGATGCCCCGACCGGTGGCGAAGCCGGGATCGCCGCGATCGACCATTCGCTCAAGGCCTGGACCACGAACCTCGCCCGAAACGGTAAGGACTTCCTCTCGGCGACCTATATCGCGACCCTCTACGATGCACGCGGCCGCCTGACGGGCGACATCGGCGACTACAGCCGCGCCCAGACGGCCATCAAGCAGGCCCTCGCCACCAAGCCCGATTACGCGACGGCCCAGGTCCTCCAAGCGCGGCTCCTCCAGACGCTGCACGACTTTCCGGGGGCGCTCGCGGCGGCTCAGGCGATCCTAGCGAAGGACCCCACGATCCTCCAGGCCATGGCCACCGCCGGCGATGCCCAGCTCGAGCTGGGCGACATCAAGGCCGCGGCGGCAGCCTTCACGGCCCTCGAGACCGCGGCCCCCGGGCCGGCCGTCACGGCCCGCCTCTCGCGTCTCGCCTTCATCCAGGGCGACACCGCCACCGCGGTACTCCTGGCGGAGCGCGCCTGGACCGAAGCGACGGCCGCTGGCCAGACGGGTGCGAGCCTCGGCTGGTACGCGTATGGCGCGGGCATCCTGGCGATCAACACCGGCTCGCCGGACGCCGCTGCGACCTGGTTCCAGCAAGCCCTCGCGGTGTGGCCCGACAGCTTCCTCGCCATTGCGAGCAAGGCTCGCGCGGAAGCCGCGCTCGGGCGCACCGACGACGCCATCGTCACGTACCAGCAGGCCATCGCCATCGCGCCCCAGCCGGATGCGCTGACCGCGCTCGGCGACCTCTACGCGCTCCGCGGCGATGCCAAGCTCGCTGCCGACCAGTACGCGACGGTTGACGCGATCGCCCATCTCGCAGCGATCAACCAGCAGGTCTACAACCGCCAGCTGGTCCTGTTCTCGGTCAATCACGACAGGGACCTGGGCGACGCGCTCGGGCTTGCCCAGCAGGAGCTCGGCGTCCGCAAGGACGTCTACGGCTACGACGCGTACGCGTGGGCGCTGCTCGCCAATGGTCGAGCCGTGGAGGCCGACGCGACGATGACCAAGGCTCTCGCCTTCGGGACCCGCGACGCCCTGCTGCTGTACCACGCGGGCGAGATTGCCCGAGCCCTGGGCGACAGCTCGAAGGCTCGGGAGCTGCTTCAGGACGCGCTCGCCATCCACGGTGCGCTCGATCCCCTCGCCGCGTCGAAAGCGGCGGCGTCCCTCGCGGCCCTCGCGGCCCTCGCTCCGGTCCGATGAAAAACGCGGTCGTGCGCCGGCTCGGCGGGGCGGCGCTCGCAGCAACGGCGCTGGCGATCCTCGTCCCGGCGATCACCTTCGCCCATCCGCTCGGGAACTTCACGATCAACCACTTCGCGGCGGTCCGGGTCGCGCCCGAGCGAATCTCGCTCGACGTCGTCATCGACCGGGCCGAGATCCCGGCCTTCCAGGAGCAGCAACGGCTCGGCCTCGACGGCGAGGGCACGCTGGCGCCGGCCGTGCTGGAGCGGGAGCGCCAGGCCGCCTGCCTCACGCTCGCCTCGGACCTGCGCCTGGCGGTCGGCGGGCGGGTGCTCCAGCCAAACCTGATCGCGGCGGGGCTCTCGTTGCCCGCCGGGGCGGGCGGCCTGTCGACGATGCGCCTCGTCTGTGAGTACGAGGCCGCGCTGAGCTCCCCGATCACGTCGCCCTCGACGGTGTCGTTCGAGGATCGGTCGTTCGCCGAGCGCATCGGCTGGCGCGAGATCGTCGTGCTGGGCAACGGCACCGAGGTGGCGGACGCCGCGCCGGGCGACGCCGATGGCGTTTCGAGCCGGCTCACCGCCTATCCGACCGACCTGCTCACCCAGCCGCTCGACGTGCGGAGCGTCTCGGTTGCCGTCTCGCCCG
>JBBQFS010000083.1:0-10249 GCA_038322255.1 Candidatus Limnocylindrales bacterium | reverse complement strand
CGCGCAACGGTGGCGCCCGGGCCGGTGCGCTCGATCCGCAGCGCGTCGCTCAACGCGGGCCTGCCGGCGTCATGACGGCATCGTACGCGGCGCCATCTTCGGCGACACTTCGCAGATGCGAATCCTCGTCATCGGCGCCGGGGGCGTCGGCGGCGCCGTCGTACCTACCGCGCTTCGGCGGGACTTCTTCGAGCACCTCGTGGTCGCCGACCACGACGTTGCCCGAGCCACGGCCGTCGCCGACCGGGCCGCCGATCCTCGCGTCAGCGCGGCCCGCGTCGACGCCTCCGATCGCCAGGCGATCTCGGCGCTGATCCGCGAAGAGCGCGTGAGCCACGTGCTGAACGCCGTGGACCCGCGCTTCGTCATGCCCATCTTCGACGCCTGCCTGGACGCCGGCGCGAACTACCTCGACACGGCGATGTCGCTCTCGACCCCGCACCCCGAGCGGCCCCACGAGCTGCCGGGCGTCAAGCTCGGCGACGAGCAGTTCGCCCGGGAGTCGCTCTGGCGCGCCGCGGACCGCCTGGCTCTCGTCGGGATGGGCGTCGAGCCCGGCCTTTCGGACGTGTTCGCGCGGTACGCCCAGGATCACCTCTTCAGCGAGATCGTGGAGATCGGGGTCCGCGACGGCGCCAACCTGACCGTCGACGGCTATGACTTCGCGCCGTCCTTCTCGATCTGGACGACGATCGAGGAGTGCCTCAACCCCGCCGGTCGTCTGGGAGCGCGGCCGGGACTGGTACACGACCGCGCCGTTCTCGGAGCCCGAGGTCTTCGACTTTCCCGAGGGCATCGGCCCGGTCGAGTGCGTCAACGTCGAGCACGAGGAGGTGCTGCTGATCCCGCGCTGGGTCAAGGCCCGGCGCGTGACGTTCAAGTACGGCCTCGGCAATGAGTTCATCGAGGTGCTCAAGACGCTCCACAAGCTCGGGCTCGATCGGACGGCGAAGGTACGCGTCGGCGGAGTCGAGGTTTCGCCGCGCGACGTCGTCGCGGCCGTGCTGCCCGACCCGGCGACGCTCGGCGACAGGATGCACGGCAAGACCTGCGCCGGGACGTGGGTCACCGGAACGGGCAAGGACGGCAAGCCGCGGGAGGTGTACCTGTACCACGTGGTCGACAATGCCTGGTCGATGGCCGAGTACGGCTCGCAGGCGGTCGTCTGGCAGACCGCAGTCAACCCGGTCGTCGCGCTCGAGCTCCTGGCGACCGGTCGATGGTCGGGCTCGGGCGTGCTCGGCCCGGAGGCCTTCGATGCCGTGCCGTTCCTCGACCTGCTCACCGAGCACGGCTCGCCGTGGGCGATGCGCGAGGCATCCGGCTCGTCCTGAGGCCCTCAACGTCAGGCCGGCGCCACGGCTCCTCGCTCCACGGTCGCGCCATCGACGACCTGGATCTCGTCCCCGATCGAGACTCGACCGGGACGCAGCACCTCACCGAGCACGCCGAAGTCGATCTTCTTCTCCGGATCCCTCTCACGGAAGCCGCGGTACCGGATGAGCGTCCGGAGGGTGTCGAGGTCGCGCTCGCCCGTGTCGGGGTTCTGGGTGGTGATGGCGCAGCGCGCGTCGGGCTTCGTGATCGACAGGACAGCGCTCCCGACCGCGACCTGCCCGCCGATCCACGAGTCCTCCTCGTGCGCCTCCCCGCCCGCGAGCTCGATCAGCATCCGGAACCGGCGACCGTCGACCGACGGCACGCCGAGCTGCCGCGCCAGCTCGCGGAGCGAGCCATCGGACACCAGGCTCACCGCGTTTCGGACTTGGGTCTCGCCCGCCCGGATGCGCGTGCCGCCGGGATGGTCGCAGCGGACGAGGAGCACCCGCCGGTGCGCGAACGGCTCGAGCGCGGCGGCCCAGGGACCGCCCACGCCATGGCCCACGGCCAGCCGGCCGTAGACCTCGGTCCGGACCGGCTCGTCGAGGCGGACCTCGTCCTCGATCACGGTGCCGTCCGGGAAGGTCAGCTTCAGCCACGTGGCCTCGGCGTTGGTCTCAGGGGCGACCCGCACGAGGTCGCCGGCGAGCAGCCGATCGACGAGGCGCCCTCGATCGTCGACGAGGTAGAACCGGCGGTCCTCGAGCACGCCCGCCTCTCCGAGCTCGATCGACTCCGGGTGCGACAACCCGAGCGCGCGGACCGGCGCAATCGACAGGCGCAGGACTCGTGGCATGGCCGGCATCGTAGGCGGCGTCGCCCGCAGCGTGCGCGTCAGGCGCTCCGGATCAGCTCCACTCGATCGCCTGGAGCGATCGGCCCTTCCTCGACCACCGAGGCGTACCAGCGCGCGTCCTCGGGGTAGGCGCCGGCCGAGATACGGCCGATCCGCTCCTCGATGAACCATTGCGCCTGCTTTCGGCACGGCGCCGCGAAGTGCGTCAGCTCGAGCAAGGGACCGCGTCCTCCGAGCCGAAGGCGATCGCCGCTTCGGAGGCCCTCCCAATCGAGTCCGGCCAGCGTGAGATTCTCGCCATAGGCCCCCGGAAATGCCTGGTGCCCGTCGGCCCGAACCCGCTCGATGGCTTCGATCGCGTACAGGCACACCGCCTGGTCGGGGCCCCCGTGGGTCGGCGGCGGTGAGGCGTGACCGTCGCCATCAAGGCCGAGGTGGCGGATGCGCGTGCCGGCGACGGGCCGCTTCGGGACCCCGCCGGGCGAGACGTTGACTGAGACGATGAGGCCGGCCGACGGCCCGGCCGGAATGGGCCGCGGCCGGGTCCAGTAGATGTCGGCCCGGTACGGCAGCTCGATGACATCGGCGCCGGCCGTGCCCGGATCGGTGGCGAGCAGCTCACGGACTTCGTCGAGGACCGCCTGGCGGCGGTCGTCGGGCATCGCCGCGACATAGCTGATCGAGGCCACCCGGTCGACAATCATCCCGGGATCCGCGCGTTGGACGTGATCGAAGGACGCCTGCTTGATCGGATCGAACAGCGCGAGCAGGTCGAACGCGTGTCGCCAGGCGCCGGTCCGGTAGCGCGGGTGGCCATCATCGACGCCGTCGATGATCTCGTCGAGCCGCGTGAGCCATGGCTTCGACGGGTCGCGCGCCTGCCAGATCAGCCCGAGGCCGCCGGTCGGGCGGAGCACGCGCCGGACCTCCGAGACCGCCCGCACCCCGTCGAACCAGTGGAAGGCCTGGCCGACCACGACCGCGTCGACCGAGTGGTTCGGCAGCGGGATCTGTTCGGCTGTGCCCTCGAGGCTTTCCACGCCGGGCACGGCCGCGACGAGCTTCGCCCGCATCTCGGGGATCGGCTCGACGGCGACGATCTCGGCCCCGCTCGCGACGAGCTGTCGCGTCAGCTTGCCGGTGCCCGCCGCAAGATCCAGCACGCGGCTCCCCGGCCCGATGCGCAGCTCGTCGATCAGCTTCTCGGTCGCTTCAGGCGAGTAATCCGGTCGGCCGCGCTCATACGCGTCCGCCCCCGCCGTGAACCCCTTCGCCGCTGATTCATGGATGGCCATCCGCCAACTCTACCGACGCCCCGCCGGAGAGGCGGGCCGGACCGGTACGGAGACGGACGTTTGTTGCAGGCTCGAGCCCCACTACCCCGTCACCGGCATTGCATCGAGCGTCCAACCCGCCTGCCATGCCCGCTCGAACGCGCCGTCGCCGAGGGCGCCGCGGCTCGCGGCAATGAGCGCATCAGTCCGCGCCTGATCCGGCGGCGGCAGGGTCACGCGCAACTCGTCCCAGATTCGCCCCGCCCGTCCGAGCAGGCGCGCGGCTTGCTCGGCCTCGCCGCGCGCCTGCGCTGCCGCCGCGAGCCCGGTCAGCGAGTGCCCGATGCCTCGGCGATCGCCCTGGCCCGTTCGGATCTCGAGGTTTTCTCCGTATGCGGCCGAGGCGCCCTTAACGTCGCGATTGGCGAGGGCGAGCTCGCCGATGGCGTCGAGCGTGTTTGCCAGCGGCGCCATGCTCCCGTTCCGCCGGAAGACTCCCTCGGCGTGTGCCAGGTGCTCGGCCGCTCCCTCAAGCCGACCCATCCGCACCTCGACCGCGCCCAGGACCCAGTAGCTGCCGGCGAGCTCCCCCTCGGAGCCGAGCAGGCGCGTGAACGAGATGCTCTCCTCCGCGTACTCCTGGGCCGTCTCGAGGTCGCCACGGTAGATCGAGTCCCAAGTCGCGCCGCGCAGGAACGTGCCGATGGTTGCCGGATCACCGAGCTTTCGGAGGTAGGCGAGACCCTCCTCGCTGGCGCGCCGTGCGCCTTCCATGTCGCCGACATACGTCAGGATCGACGCCAGGACACCCAGCGCCTGCGACAGCAGCCACCGATCTCCGACCGCCCGCATGCGCTCGATCGCCTCCTCGAGAATCGGTCGAGCCGCCGTCATGTCGCCGCGCGCGACCTTCGCCTGACCTCGGAGGAACGCGCCCAGCGACATCCCCCAGGCATCGTTCGCGCTGGTGAATGCCCGGTCGGCCTCGCGGACCGCATCATCCATGTCGTCGTACCGGCCGGCAGCCCAGGCGATCATCGCCGAGCCCCACATCGTCATCCCGAGCGCGTGGTCGTCACCGAGCTCGCGGGATAGCGCGAGTGTCTCTTCGATCTCCGTATTCCCCAGCGCACTCTGAATACGCCGACCGACGAGCGAGGCATGCGCCTGGAGGGCACCGAGGTACGCACGCGACCGGCGCTTTCCGGACGCGGCGAGGGCAGCCTCGGCAACCTCGGCGCCCTCTTCCCACCGGCCACGGAAGTGCCAGTACCAGTTGAGGGCAGCTACGAGCTCAAGGCCCGCTTCCGGATTCGTCTCGCGCAGCCATGCCGCGGCCGCGAGAAGGTTCGGCCGCTCCGCGTCCATTCGAACCAGCCAGCCGATCTGCATCGGCCCATGGATCTCCGCGTCCGCCCGGATCGCCAGGGCGAGGAACCAGCGGGCATGTCGCTCGCGAGCGTCCGTGCCGTCCCCGGACTCGAGAAGACGGTCGCGAGCGTATTGGCGGACGGTCTCCAGCAGCCGGTATCGGTTCTCGGCGCCGGCCTCTTCGGTGGTTGCCAGGGATTTGTCCACGAGATGGGCCAGGAGATCGAGCACCTCCAAGGGGTCGAGCGGCTCCGCGCCGCCCACGGCCTCGGCCGCCTCGAGCGTCCAGCCACCGGCGAAGACCGCCAGGCGGCGGAAGAGGGTCTTCTCGGCGTCCGAGAGGAGGTCGTAGCTCCAGTCGATGAGCGCGCGGAGTGTTTGCTGGCGAGGAAGCGCAGTTCGACTTCCGCCAGTGAGGAGGCGGAAGCGATCGTCGAGTCGTCGGCCGATCTCGTCCGGCGCCATGAGGCGGACACGCGCTGCAGCGAGCTCAATGGCAAGGGCGATCCCGTCGAGTCGCCGCGTGATCAGGACGAGCGCCTCGCGGTCGGCAGCTGTCGGGTTGAACCCGGGTTGCACGGCACGGGCGCGGTCGATGAACAGCCGGACCGATTCGGTTGCCAGCACGTCGTCGAGCGGCACCGACGCGTCCTCTGACGGCAGCGACAGCGACGGCACCCGATACGTCACCTCGCCCGCGATCCCGAGCGCCTCACGGCTGGTCGCGAGGATCTTGAGGCCAGCGCTCGCGTGGAGGAGGCGGTCGGCGAGCTCCGCCACGGCGGCGAGCACGTGCTCACAGTTGTCGACGATGAGCAGGAGGGAGCGTGGGCGGACGAACTCCTCGAGGGCGTCCGCGGCTGAGCGGCCGGGCGTCTCGGGCAGGCCGATCGCCGCGACCATGGCACTCGCCAGGCCGTCCCGGTCCGAGATCGGAGCGAGCTCGATCAGCCAGACCCCGTCGGGGAAGTCGTCCAGGATCCCGGCCGCGGTGCGCAGCGCGAGCCTCGACTTCCCGGCGCCACCGGCTCCGGTCACCGACACGAGCCGCGCGTGATCCAGGAGCCCGCTCAGCTCGCCAATCTCTGCGGAGCGCCCGACGAATGTCGTGAGCTCCATCGGAAGGTTGTTCCGCGCCGTCTCGACCGAGCGGAGCCGCGGGAAGGCCGAAGGCAGACCCGGTGCCTGAACCATGAAGATCGGTTCCGCCCGCTGGAGATCGCGGAATCGATGGACGCCCAGGTCAACGAGCTCGACCGACTCCGGCAGCGAGTCCCGAACGAGCTCGGCCGTCACGAGCGTCACGAGGATCTGGCCGCCGTGGCCGGCCGAGAGCAGACGCGCGACCTTGTTGAGTGACGGCCCGAAGAAGTCGCCCTCGCGGGCCTCGGCCTCGCCGGTATGAGCGGCGACCCGCACCGCCGGAGGCGCGTCACCCTGCCAGTCGGCCGCCGCGAGCCCGTGTTGGAGATCGATCGCGGCTAAGACGGCGCTCGGTGCCTCCTCGAACGTGGCAAGGAACGCATCACCGACGGTCTTGAACACCTTGCCGCCGTGCCGCTCCAGCGCCTCGCGAACGATCCGGTCATGTTGTGCCAGATCCAGCCGCATCGCGGCGGCATCCGTCTCCCAGCGACGGGCGCTGCCCTCGATGTCTGTGAACAGGAAGGTCGGGACGTTCGTCTGGTGACGCTCGCGACGGCGGGAGATCGGCGTCCCGATGATAGGGGCGCTCGTCACATCCGGAAGACGCCGAACTTCGTGTCGGGGATCGGGGCGTGCAGGGCGGCCTCGAGGCCGATCGACAGGACCCGGCGGGTGTCGAGCGGGTCGATGATCCCGTCGTCCCACAGTCGGGCGGTTGCGAAGTACGGCGAGCCCTCGCGCTCGTAGGTCTCGAGGATCGGCGCCTCGAACGCGTCGCGGGCCGCGTCGTCGGCAAACGGACCGCCGACCGTCGAAAGGACGCGCGCGGCCTGCTGGCCGCCCATGACGGAGATGCGCGCGTTGGGCCAGGTCCACAAGAAGCGCGGCTGGTACGCGCGCCCGGCCATCGCGTAGTTGCCGGCGCCGAACGAGCCGCCGATGAGGATCGTGAACTTGGGCACGGCCGCACTCGCGACCGCCATCACGAGCTTGGCCCCGTCCTTCGCGATGCCACCCGCCTCGTATTCGCGCCCGACCATGAACCCGGTGATGTTCTGCAGGAACAGGAGCGGGATCCGGCGCTGGCAGGCCAGCTCGATGAAATGCGCCCCCTTGAGCGCGGACTGGCTGAAGAGGATGCCGTCGTTGGCGAGGATCGCGATCGGCCAGCCGTCGAGGTGCGCGAAGCCGGTGACCAGCGTCTCGCCGTAGAGCGGCTTGAACTCGTGGAAGCGGGAGCCGTCGACGAGCCGGGCGATGATCTCCCGGACCGGCACGGACCGACGGGTGTCGGCCGAGATCGCGCCGTAGAGGTGGGCGCCGCCGTCGGCCCCATCGGCAGGGACCGCAGGCGCCTGGGGCTCGCGTCGATCCCAGGGGGGCGGTGGGGCCTTGCGCTCGAGGTGCTCGACGATCGTTCGGCCGAGCGCGATCGCGTGTTCGTCGTCGAGCGCCTCGTGATCGGCAACACCCGAGACCCGAGCGTGGACCTCGGCACCGCCAAGGGTCTCGGCATCGACGTCCTCGCCCGTCGCCGCCTTCACGAGCGGCGGCCCGCCGAGGAAGATCGTGCCGGTGCCCTTGACGATCACCGTCTCGTCACTCATCGCCGGCACGTACGCGCCACCGGCGGTCGACGAGCCCATGACCAGCGCGACCTGCGGGATGCCCGCCGCCGACATCCGGGCCTGGTTGTAGAAGATCCGCCCAAAGTGCTCGCGGTCGGGGAACACGTCGGCCTGGAGCGGCAGGAACGCGCCGCCGCTGTCGACCAGGTAGACGCACGGCAGCTGGTTCTCGAGGGCGATCTCCTGCGCTCGCAGATGCTTCTTGACGGTCATCGGGTAATACGTGCCGCCCTTGACCGTTGCGTCATTCGCGACGATGACGCAGGTCGTGCCCTCGACCAAGCCGATGCCCGTGACGATCCCCGCGCTCGGCGCCTCGCCGTCGTACAGCCCGTTTGCGGCGAGCGCGCTGAGCTCGAGGAAGGCCGACCCCGGGTCGATCAGCCGGTCGATCCGATCTCGAACGGGTAGCTTTCCGCGCTCGCGATGCCGGGCGATCGACCGCGCATCGCCGCCGGCGCCGCGCTCGCTGACCGCCGCGGTCCGCTCCCGCAGGTCCGCGACGAGGGCCGTCATGCGTTCGAGGTTGGCGCGCGCGTCCTCGCTGGCGGGATCGAGCCGCGATCGCAGGACGGACATGCCGGGGAGTGTAGGACCGGGTCATCGGCCGAGAGCCTCGGGAACTCGCTCCCGCAGCGTTTCGTCTCGCGGCCATGCCAAGGCTCCACCTGCCGCCCGGCGTCGTCCGCGTTCTCGGGCTTGGCGTCCTCATCGCGGCGCTCGCGGGCTGCAATTCCGTGGTGAGCGTCCCGCTCCCCGGCAGTGGCCCCCTGGTTACGGTCTCGATTCGCGGCGGGATGTGTCCCCAGGGCGCCTGCGATCACAGCGTCATCCTCGAGCGGGACGGCCGCGTTCACGCCGCCGCGAAGCCTCCGAATGACCTCGGCCGGGTCCCCGCCGTGGCATTGGCGACCCTCACCGCAGCCGCCCAGGCCACCGACTACGCGGCCCTCAGGTCCCACCCGTTCACTGGCCAGTGCCCCGTCGCGTTCGACGGTCAGGAGCTGATCTTCGAGTTCGGCATCGGCTCGAGCACGCAGCGCATCGCCTCCTGCGAGGTCGATATCGACTGGGGCCACCCGCTGTTCGTCGCCCTCGGCGTCGCCTTGGCAGCCTGGGTCCCGCTGCCCGTGTCGTAGTCGTGCGGGAAATGTGCTAGTTTCAAGTGGCACGTTCCGCGTGAGGTACCCTGACCCGGTGACGACCGCTCCGCCTGCCGCGCGCCGGCCGGATGCACAAACCACGATCGAGCCGATGAGCCCGGCATCCCAATCGGCCGAGGCCATCCGCCTGCGCCTCGCCGACGCCTGGGGTGAGATGGGTGCCGCGTGGGGCGTCGCCCCGGCGATCGCTCGAGTCCAGGCGTACCTGATGACTCGCCAGGCGCCCCTGACGGAGCGCGAGGTCCGGGAGGCCCTCGGGCTGTCGCACCGGGCCGCGAGCCTGGCGCTCGCTGAGGCGGCGTCGTGGGGCCTGATCGAGCGCGTCGCGGAGCCGCGGCGCGTTGGCCGGCGCGGACCCGCAGGCGTCGCGTATCAGGCCGTCGGCGACCACTGGCGCTGGTTCGGACGCGTCGTCGCGGAGCGAAAGACGCGCGAGGGCGACCCGATCATCGGGCTATTGGAACGCGCGGGCTCCGAGGCCGAAACCGAGCTCCGGGCCCACCCGAACGACCCCGAGCTGCTCGCTCTCAGCGAGTGGCTCCGGACCTTCCTCGTCTTCGTTCGACTCTTCGACCGGGCGGTTGGGCTCGTTCCCCGGCTCCAGCCGCGCGAGCTCGAGCGCGCGCTGCGACTCCTGGGCGAGGTCGACGACGAGACCGTGCTGCGGCTGGTCGGCCTGCTGGAGGGCCTCGACGATCACGACGTCCTCGACCTCGTCGGCGCCCTGTCACGCCTTTCGCCGACCGCTGCCCGACGCGCGACGCGCCTGATGTCCGGGGTCGTCCGAACCGTCGCCCGCTAGCGTCTTCGCGACTCGCGCGGGCACAACCGAATTCGGACCCGAGCTTGACCATTGCGCTACGCGGGATGTCTAAATCCTCGTGCGATAATCCGGCGGGCGCTTGTGGCCCGAGGACCCGAACGGGCGTGACCCCGGGGCCGGCGATCGGCAGACTCGCGCTCCAGATACCGAGGAATCACGACGACATGAGCCCAGAGACGTCCACCTGGACGACCAAGAAGGGCCTCGCCCAGATGCTGAAGGGCGGCGTCATCATGGACGTCGTCACGGCCGAGCACGCCAGGATCGCCGAGGACGCGGGAGCGGTGGCCGTGATGGCCCTCGAGCGCGTGCCAGCGGACATCCGCGCCGCAGGCGGCGTGGCCCGCATGAGCGACCCGGCGATGATCCAGTCGATCATGGACGCGGTCACCATCCCGGTGATGGCCAAGGCCCGGATCGGCCATTTCGTCGAAGCCCAGATCCTCGAGGCACTCGGCGTCGACTACATCGACGAGTCCGAGGTCCTGACCCCGGCCGACGAGACGAACCACATCGACAAGCACGCGTTCAAGGTGCCGTTCGTGTGCGGTTGCCGAAACCTCGGCGAAGCACTCCGGCGGATCAACGAGGGTGCCGCGATGATCCGGACGAAGGGCGAGGCGGGGACGGGGAACGTCGTCGAAGCGGTCCGCCAGCTGCGCTCGGTC
>JBBQFS010000082.1:0-10477 GCA_038322255.1 Candidatus Limnocylindrales bacterium | reverse complement strand
GACTCGGCGTCGGCCTCGGCCTGGTCGGCCGCCAGACGCTCTGCCTCGGCCTGCTCGGCCGCCAGACGCTCTGCCTCGGCCTGCTCGGCCGCCAGACGCTCTGCCTCGGCCTGCTCGGCCGCCAGACGCTCTGCCTCGGCCTGCTCGGCCGCAGTGGCCTTCTCCGCTGCGAGACGCTCTTCGTCGGCCGCCGCCTTGTCCGCTGCCGTTGTCGCGGCGGCGACGCGGTCAGCTTCGGCCAGCTGAGCTTCAGCCTCGGCGGCGCGACGTTCTTGATCGGCTGACGACTTCTCCGCAGCGATTCGATCGGCTTCGGCCTTCGTAGCCGCGGTCTCCGCAGCGCGACGTTGCTTCTCGGCCTCGGCCTTCTCCGCAGCGATTCGATCGGCTTCGGCCTTCGTAGCCGCGGTCTCCGCAGCGCGACGCTCCGCATCGGCTGCGGCCTTGTTGGCAGCCTCTATCTCACGCGCGGCTTCCGCCGCCGCGACGCGATCCGCCTCCATCTTCTCGGCCGCAACCCGATCCGCATCGACCTTGTCCGCGACTGCCTTCTCGTGGGCAATCCGATCAGCTTCAGCCGAAGCGCGGTCGGCCTCGGCTTTCGCAGCCGCCGCCTTCTCTGCCGCCATCCGGTCCGCCTCGGCCTTGGCTGCTGCCGTCTCAGCCGCGATGCGGTCCGCCTCGGCCTTCGCCGCAACTGCTTTCTCAGCGGCGATCCGTTCGGTTTCGGCCTTTTCCGTGGCAGCCTTCTCGGCGGCCGACTTCTGCGTTGCGGTGGCTTCCGCGGCCCTGGCCGCTTCGGTGTTCGCGAGCTCGGCGGCCGGGTCGTAGGGTTCGCCGACGTCGGGCAGGAAGTTGCCGCACTTGGTGCAGAAGACGATCGACGCCTCGTTGATCGTCCCGCAGACCTTGCAGCGGATCACCGGTGTCCCTCCCCGCGACCACCCGATGGGGGCAGTTCGCCGGGCGCCATCCTACCGGCCCGAAACGCGCGTGGGGCCGGCGCCCGGCCAGCCAGCGGCCGCGTCGCCCGTGAGGTCGCCGGTTGGGCGACCCTCAGGTCGCTGGTTCGTCGCCCGAGGCCGCGGACGCCGGGGCGGCGGGCTTCGCGCGTCGGCTGGCCCGCTGCTCGGTCCCAACGACCTCGACCCGATGCACGACGTGGGCGGGCTTCGAGGCGTGGACCATGCTCTCGAGCTTGCTCTTGTCGACCGAGGCCGGGTCGTCGACGATGACCCTGACGACCACGACAGGCTCTGGGCTCCCAGGTAGCTTCGCATCCGCCTTCACCGACCAGGAGCTGCCGCCGTTGTCGACGATCTCGACCGTCCCACCGGTGTGGATCTGGACGTGATCCCGCAGCCCGGCCGCGGTTCCCCGGCGTCGATACAGCTCGGCCGCCTGGCCGACGAACGCCCGCCGCCGGTCTTCGCTCCAGCCGGCATCGACGGAGGCGGCGACCCATTCCCCCAGCCACGCCAGAAAATCTTCGGGCGCCGTGTCGGCATCGAGATACGCCACGAAGTTGTCGAGCGTCGCGAGAACGGGGGCGAGCACGGTGTCGAGCGCCGAGATGAAGCGCGTGCCGAACGGCTCCCTGGCGGTCCGGCGACGCTCGTCGATCCAGGCGTCGCGGTAGACCCCCGGCAGTGTCTCCGCCAGCGGGTGCGGATTGAGGAGCTCGAACTCCGAGCCGTTGGTGAGGGCCGTCCTGCCCTCGACGTCCAGCCGGAGGACCGCTCCGCGCATCAGGCGACCACCGTGTCGCGCATCAGGCAACCACCGCGTCCGCGCCCGGCACCGTCACGGCGTGCCCGACGCTGAAGACCAGGACGTTGGACTTGAGCTCGAGTCGCTGCGTTGCCTCGCGGCTTTCGCCCGTCTCTGCGTTCGTGCCAAACAGGTTCACCGACTCGACGACCTCAGCGCCTGGCACCCGCTGCAGGACCGAGTAAATCTCGCCGATCGTCACCGGCCGCCCGAACGGCCAGCCTGCTCCGTCGGGCCCACCGGTGATCGGATGCAGGTAGGCGTACAGGGCGCGCTCGGCGTCGGCCTTGAGCCGGTTCGGATTGGCCCCCGGCGCGGCCCGGACCGTCGCCTCGACCGTGACGCCGCGGTAACCGGGCGGCTCGACGCTGATCCGGGTCCCGATGACGCGGCACTCCTCGAGCCGCTGCGTGATCGCCTCGAGCAGCGTGGCCTCCGGCACGAGCTGGTCGAACCGGATCCGGCCGTCAGCCGCCGGCAGGGACGGCACGACGAGCAGCCGGACCGCGCCGGCCTGGGCGCCGTCACCGGCGGCGACCGCGCGCACGCGACCGACGTTGGGCGCGGCCTCGCGGGCGAGATGCTCGAAATCTTCGGTTGTCACCGCGCGACCCCGGGTTCGAAGACGGATCGGCCCCCGAACCTTGGCGTTCTCGATGTCCTCGCCATCAACGCCACCCCGCGCATCTCGCCGGTTTTCCACCCGCGAGACGAACGGGATCGACGACTTCATCACCTTGAGCGAGCCCGTCGCTACGTTCCCCCGCGAGCCCCCGCCGGTGTGGTACTCGAGCATCCGGATGTTGCGATCCTTCTGGGGGGTCGCGCCGTAGAGGCGCAGCGCGCCGTCCGGCTGGCGGATGACAGGTCCGAACTGGATCTCGCCCGTTGCGCCGTCGAGGATGAAGTGGCGATCCTTGGGGCCGCTGGCGGCAAAGTCGCCGACCTGCTCCCACGTCTCCCAGGTCGGCGCGCCGTCACTGCCCGTGCCCGTCGTGACGCCGAGCTTTGCCGGCTCATCGGTCGACAGAACCGGCTTGCGCCGCAGCTCGAAATGCTGGCCAGGGATCCCCTCCGAGATCCCGACGTTCTCGTCGCGAACAACGGACGCATTCACGGCGGCGACGGTCCCACCGATCGTGATCGAGCTGACGGCACTGACCGTCGGCGACGCCTCATAGGTCGACATGCCCGGCGCTGGCTCGACGATCCGCGCCCGGACCCACGCGGCGTGGCGCGTGCCGATGGAATGGGCGGCGTGTCCGCGCGGCACATGGATGACGACGTCGCCGTCGCGGTTCAGCCCGCCGGTGGAATCCGAGTCCTGATCGCAGGCGATCCAGTCCTCGCCGTTCCAGGCCTCCCAGAGCAGGGGCGGATGATCCGGGTTGACCCCGACGCCTTCGATCTCGCACTTGAACCGCAGTCGGATGGCATTCGAGGGCACCGGCTGCGACAGGCCGATGAGCAGGGCGTCGCCAAGCTGCGGCTTTTCCTGGAAGCAGAAGGCGTCCTTGCCGAGCTCGACCGACGGCAGCAAGTCGCGATAGGTTGGCTTGCCCTTGGCCATCGAGCCGAGTTCGATGAGGCGGGCCGGGATGATCGGCAGCTCTTCGGTCGTGGCGAAGATGATCGCCTCGTCGCTTTCGGTCCGGACCGTGGCGGCCTGGGTCGCGGCGGGGATCCGGACGACGTCCGGCTGGGGCCCCGAGAGCCAGAACGTGACGTCCGTGCGGGCGGCCGTGGGCGGGAAGAGGGTCACGCCGATGAGCTCGAGGAACTTGATGTAGTTGCGGTCGGGGACGCGGTTGAGCCGGTAGATCAACTGGTCGGTCATCCACGCGAACGTCTCGATGAGCGTCACGCCCGGATCCGAGACGTTGTGATCGGTCCACTCCGGGCAGCGCTGCTGGACGAGCCGTTTGGCTTCGTCGACCAGGTCCTGGAAGCGGCGATCGTCGAGGTTGGGCACCGGTAGCGCCATCGTCAGCTCCTCACTCGCCGGGAATCACGTAGAACGGGAACACCAGGTTGTGGCGGTCGTTGGTCCGCTTCATCCGGTAGTGGATGTCGATGTAGAAGACCGTGGGCTCCTCGGGCGTGAACAGCACCACGACGTCCTCGACGTCGATGCGGTGCTCCCACTGGTTGAGGGCATTGGTGACCTCGGCCGAGATCGCCGCGGCGGTTGTGCTGTCGGCCGGGCTGAACACGAAATCGTGGATGCGGCAGCCGAAGTCAGGGCGCATCGGGCGCTCTCCGGGCGACGTCGAGACGATGAGGCGGATCGCCTCCTGGATCTCGCGCTCCCGGGAGACGAGCGCGATCCCGCCGTTGGCGTCCGTCCGAATCGGAAAGGCCCAGCCGCGGCCGATGAAGTCGGTCATGGTTGGGGTCTCAGTTGACCGTCACGGTGGCGGTGAGGCACTGGATCTTGGCCGTCCCGCCGCACGTCTTGACCATCGAATCGGAGGTCGCGGCGGCCTTGCCCCCGAAGGTCACGTTCGGGCTCCCGCTCATCACCTCGCCGACCTGCAGCATCGGATTGAGCTGCGCCGGGTCGGAAGCATGGAGGCCCGGGTGAGGAACGGTCGCGTCGCCCTTCGAGCCGACGACCGCGACGGGCTTGCCGCCGATGGTGACGGTGCTCACGAAGCCCTGGTTCAGCATGCCGACAAACGGCAGTCCGGGCGGCGGGTTCGGCATCGGGGCGCCCAGCGGCCCGATGAGCATGTGGGTCCCGGGCAGGCAGCCGCTCTGGGGCGGAGTCCCCTGAACGATGTCGCCCTGGACCGCCGGCTGGGCCATCAGTTGATCGCCACCTTGGCGCCCTTGAGGGTCGCGTTGCCGTTGGCCTTCAGGTCGAGGGTGCTGCCGGCCTCGATCTTGATCGCCCCATCAGCCTTCAGCTGCAGGTCGCCATTGGCGCTGATCAGGACATCGCCGTCGCAGATCAGGCTGAGCTCCTTCGACTTGTGGTCGAGGACGATCCGCACCTTGCCTTCCTTCGTCGTGAGGATGACCCCGCTCTCGTCCTCGGTGTCGTGGCAGACCAGCCCGTGACCATTGCGCGAGACGAGGGCGACCCGCTTGACCTTGCCGTCATCGAACAGGCCGTCCATGACGTTCGATGGCGGCGTGTCCTGGCCGTTCCAGAGCGATCCGACCACCACGGGATAGGCCAGGTCGCCCTGCTCGAACGAGACGACGACCTCGTCCTTGACCTCCGGAATCCAGACGAGCCCGTGATCCTTTCCGGCGCCGGTTGCGGCGAGCCGGGCCCAGTACGACTCGGCCTCGTCACCGAGCCACGGGTATTGGACCTTGACGCGGCCGAGCTTGTCCGGATCGTCGTTGTCGGTGACGACGCCGATCACGACGCCTGGGATCGAGGTTCGCCCGACCGGAACGGTCAAGCCGCCGGCCATGAGCCCATGCAGCGAGCGATCCTGGCGGCCGCTGAACTCGAGGTGGGTCCGATAGGGCCCAGCCCCGAACTCGTGGCGCGCGGTCGTGATCACCCAGTCGCCGGCCAGGGCCGGGTCGACCTCGGAGATGCTCACGGCCTTGCCGGCCTTGAGGAGCGGCGAACCGATGGCCACCGCGGTCGCCTCGTAGGCCGCGCTCGCGACCTGCTGGGCGATGGCCTTCGCCAGGTCATCGGCGGCCCCCTGGTCCCCGACGGGCCGATCCACCACGACGAGTGTCTCCCCGCCGACGGCATCGGCAAGCTCCTTGGGGCTCATGGAGATGGCGGCGCTCGAGGTCTCCGCGTCGGCCTGGCCGATGACGGCCTCCTTGGCCGTGACGTCCCAGCCCCGGACCTTGACCTCGGAGACCTGGGCAACGGCGCTCATCCGAGCGCGGAACTCGAGCAGGTTATGGCTCCAGACGAGCTGCGTGGCCTTCCGGCTCTCTTCATCGCCCGCTCCGGGAGCATCGCTCGACTCGGTGGGCTTCTTGAACAGCAGCGTCTCGTCCTCGACCGCGAGATCGAACCCCACGCGACGCGCCAATTGATACAGGAAGTCGAGATCCGAGACGTTGCCCTGGATGACGTGATCGAGGGTGCCGCCTGAATCGTCGACATCGCTGTCGAGGCCGGCTGCCTTTGCGATGTCCTTGGCCACGTCAGCGTACGTCACGTTCTCGAACGTCTTGGTCTTCCGCCCGGCCGAGAGGCGATGCAACAGGTCGTAGCCACGAACGACTGCACGTACCCCGAGCAGGTCGTACTCGGCCTCGATCGAGGTGATCTCGCCCCACACGAGCGCCTCCGAGCTGTCCGCCCCCGGCTCGGTCGTCGAGATCTTGACCTTGGCCCCGATCTCGAGACCAGCGTCACCGAGGACGGCGTGCTTGGGATCCGTGACCACGATGACGAACGAATCAGGCATGTGCAGCCGGTCGATCACGGTCACGCTCAGGATCTGGTGGTCGATCGCCTCGTCCAGCTCCGTTCCGTCGATCTCGATGACCCGCCGCGTCGCGGGCGGCAGGCCCTTGTCGGCGCCCGCAGCGCCGCCGCCGAGCATGTCCGCCAGCGCACCGATGCCCATCCCCCCGCGCCTCAGGCGTTCCGGGCCGCGTCAGCCGCGCTCGGGATCAGCAACGCCCGGCCTGGTCGGACGCGGAGTGGGTCGTCGATGCCGTTGGCTGAGGCGATCGCCCGCCAATACGCGCTGCGCCCGAGCTCGGCGTAGGCGATCGTCTGGATGGTCTCGCCCTCGACCACGGTGTGCACGCGGCGCATGTCGACGGAGTGTGAGGTCGGGTTCTTTCCCGGCGGTGGGTCGACATTGCCGTCGAGGGTCAGGTCGACCTTGGCCTGGAGGGGCGTGCCGTCCTTCGCGAACACCGTGTAGCTGATGTTCAGGGTCGTGATCACGCCCTTGAAGTTCTGGAGCTGCTTGTTGCCCCATTCGAACTTCACGTACGGTGGCCCGAGCTGCTCCTCCTCGTTCGGCATCTGCCAGGCCAGGAGCTTGCTGATCTTTGGCGTGACGTCGCCCTTGGCCGAGGCGAAGTCGTCGAAGAAGAGCTGCATCGAGACGGTCAGTCCTGACGTGCCGACGTACTCGATCTTCCCGCCGGGCTTGAAGACGCTCCTGCTGTGGGTGATCGTGGCCGTCTGCGAGAGCCGGTACTCGGTCGGGTTGAACATGAAGGTCAGCTCGCCCTCCTTGTCCTCGGCCCCGAGGCCGGGGATGGGCAGGGCCGCTGCGACCGCCGAGAGGGCGCCACCGAGGCCGCCCCCGCCGGAATCGGGCTTGGCGTCGAGGCGAACGAGCTTCGCCTTGCCATGGAGCAGGATGCCGGCGACAGCGCCGGCGGCGCCCGCGGCGAGATCCATCTCAGGCCCTCAGAAGCTGACGCTGCCGGAGATGGTCATCGCCCCAGCCAGCGCGGCGCCAAGGCCACCCAGCCCGATCATCTCGTCGTAGGCGAGCTCGAGCGTCTCCATGGCGACCTGGTTGCCGTTGATGTCGAGCGACGGCCCGGTCCACTTCACAGGGACGACGCCGGCGAGGTTCCAGGTCGTGACCTCGTTGCCCGCCGAGTCGAGGGCCGTGATCGACATGGTCTGGGGCACGATCTTGATGAGGTTCGCCGTCAGCCAGATGGAGATGAGCTGGGAGTCCGAGTCGACCGGGCGCGACAGCCGCACGTTGTCGTACTTGACCGGACCGATGATCTTGCGCATGTAGCTGTTGACTCCGCCCTCGCGGTACTCGGTCACCTGGTACGAGAACCCGAGGCCCTCGATCTTGCTCCACGTGCCGAGCGGGATGATCCCGTCGATCGTGCATTGGTAGGTCAGGGTCAGTGCCGGCTCGCCCATGTCGCTCCTCAGACGTTGTCGAAGGTGAGGCCCTTGGCCTCACGGTCGTGGATGAGGTCGCTGCGAACCAGGCCCCGGATGCGGCCGAAAAGGGCCTGAGCCAGCTCGTCGAGGTCACGCTCCGAGTGACCGTCCGACGACGCTCCGCCGCTGGGCGCTCCGCTCGGCGAGACACCGCCAGACGACACAGGTTCCGGTACCTCCGGCGCGGCCACCGCGACTGTCCCGTCGGCCCGCTGGACCTGGGCTGGTTGTCCGAGGCTCGCGGCTCGGTCCGCGCTCGCCTGGATGACCGGCGCGCCGAGCACGCGGCCGTACGCGGCCAGCGCCGCGGGGCCAGCGGGGCCGGCGGCGAGCTGGCTGATGGCTGTCGTGGTCGCCGCGGGTCCGCTGTCCTGCCGCGAGGCTCCGCGCAGCGGGAGCGCCGATGGCGCGGGCCGGCCGGCAATCCGTTGGACTGCGCGGGGCGACGCGGACTCGAAGGCCTGAATCGCAAGATCACTGCCGCGGACGGTGCGATCAGGCAACGCCACGACGCCGATGGCCGACCGCTGAACCGGGACGGCCGATACCTCGGCTGCGCCACCGAAGCCATGGACCTGAGGAATGGCCTCGGGCGTCGGCGCCCACCACGGACTGGGGAAGGCGGTCTCCTCGGCCGCGTCGTCGTCCTCGTCGGCGGGGGAACGTTGCAGCTTCACCGCCGGGCGGATCGGGTTGGCGGCCGCGATCGGACGGATCTCGGGCGCCCGCGCAGCCGGGGCGATCGCGGCCAAGGCCGCCACCGCGGGCATGCCGGGTGTGCCCATGTTCACCGAGCGCGCGACGGCCAGGAACGGCAAGTCCTGGAGCCGGGTGCCGGTCTCGCGCACCGTGGGCGATTCCGGGGACCCCGCTGTTGGCGCCGGATGCCGGCCCGCGCCGTTGGTCGACGTCGATGGGCGTTGGGCGGGACGCCCGGGGTTCGACGCGGCAATCTGCATCGGGCCTCTCGTCGTGGATCGGCTGACGAGCGGGGCGGCTGTCCCGCCGGACAAGGGTCGGGCCGAGGCAGGGATGGTGGACAGCGGCTCGCCAATCCGATGGCGAGCCGGGACGGTCTCGAAGGCCGTGGACGCGGATGGTGCGGGATCCGCGACCGGTGCTGCCGCCTGCCGGCTCACGGTTGACAACGCCAGCGGCACGGCCGCCGGGACGCGGCGCATCCCGCCGGTCGCCGGGGCCGGCGAGGCGCCCGGGGCCACCGCGGCGGTTGCGCGCGTCGCCGAGGCGGCTGCACGCTGGACCGCGGCCGGCCGGAGGGCGCTCGCCGCCGAGGTCAGCGGTCGATCGGGCATGCGGATCGTCAGCCTCGAGACCGTGGGCAGGCTCCGGATCGGCGCCAGGACGGGCATCGTGGCGGCGGCGTCGGTGCCGGGCGAGGCTTCGTTCGAGTCTTCGGACGCAACAGCGGCTGCCGGCACAGACGCCGCCGCCTCGGCGACCGAGCGCGAGCGACGCGCGGGCGTTCGCTGCACCGGCGCGGGCGTTGTCGCGCTATGAGCCACCTCCACCGGTCGCGCTCGCGCGACGACAAGGCCGGGCGTGGCCAGCGGGCTCACCTCGTGACCGAGCGGCTCGACGATCGGTGGCAACGCGTGGGACCCCGGCAGCGACTCGGCGAAGTCGGCAGGGGCGGCGACGAGTGGCATTCGCCCCGCGGTCCGCTGGATCGGCGGCAGGCTCGCCCACGCCCGCGGCGGCGCGGCGGACGGCTGCTCGCCCGCGCCACCCGCCGGCACGCCGGCTCCAGGGCTCGCGGCCGAGCCGCCGCTCGAGGCCCCGTCCCCGGAGCTCGCGCGGCGCCCGAACCCGAATGGCAGGCGCACGGCGACTCAGCCCTCCTCGGAGATCCGGCGGTTGATCTTCCCGATCTCCTCGACGAATCGTCCCCGAAGCGGGTGCTCGAGATCGAGGATCGCGTCCATCGGCCAGTGAAAGTGGTAGGCCACGTACGCGACTTCCTCGAAGAGTCGGTCGGTCGCGTACGTCACGATTCCCCCAGGCGCTGCTCACCCGCCACGTCGACGGTGAAGGCGTGGCTGCACGATGGGCAGGTGACCGCAGCCGCGGTGTGGCCTTCCTGGTTGATGCGTCGATACAGGTCCTGGAGGAACGCCAGGTCCGACGCGAACAGCCCCTCGATCACACCGGTGTGGACCTGGGTGAGCGAGCCGAGCCGGGTGACGACCCGGGAGAGAAGCAGCACCGTCAGGTATGACTCGTTCTCGCGGACCCTCGGGTCGCGCTGCGGCGTGATCTCGTCGCGCGCGGTCGCGAGGCGCATCACGCCGTCGCGATGGACCGTGCCGCTCGCGTCGACGTAGCCGCGCGGCAGCACGAACGCGTACTCGGTCTGGAGGCCCTGGACCGGCCCGCCGGGCGATACGCCGAGGGCCGTCGGGCCGCTCCCATGATGGCCATTGGGCGAGATCAGGCTCCCGACCTCGCGCTGGAGCTCGGGTGGGGTCGCGGTAGTCACCGCCCTAGCCCTTCGTCAGCGTTTCGCAGGCGAGCGTTGCTTCCTCGATCTGGACGCCGCTGGCAGTGGCCCCACCCTCCGAGAGGCTGATCTTGCTGACCATGGCGTTGGTGAAGTTGTAGCGAAGGACCTCCTCGCCGACCGTATTCATCAGGATGACCGAGCCCGTCCGACGGTCGATCTGGCCGGCCATGATCTTTGAATGCCACTCCCAGAGCTCGGTCGCCCCGGTGAGGCCTCGCTTCAGGGTGATCGTCGGAGTCTTCGGCTTCCCGGGGAGCTTCGCGATCTGGATCCGGCCCTTGTCATCGACGTAGGGGTTGTCGACGATCTCGACCTCGCTC
>JBBQFS010000081.1:0-10492 GCA_038322255.1 Candidatus Limnocylindrales bacterium | reverse complement strand
GCCCATCAGGAACCCGCGGGTCCGGGCGTCGCCGGCGGCCCAGAGCTGATCGCCGGTCCGCTGGAAGCCGAACATCGAGTAGAAGATGTAGAACGGCACCAGCACCTCGCCCTGCGTGGCGTAGGAGGTGCCGACCGACTGGAACGCGGCCGCCGAGCCCGCCGCGAACTCGGCGTCGAAGCTCGGCTTGGGGGCGGGCAGCTGGATCGCCTGGAAGCTTCGCTTCGGGAGCGGGCCACCGAGCACGCGCCGCCGCTCGATCAGGTACTGGATCTCCTCCGAATCGGCGCCGGGGTGGTAGTACGGCGCATCCTTGAGCGCGGCGTCGGGGATCGGCAGCTCCAGCCCGTCCCGGAAGATCCGCAGCTCCTGCTCCGAGAGCTTCTTGGCCTGGTGGGTGATGTTCCGTGCCTCCACGCCCGGCCCGAGGGTCCAGCCCTTGACCGTCTTGGCCAGGATCACCGTTGGGGCGCCGCGGTGCTCGACCGCGGACTTGTAGGCTGCGAAGACCTTGCGATAGTCATGGCCGCCGCGCCGGAGCTTCGCCAGGTCGTCGTCTGACATGTGCTCGACAAGCGTCTTGAGCCGCGGATCCGGCCCGAAGAAGTGCTCGCGGATGTAGGCCCCGCCCGCGACGGAGAACTTCTGGAACTCGCCGTCGACCGTTGCGTTCATCTCCTCGACCAGGACGCCATCGCGGTCGCGCGCGAGGAGCTCATCCCACTCGCGACCCCAGATGACCTTGATCACGTTCCAGCCCGAGCCGCGGAACACCGCCTCGAGCTCCTGGATGATCTTGCCGTTGCCACGGACCGGGCCGTCGAGGCGCTGGAGGTTGCAGTTGACGACGAACGTCAGGTTGTCGAGGCCCTCGTCGGCGGCGACGTGGAGCGCGCCGAGCGCCTCCGGCTCGTCGGTCTCGCCGTCGCCCAGGAAGGCCCACACGCGCGAACCGGACGTGTCGACCAGGCCCCGGTTCTGGAGGTAGCGGTTGAAGCGGGCCTGGTAGATCGCGTCGATCGGGCCGAGGCCCATCGAGACCGTCGGGAACTCCCAGAAGTCCGGCATGAGGCGCGGATGGGGATACGAGGACAGGCCTCGCTGGGGCGGCGTCTCGCGCCGGAAGTGGTCAAGCTGCTCCTCATCGAGCCGGCCCTCGAGGAACGCCCGGGCGTAGATGCCCGGGGCGGCGTGGCCCTGGTAGAAGATCTGGTCGCCGGGTCCGCCGTTGTCGCGGCCCTTGAAGAACCAGTTGAAGCCGACCTCGTAGAGCGTTGCGGCCGAGGCGTACGTCGCAAGATGGCCGCCGATGCCGCTGTACTTGTTGTTGGCCCGCAGGACCATCGCGACCGCGTTCCAGCGGATGAGGCGGCGGATCCGGCGCTCGAGCTGCTCGTCGCCCGGGAAATCCGGCTCCTGCTCGGGGCTGATCGTGTTGATGTAGCGGGTGTTGGTGAGCGGCGGCAGCCCGACCTGGAGCTGGCGTGCGCGCTTGAGAAGCTTGTAGAGCAGGAATCGGGCCCGGGTCTCGCCCTCCTGGTCGACGACGTCGTCGAGCGACCGAATCCAGTCGACCGTCTCCTGCTCATCGAGGTCCGGCAGCTGCTGCTTGAACTCGTCGACGTACATCTCGCCGCGCGGCTCGGTGACGGTCATGCTGCCTCCAACCGTAGCGTCGTCGGCAGGGTGTTCTCGCGCAACATGGTCCTGAGTGCCGGATCGGCGCGGTATTTGGTCCGAAGCGCGGCGCTGCAGGCCTCGACGTTGAGCGGATCGGGAGCCGACACCGCTCGCGCCGGAAGCCGCCGCCCGTCGACGTGGATGACGACCTCGGGATCGGACACGGCTTCGAGGTACCAGCGCCCGCGATCGCCCTTCACCGAGCGAACGTACACGGTCCCGGCGTCGACCACGACCCAGATGGTCGTTCGATGGGTCACCCCGGAGGCTGCGCGAGTCTCGATCTCGATCTCCTCCTCGGCGGCGAGCGCCGCGAGATCCTCGTCGCTGAACGCCACGCTCGAAGCGTAGCCCAACTCGCGGCCCTTGCCGTTCGCCAGATGCGGCTCGTAATGAACTCCTGCGTTACGCTCGCCAGCGTGCCCGATCGCTACGATCCGAAGGCGGCGCTGATCGTCGTCGACGTCCAGAACGACTTCGCCGATCCCGCCGGCTCGCTCTACGTCAAGGGCGGCGAGGACGTCGTCGGGATGATCAACGGCGAGTCGCGGCGGGCGACGCAGAACGGCGCCCTCGTGGTCTATACGCAGGACTGGCACCCCGAGTCGACGCCGCACTTCGCCAAGGACGGCGGCATCTGGCCGGTGCACTGCGTCGGCGGCACGTGGGGCGCGAACTTCCATCCCGAGCTGACCGTCGTCGGACCGACGGTCCGGAAGGGCACGAACGGTGAGGACGGCTACTCCGGCTTCACGATGAAGGACCCGACGACCGGCGAGGCGATTCCGACGGAGCTCGAAGGGCTGCTGCGCGATCGCGGGATCGAGCGGGTGGTCGTGGTCGGCCTGGCGACGGACTATTGCGTCAGCGCGACGGCCCTCGACGCTACCCAACTGGGCTTCGGGACGGAGGTCCTGCAGGACGCGATCGCTGCGGTCGACCTGAGCCCAGGCGACGGCGATCGGGCCCGCGACGCGATGCTCGCTTCGGGCTGCCTCATGGGCTTCTGCTTCGGCACGCTGCCCTGACCGGTGGCGGACCGGGCGTGACCGAGACCGGCTGACCGTGCGTCTCCACCTCGTCGACGCGACCTACGAGCTGTTCCGGGCGCACTACGCCCCACGCCCGCCGGTGATCGGGAAGGACGGGGCCAACATTTCGGGGGTGGCGGGTCTCGTCGAGCAGCTGCTCTACCTCCTGCGCGAGGAAGGCGCGACCCACGTCGGGTGCGCCACGGACCACGTCATCGAGTCGTTCCGCAACGACATGTTCCCGGGCTACAAGTCGTCGGCCGGCATGCCGCGCGAGCTCCTCTCCCAGTTCCCGATTGCCGAGGACGCCATCCGGGCGCTCGGCCTGGTGGTCTGGCCGATGGTGGAGTTCGAGGCCGACGACGCGAGCGCCGCGGCGTGCGTCCGGTTCGCCGCCGATCCCGCGGTGGAGCAGGTCCTCATCTGCACGCCCGACAAGGACATGGCCCAGCTCGTCGCGGACGAGCGGGTGGTGCTCCTCGATCGGCGCCGCCGGATCACGTACGACGAGCCGGCGGTGATGGCCAAGTGGGGCGTCCCACCGACCGCGATCCCCGACTGGCTCGCGCTCGTCGGCGACAGCTCCGACGGCTATCCGGGCCTGCCCGGCTGGGGCGCGAAGTCGGCGGCGGCCGTCCTGGCCCGGTACGGATCCCTCGAGGACATCCCCGCCAAGGCCTCGGCGTGGGACGTCAGGAGCCTGCGCGGAGCGCCGCTGCTGGCCGCGACCCTGCGCGAGCGCTGGGACGAGGTCCAGCTCTACCGCTCGCTGGCGCGCCTCCGGACCACCGATGACGGCGTGGAGATTCCACAGCGGCACGTCGAGGAGCTGCGCTGGCTCGGCACCCCGAAAGCCGAGTGGGAGGCGTTCTGCGAACGGGTCGGTTTGGCGCGGCTCGCAGACCGGCCGCACCGCTGGGCTGCCAGGGAGGCGTCAGCCTCGAACTAGTCGCAGCAGCTCGGCGTGGTGGGCTGCCGGTGCGGCGAGCACGCCGATCGATCGCGTGGGCCAGGCGAGGTCGAACCACGGGTCGCCCTTCAGGTCCGTCAGCTGCGCGCCCCCGCGTTCGGCGATGAGGCCCGCGGCGGCGACGTCCCAGGTCGAAAGGCCGCCCTGCTGGATGAAGGCATCGAAGCGGCCGTTGCCGACGTACGCCAGCGCCAGCGCGGCCGAGCCCATCGAGCGCGGCACCCGGATCGCCTTGCGGACCGTCCTGGCCCTCGAGATGAGAGCCGGCCCGGACAGGGCCATCGACACGACGAAGTCGATGAGCCGATCCTTGTCCGACGCCTGGATCGGCCGGCCGTCGAGCGTCGCGGGTCCATCGTCGGTCGCGGCGAACGTCTCGCCCCGGATGGGATCGTGGATCACCCCGACCGCCGGCCGTCCGGCCTCCACGAGCGCGATCGAGACGCAGAAGAACGGGATGCCGTTGGCGTAGTTGATCGTGCCGTCGAGCGGGTCGATCACCCAGGCACGGCCGACGCCCGCGGTCGGGCTGTCTCCCGCGGCGGCGACGTGCTCGCCGCTCTCCTCGGCGATGATCCCGTCGCCCGGGTGATCAGCGCGGATGGCATCGATGATCAGGGCCTCGGAGAGGTGGTCGACCTCGGTCACGACGTCCTTCGCCGACTTGAAGTCGATCTGCTCGACCTTCTCGTACCGCGCCAAGAGCAGAGCGCCAGCCCGCTTCGCCAGCTCCGTTGCGAAGGCGAGATCCGCGGCTCGGTCAACGATGGTCGTCGCCGGCTGCGTCATGGCGACTGGCACTCGGCGGCGAGTTCGACCGGCATCGTGCCGAACTTGGTGACGATCGTGGTGAATTCGATGCTCGAGGCGGCAGGGATGAGGGGGGTCTGCACGACCTGCGTCGGGCTGCCGATGCGGGCGGGCGTCTCAGTAATGGCACAGGTCGTTGCCGAGGCGTTCCTGCCGTGGTTTTCCACGACCATGGTCAGGGAGAGGCCGGCGGTAACGGGCGAGACCCCGGTGAGGCGTCCGCTGAAGGGGCCGGTCCCGGCGAGGACGGCTCGCCCGGCAACCGCCAGGACCACCACGAACAGGATGATCCCGACGGCCGCGATGCCGTGCATCTGGGTGGCCGACGGCTGCGACAGCTCGAGGGGATTGCAGAATTCGCAGAGGCCGGCGTCGGCCGGCACGCCCTCGCGGCCGCAGCGGATGCACGGGTGGGTCGGTTCGGGCAGATCGCGACGCGCCGCGAGCAAGGCCGGGGATGGGCTCATCAGACTCGGGATCTTGTCACGAAACCTTCGGGCACGGCCGGGGCTGGGCCGGACCGCTACCAGCGATCGACCGCCCCGACGAGGGCGTCGACGTCGTTGGTCGTGCGGGCCGTGACGATCGCCTCGTCGACCCCCGTCGCCGCGTAGCGGGCCCACGTCTCGCGCGGTGCCTCGATCCAGGGGCTGCCCGTCAACGCGTCCTGGCCGCTCTTGCCGGATCCGAAGCCGACGGCGATCCACGCGTCGGCGCGCGAGCGCCCCTCGGCAGCGAGGGCCTCGAGATACACGGGAAGCAGTCGCTCGAAGTCGACGATCTCGGCTGCCCAGCCGCCGGCACCACGGGCGGCGATCCGTAGCCCGCGCGGCGACGCGGCCCCGATCAGGATGCGCGGCGCCGGATCGGGCACGGGCAAGGCGTGCGCATTCTGGAGCGGATAGAACGGGCTGGGTCGCGAAACGGGACCGCCGGTCCACAGGGCGTTGATGACCGCGACCGCCTCTTCGAGCCGCGCCGCGCGCTCGCCGATCTCCGGCCACTCGATGCCATACGCCCGATGCTCGGCGGCGTTGCCGCCGACGCCGATGCCGAGCGTGAACCGCCCGTCGCTCGCCGCCTGGAGCGTGCCGGCCATCCGCGCCACGGCCGCGGGGTGCCGATTCATCACGTTCGTCACGAACGTCCCCAGCCTGATCCTGCTCGTCGCACCGGCGGCGGCGGCGAGGATCGTCCATTGCTCGACGACGGGAGTCGTCTTGTCGCCGCCACCGACGAAGTGGTCCCAGCACCACAGCGCGCGGTATCCCGCGTCCTCGAGCCGGCGCGCGCTGTCGAGCCACCACTCCGCCGTCGCACCGATCGATCCGAGCGCAACCCCGATCGGCAGGCGATCGGTCACGGCGTCGAGCCCGGGGACGGGGTCATCGGCCGTGTCACAACCCCGTTTCGAAGAGGCGGATGTCGTCGGGCGAGACCGCGTGGCCGTCGCCCCGGGTCGGGCCGAGCGCTGCCGCCGCGCCGAGCGCGTCGAGGTCCGCCGGGAACCGGCCGATCAGGTCGAGCACGACCTTCTGGATCCGCTCGGCGTTCTGCGCGAAGACCTCCAGGACGCTCGTTGCATTGACCGCTTCGGTGCCTTCGTGGACACCGGCGTCGTAATCGGTGATCAGGGCGATGTTCACGACCGCCATCCCGAGCTCGCGGCACAGCCAGGCCTCGGGGTACTGGGTCATGTTGATGACCTCCCAGCCCGCATCGCTGAACCACTTCGACTCGGCCTTCGTCGAGAAGCGCGGGCCCTGGATGACGACGACCGTGCCGCGCTCGTGGACCTCGATGCCGTGGTCGCGGATCGTCTCGATCGCGAGCTGGCGGAGTGTCCGGTCGTAGGTTTCGGCAGACGACACGTGAGTCACGATCGGGCCGTCGTAGAAGGTGTCGACCCGGCCGCTCGTCCGGTCGACGAACTGGTCGCTGACGACGAAGTCGCCGGGCTTGACGTGGAGTTGCAGCGAGCCGGCCGCGCACGGCGCGATGACCGCCTTGACGCCGAGTGAGCGCATCGCCCAGACGTTCGCCCGGTAGTTGATCTGGTGCGGCGGGATCGTGTGCCGCCGCCCGTGGCGCGGCAGGAACGCGACGGCGCGATTCGCGACGGTGGCCAGGAAGAAGCTGTCCGACGGCGCGCCATACGGCGTGTCGACTTTGACTTCGCGCACGTCATCGAGCAGGGAGTAGAAGCCGGAGCCGCCGAAGACGCCGATCTCGGCCCGGTCCGTGTTGCCCTTCGTCACGCCACGGATTCTAGTCGCGAGTCAGTACGATGGCGCCAGAGCATGACCACCGACGCGATCTCGTCTGCCGAGCGCCTCGAGCTTGCCGACTGGCGACGGCGGATCGCCGACCTTTATGGCGCCGTCCGCGCCGAGGCCGCGCACGACTCCGAGACCGCCTGGCGCCTCTGGCGTGAGACCCGCCAGGCGTTGTTCCGGTCACACCCGCAGTCGCCGGTTCCGGCCGCCAACCGAGCGGTCTTCGAGGCGCGCCACTGGCCGTACGACGCTCAGCTGCGGTTCGAGGTCGAGCTCCAGGGAACGATCGAGTCGGATCCCGCGAACGGGGCCTCCGATGCCGAGCCAGCAGACGCGCCCTTCGCGCTCGCCGAATCCCGGGTCGGCCGGCTCACGCTGGCGCTGCCTGTCAGCACAGGCGGCGAGCAGGCGTTCATCAGCATCGGCCGCCTCGAGGTGCCGTTTCCGCAGGGCATCCGAAGGCTGGGCCTGTACTGGATGGCGGGCTACGCAGGGGGCTTGTTCCTGCCGTTCCGCGACGCCACGAACGGGCGGGAGACGTATGGCGCCGGCCGTTACCTCCTCGACACCGCCAAGAGCGCTGACCTCGGGCCCGGCGCAGCGCCGGGCTCGGTCATCCTCGACTTCAACTTCGCGTTCCATCCGTCCTGCGCGTTCGACCCGCGCTGGTCATGCCCGCTCGCACCGGCGGAAAACCGGCTGGACATCCGGATCGAAGCCGGCGAGCGCGTGGCCTGAACCCGACGAAAACGGATTGGTGCACCGGCCCGTACCATCGAAGGCCATGGACCTCCCTCCGCCCGCGATCCTGTCCGGCCGTGTCCGCGCCTTCCTCGAGCAGCCCCTCTACCCGACCCTCGCCACGCTCGGGGCCGACGGCGAACCGCATCAGGCCGTGATCTGGTATCGCCTTGAGCCCGACGATCGGATCCTCGTCAACAGCCGGACGCCGAGGCGCTGGCCCGCGGAGCTGCGTCGCGACCGCCGCGGGTCGCTGGCCATCCCGGACCTCAGCGATCCGTTCAATTGGGTCGGGCTCCAGACGGTGGTCGAGACCGTCATCGACGATGTGGCGCAGGCGCGGGATGACATCGTCGCGCTCGCCGAGCGCTACGACGAGGCCGATGACGAGAGCGTCGCCAGGTTCAGAACGCAGGAGCGCATCTCGTTCCGGCTGCGCATCGTGGCCGTGCACGACCACCTCGAGGAGTAGCCGCCGATGCCACCGCTTCGATTCGGGCTGCAGCTGTGGCCCCAGCGCACGACCTGGCCCGAGTACCGCGAATCGGTCCTCGCGGCCGAGGCCGCTGGCTGGGATTCCATCTGGACGTGGGACCACCTCCTCGCCATCCAGGGCCCCTGGCAGCAGCCGATCTTCGAGGGCTGGTCGATGCTGACCGCGGTCGGCGCGATCACGAACCGGGTTCGGATCGGACTCATGGTCGGCGCGAACACCTTCCGCAATCCAGGGCTGACGACCAAGCTCGCGACGACGCTCGACCACGTCTCGAACGGCCGCGCGATCCTCGGCATCGGCGGCGCCTGGTTCCAACGGGAGCACGAAGCCTTCGGCATCGACTTCGGGGCGAGCGTCGGTGAGCGCCTCGACCGTCTCGAGGAGTCGGTGGGGCTGATGCGGAGGCTGCTCGACGGCGAGCAGGTCACGCACGACGGCCGCTTCTATCAGTTCGTCGATGCCATGTGCGAGCCGCGGCCCGTCCAGGCCCACCTGCCGATCCTCGTCGGCGGCAGCGGCCCGAAGAAGACCCTCCGAACCGTGGCTCGCCACGCCGACGGCTGGAACACGAGCGGCGACGTCGAGACCGTGAAGGGCCAGCTCGACATCCTCGCCGGGCACTGCGCCGACGCTGGCCGCGACATGGCCGGTATCGAGCTGACGATCAGCTTCCCGACGATCATCCGCGACGGCTTCGAAGACGCCGAGGCCGCGCGGGCAGCGCAGCTCGAGCACAACGCCGTGGAGGATGGCGGCGGCGTCCCCCTGCTCCTGGGCTCGCCCGCGACCATTGCCGAGGCCCTTCGGCCGTACCGCGAGCTGGGGTTTTCGACCGTCATCGTGCGCATGCCGGCGCCGTTCGATCGGGAGACGATCGAGCGCATGCCGGAGGTCCTGCGCCTCCTCGACTAGCGACCAGGCAAGAGAGCGGCCGCCAGAGAAGAGAAGGGCCGCCAGCCGGTGGGCTGGCGGCCCGTTTGCGACAGCACGATCCGGCGCGACGCCGGAGGATCGGTTACGGGGTGAGGTCCCCGTAGATGTCCTGGTCGAGACCGCCGGCGCGCGGGCAGGTGTCGCCCGACCACACGCCACCGCCGGTATCGAACCGGCACTGGTGGACATCGGCGCCGGTCTCGTCCTGAACCGTCTCGCGCTGGTCCGTCCCTGGGACGGTATTTCGCCAGTCGGTCCAGACCCCGTAGGTGACGCCGTTCTGCGAGTCGATCCACAGGTAGTCGCCGCCGAACGGAACGGTCCGGCCGCCGAACTGCTCATACCCGCCGTTGCTCTGCACATCCGTGATCGGCACGGCCGACGTCCAGGAGCCTCCGTCGATCGGCCGGGTGGCGGCGTACACATCGAACGACGGGCCGACGTTGCCGTCGGCGTCGTTGCCCGGGGGACGGACGCGGAAGCTCGAGACATCGTTGTTGACGTCGTTGCGCGTGTCCCACCAGAGAGCGTGGATGGTGCCCGCGTCGACCGCGAGGTCCGGATAGAGCTGCTGGCCGTCCGCGACGGTTGCGACGCGCTGGGGTGCCGTGTGCGTCCCATTCGCGCCGTTGTAGCGGACGTAGTAGATCGCCGACTGGCCGCCGGCGCCTTGCTGGTCGGCCCAGCCGAAGGTTGTTCCGGTCGGCACTTCGGAGCCAGGGACGATCGCCTCGTACAGCACGTACACCCATTCATGGGCGGTGTCCGACTGGTCCGTGGACGACCGGGGGCCCGTGTCGGCGCGGAAGAAGGTGTAGCCGGATTCGCAGCCGGTCCCGATGCCGTCGCCGCAGTCGCGGGCGCTGCCGCCGCCGAGCTGCGCATCTGTCATGCCCATTGCGGCAAAGCCGGTGATGGTGCCGGGGTGCCCGAAGCTGCGGCCGCAGTCGGTCGACTTGGCGACGCCGACGGCATCGGTCTGCTTGCCGTCCTCGAACTGGCCATAGGTCACGTAGACGTGGCCATTGCCGGTGACCGTGATCTCCGGCAGCTGGACGGTGTGAATTCCTGCGGTCAGCTTCATCGGCTGCGAGAAGGTCGCGCCGTGGTCCGTCGAGCGGACGAAGTAGATCGCGACGCCGCCATTGCCCGTGAAGCGCGACCACGCGAAGTAGACGTTGCCGGTGCACGACGACGCCGTGCGGTCGGCCTCGATCGCCGTCTTGTCGTGGAACTTGCCGAGAAGGTTCGGAGCCGAGGAGCCCCGCGCGACGATCACCGAGCCGTCGAACTTCTTGCCGTCATTGAGGGTGTTGCCGCCCGGCCCGGCAGGATTGACGTAGCGCGCGACCCATTCGTCACCGAAGGTCTTCTTCGAGCCGGCGGGGTCGTCACTGGACTCCGCGCCAATGAAGACGCGCCCCTCGAGGTCCCAGGCGACGACGGGATCACCGGCGCTGGCCGTGCGGATCTTTGCGAGCCTGCCCAGGGTGGAGGTGTCGCCTGGGTAACCCGGCACCAGGGAGCTCTGGAAGCTCGCCCCAGTATTGTCGGA
>JBBQFS010000080.1:0-10508 GCA_038322255.1 Candidatus Limnocylindrales bacterium | reverse complement strand
GCGTCGGGCAGGATCACCCGTTCCGCCGAGCTGTGGCTGATGTCGCGCTCGTGCCACAGCGGCTGGTTCTCGAGCGCGGTCCCGGCGTAGCCGCGGAGCACCCGAGCCAGGCCTGCCACGCGCTCCGAGAGGATCGGGTTGCGCTTGTGGGGCATCGCCGACGAGCCCTTCTGGCCCGCCTTGAACGGCTCCATCACCTCGCCGATCTCGGTGTGCTGGAGGTTCCGGACCTCGGTCGCGAACCGTTCGAGGCTGCCGCCCAGGATCGCGATCGCGCTCACCAGCGCCGCGTGCCGATCGCGTTGGACGATCTGGGTGCTCGCCGGATCCACCCGGAGCTCGAGCTCCGCCATGACCTCGGTCTCCACCTCGGGCTCGAGGTGGCTGTAGGTCCCGACCGGGCCCGACAGCTTCCCGGTCGCGACCTCCTGGACCGCTGCTGCGAGCCGCCGCCGGCCGCGATCCACCTCGAACGCCCAGCCTGCGAGCTTCAGCCCGAACGTCGTGGGCTCGGCATGGACCGAGTGTGTTCGACCCATCATCACGGTGCCCGCCTCGGCTCGGGCCCTGCTGACGAGGACCTCGACCAGGCGATCGGCGTCGCGCAGGAGCAGCTCACCGGCCGTGCGCAGCTGGAGCGCGAGCGCGGTATCGACGATGTCGGACGACGTCAGGCCCAGGTGCAGCCACCGGCCTTCGGATCCGATCGACTCCGCGACCTGCGACACGAAGGCGATGACGTCGTGGTCGGTCGTCCGCTCGAGCTCCTCGATCCGAACGACGTCGACCGTCGCCCGGGCCTCGATCGCCGCGAGGGCGTCCTGCGGGACTCGCCCGCGTCGAGTCTGTGCGCGGCTGACCGCGAGCTCGACCCGGAGCATGTGCTCGAAGCGCGCCTGATCGGACCAGATCGCGCCCATCTCGGGCAGCGTGTAGCGCCGGATCACGATGCCGACCCGACCGGGATCCGGGCCGGCGGCAGCGTGGCCGCGATATCCCGGCGGCGCTGCATGCCGTCCCACGAGATGGCACCCGCGGCGCGCTCCGCCTGGACTCGCGCCGCCTCGAGATCGTCGCCCGTCCCGACGACGGTCAGGATCCGCCCGCCGTTCGTGCCGTAGCCGCCGCCCGGTCGACCGAGCGTTCCGGCGTGGAACACGAGCGCGCCCACGTCCAGGGCGTGGTCGATCCCCTCGATGGGATCACCGCGCCGGGGGTTGCCTGGGTATCCCCTGGCAGCCAGGACGACACCGACGGCGGCGCGCGGCGTGGTCGGGAGGATGGATCGCACCGAGCGTGGCAGCCCGCCTCGGGCGGCCTCCGCCAACACGGGCCCGAGAGCGCCCGCGAGGCGGGGCAGGATCACCTGCGCCTCCGGATCGCCGAGTCGCGCGTTGCACTCGAGGAGCACCGGGCCGTCCACGGTCAGCATCAGTCCCGCGTACAGGAAGCCCACGAACGTCGTACCGCGCCTCGCCAGCTCGGCCAGAATCGGACGGTGAACAGTCACGACGATTTCCTCGACGGCGTCGTCGGGCAGGTCCAGCAGCGGCGAGTAGGCGCCCATGCCACCGGTGTTCGGCCCGAGGTCGCCGTCGCACAGGCGCTTGTGGTCGCGGGACGCCGGCAGCGCAAGCGCGTCGCGGCCGTCGCTGATGGCGATGACGGTGGCCTCGAGCCCGGCCAGCCGCTCCTCGACGACCAGGGCAGGGCCGGCGCCGCGCCCCTGGAGATAGGAGTCGACGTGGTCGAGCGCGAGCGCGACGTCCTCGTAAACCGCGACTCCCTTGCCCGCCGCGAGCCCGTCCTGCTTGAGGACGACACCCCGACCCGCCACGCCGATCTCGGCTACGTAGGCGCGGGCCGCCGCTGCCTGGTGCGCCTCGAACGCGCGAGCGCGGGCCATCCGAACGCCGGCGGCCTCCGCGACATCGTGGCAGAACGCCTTGGACGTCTCGATGCGCGCCGCGGCTCGCGTCGGGCCGAAGGTGCGGACTCCGGCGGCTAGCAAGGCGTCGACGACCCCGGCAGCGAGTGGCGCCTCGGGGCCCACGCGCACGAGCTCCGCGGCCATCGACCGCGCGGCCGCGACCACGGCAGCCGTATCGAGCGGGTCGACGTCGGGCAGGCAACGGACTCGCGCCTCGGCGCCAATTGCCGCGCTCCCCGGCGCCACGACCACCTCGTTCATGCCCGGCTCTCCGGCCAGCTTCCAGGCGAGGGCGTGCTCGCGCGCGCCCGAACCGAGGATCAGCGTCCGCGTGGGCGCGGTCACGCGACCCCCGCAGCGCTCACGCGATTCCCGCCGTCGCCGGCCGGCGGCGCATCGGCCGCCACGCGCGCTCGATCGTCTGGGTGCGTTCGGGCCCCACGGAGACGAGGACGATCGGCACGCCGGCGAGATCCTCCACGGCGCTCACGTAGCGTCGCGCGGCATCGGGCAGGCCGGCCAGCGATCGAACGTCGTGGATCGGTTCGGACCAGCCCTCGAAGGATTCGTAGACGGGCACGGCGCGCCCGAGCACCTCGGCCTACGAGGGCCAGCGATCGACTCGCCGGCCGTCGACCTCGTAGGCGACGCACAGCGGGATCGATTCGAGGCCCGACAGGATGTCGAGCTTGTTGAGCATGATGCTGCTCACCGAGTTGATCGCAACCGCGAAGCGGATGGGCACGGCGTCGAACCAGCCGACGCGTCGCGGGCGGCCCGTGGTCGTCCCGACTTCGCGGCCGCGCTCGCGGATCCCCGCTCCGACCTCGTCGAGCAGCTCGGTCGGGAACGGCCCGGAGCCCACCCGAGTGGCGTAGGCCTTCATGACGCCCATGACCTCGTCGACCTGGAGCGGCCCGATCCCGCCGCCGGTCGTCGCCCCGCCGGCGACCGCATTCGACGAGGTCACGAAGGGATAGCTGCCGTGATCGAGGTCGAGGAGGGTGCCCTGCGCACCCTCGAGCAGGACGTGCTCGCCGCGTGCCAGCGCGGACTGGACCAGCCAGGTGGTGTCGTCGAGATGGTCGATGAGGCGCTCGCCCCAGCCCGCCGCGCGCTCCACCAGCGCCTCGACGTCGAACTGCTCGGCGCCCATGCCACCCAACAGCAGGTTCTTGTCGGGCAGGAGCCGCTCGAGGCGGGTCTGCAGCACGGCCCGATCGAGGAGATCCTCCATCCGGAGCCCGACCCGCCAGGCCCGATCGCCGTAGGCCGGTCCGATCCCGCGCCCTGTCGTCCCGACCTTGGCGCCGTCGAGGCGAGCCTCGTTGGCCCGGTCGAGGGCCACGTGATACGGCATGATCACGTGGGCGCTCCGGCTGACTCGCACGCGCGAGACGTCGATGCCGCGGGCGATCAGCATGTCGAGCTCGCCGATGAGCGTCTCGGGGTTGACGACGACCCCGTTCCCGATGACCGACGTGATGTGTGGGTACAGGACGCCGGACGGCACGAGGTGGAGCTTCAGGACCTCGTCACCCTTGACCACCGTGTGGCCGGCGTTGTCGCCGCCCTGGTAGCGGACAACCATCGCCACCTGCTCGGCCAGGAAGTCGGTCGTCTTGCCCTTGCCCTCGTCGCCCCACTGCAGCCCTACCACTACCGAGGCGGGCACTAGAGGGCGCCCGCCATTTCGGCCCAGGCGGGCGTTGCCGTCCTGCGCTGCGCGCTCACGCACCTTGGGGTGCGCTCGTGCGCGTGCTCGGCCGTCGCCTTCGCCTGGGCCGGCTGGCGGGCGCGACCGATAGTCCGAATCAAAAAGTCCCGGGCCTTCGAGCTCGGGACTTGGTTGCAAATCTCCCGCCGGGCGCCGCTGAGATTGCGGCGCTTGGCCTGCCGGTCGGTCGGCCGTCTCACGGGACGGACGACGCGCCCTGATCGCGCGATCGCATGACCTCCCCTGTCCGAGCCGCCTCGACGGCGACGCGGGAACGCCCGAAGTATACCCGCGGCGCAGCCGCTCGCGGCACACCGCCAGCGGGATGCGGCGCTTTCCCTATTGCCCGGCCTGGCCTCCGCAGGTCATACCTCATGAGGCTCCGTGCAATGGAGCATCGACCGGACCCGCGGAGCCGGGCGAGGACGGCGGGCGCTTCGTCGCCCTCGCCCGAATACGACGATCGCCTCCCACCTTGGGAGGCGATCGTTTGTTTCCGATGATCGAGCGATAAGTCCCGCCGGACGCGTATCGGGTCGAGGCCGATCACTCATGGTTGCTCGGCTCGTGACCCCAAACGAGATCTCCATCGCGGGCCCCTTCGCCCGCTCCGGCGTCCGTTCGAGGGTCCGTGGCCGACGCCCCGATGACCCCCGGTTCGCCGCGTCTCGGCGTAGGTGCAAGGTACGCCGGAGGTTCCGACCGAGGCAATGGGCGGGAGGTCCCGGTCGACCAAGGGTCGATGGTCGGAGGCATGCAAGCACCGCCCGGGGACCTTCGTACCGGCGCTCAGGAGCACCGCCCACGGGCAAGGGGTATTGCCGGAATGCGACACGTGGCGACCACCGACGACGCTCCGAACACCTCCCTAGACTCGAACGCTCCATGCGGCTTCCACGTTCGCTCGACGCGCTCCACGAGCGGAACTTCGCCCGTTACCTGGCGGCGTCGACGATTTCCACGTTCGGCTCGGGCATGGCGATGGTCGCGCTCGCCTTCGCCGTGCTCCAATTCGGCGGCGCCATCGAGCTCGGGATCGTTCTGCTCGCCCGCGAGATCCCCACCGTGGTCTTCCTGTTGCTCGGCGGCGTGTTTGCGGACCGCCTGCCGCGTCGGACCATCCTCATCGGCAGCGACCTCCTGGAGGGAACCGCGCAGGTCGCCACGGCCATCGTCCTCTTCTCGGGCGCGGCGAACCTCTGGAACATCGCCTTGCTCCAGGTCGCGTTCGGGGTCGCCGCCGCGTTCTCCGGGCCGGCGACCACGGGGCTCGTCAAGGAGTCCGTGAGCGATTCGCGCCTCCAGGAAGCCAATGCGCTGCTGGGCCTTTCCAAGAGCGTCGCCTTCATCGCCGGCCCTGCCATCGGAGCGCTGATCGTCGCTGCCGGAAGCCCCGCCTTGGCCATGGCCGTCGACTCGGTCACGTTCTTCGTGTCGGCGGCTTTGATCGCCTCCATGCGCCTCGCGTCATTGGTGCCGCCGATCCCGGCATCGATCCTCACCGACCTCCGCGCCGGCTGGCGAGAGTTCGTGGGGCGCTCCTGGGCCGTTGCCATGATCGCGTCGTTCGGCCTGTTCCAGCTCACCTTCTTCCCAGCGCTCCTCGTGCTCGGGCCGCTGGTCGCCAAGCAGGAGCTCGGAGGTGCCGCGGCGTGGGGCACCATCCTCGCGCTGCAATCGGTGGGCGCCGTCGTTGGCGGGGTCTACGCCCTTCGTCTCAAGGTCGAGCATCCCCTCGTCGTGTGCCAGCTTCTCGTGGTCCCTGCGGGGCTGGTGCTCCTTGCGCTGGCCGTTCCGCTCCCGCTGGCGGCGATGGCGGCCTTCAGCTTCCTCGTTGGCGTCGGCTTCGCCCTCGGCAACACCCTCTGGACCACCACGTTGCAGCGCAACGTTCCCAACCATGCACTGTCACGGATCAGCTCTTTCGACTGGTTCGGCTCGGTTGCCCTCAACCCGATCGGTTACGCCCTGATCGGCCCAATCGCCGCGGCCATCGGGACGTCGCAGACCCTCGCCCTAGCGGGGGTCCTCAACATCGCGGTTTGCTTGAGCGTCGTCCTCGTGCCATCCGTCCGCGCCATCCGGATGACGGGGTCCACCGCCGTGGCAAAGGCCGACTAGCAGGCCCGACGCCCGGGCGAGCGGCGGATAAGCGGGGATCAATCGACCGGTGAGCGCCGCCCGGTAGGGTTCGATGGTCGCGAGCCCTCGTGGCCCGTCGATGCAAGCCCCGCCGCACGCAGGGTCGGCCCGTGTCCCGTCGGTCGACCGATAAGGAGCGATGGACCGTGAACAAGGTCCTCCTGGCCGGACGCCTGACGCGCGATCCCGAGATGCGCGCGCTGGCGTCGGGCAAGCACGTCACGCAGTTCAGCGTGGCCACCACCGAGTACGCGGGCAACGGCAAGGAACGGCCCGAGTATCACAACATCGTGACCTGGGACCGGCTCGCAGAGGTTTGCGGACGCTACCTCGGCAAGGGCCAGCAGGTGGCGATCGAGGGTCGGATCCAGACCCGGACCTGGGACGACGAGAAGGGCCTTCGGCACTGGAAGACCGAGATCGTCGCCAACACGGTCGAGATGCTGTCCGGCCGAAAGAAGAAGGACTATGCCGCGGAATCGTCGGCCGAGGGCCTCGAGGCTGCGGCCGGCGGAGATTCCGGCGAGTCCGAGGCGGGCGAGACCGACGTGCCGGTCGTGCCGGCCGACGAGCCGATCGCCGAGGAGCTCGCCGCCTGAGGAAATCGACTTCTCCTCCCGCAGCCGCCCGGACGGCCTCGGCCCCTCCCCCGCAGCCGTCCGGGCGGCTGCTCACGTCGCTAGCTCGAGTCCGCCTCGCGATAGAGGTCCCGGCGTGCGTGGCCTGTCTGGGCCGCGACCTGGCGCGCGGCGTCCGTGCGAGAGGCGCCGGCCCGTATCAGGTCGGCGACACGGAAGCGGGCGTCCGCGATCGATGGGCGGTCCTCCCGGTCGAGCTCCTCGTCCGCGACGTAGCCTGCCACGACCAATGCAACCTCGCCGCGCGCGGGAATCGACCCGTCGGCCACTGCGGCATTGAGCTCGGTCAGGGTGCCGCGGACGATCTGCTCGTGCAGCTTCGTGAGCTCGCGACAGACGGCAGCCGGCCGATCCGGCCCGCATGCCGCGGCGAGATCTCGCAGGGTCGCGGCGAGCCGCGTCGGCGCTTCGAACAGGACCGTCGATCGGTCGTCGGACGCAATTCGCGCCAATCGCTCGCGCCGCTCGCGGCCGGAGCGCGGCAGGAAGCCCTCGAAGCCCCAGCGCGGGCCGGTGACGCCGCTGGCCGCCACTGCGGCGAGGACCGCGGACGCGCCGGGAATCGGGACGACTCGCCCACCCTCGCGTGCCCAGGCCGCGACGAGCTCGCCGCCGGGATCACTGACGACCGGCGTTCCGGCATCAGTCACGAGGGCGAGGTCCGCGCCGCCACGGAGGTGCGCGAGCAGCTCTTCCAGCCGGGCGGGGCCGCTGCGGGCGTGGAAGCTGGTCGTGCGCGTGTCGATCTCGTACCGCGCGAGCAGCCGCTTCGAGACCCGCGTGTCCTCGGCCGCGATCAGCGGCACGGCTCGAAGGACCTCGAGGCTTCGAAGGGTGACGTCGCCGAGGTTCCCGATCGGGGTGGCGACGACGAACAGCGTCCCGCCGGGAGCAGGCGCGCTCGGCACCGTGGTCAGGAGCGGGCGGAGCCCGGGCGCCGCCTCGGGTACAGGTAGTCGACCCCGGGGGTCCGCGGCCCGAGCTTCGCGACGGGTGGCACCTGGCGCTTGAACTCGGACGTCGCGACGAGCCGCTCGATCCTCTCGACGAGCTCCCGATCGAAGCCCATCTCGACCACCTCGTCGATGCTCCGGCGCCGGTCGATCCGCCAGTACAGGATCCGGTCCAGGACGGGGTAGCTGAAGGCTCCCTCGGCCTCGTCGGTCTGGTCGGGCCAGAGGTCGGCGCTGGGGGCCTTGGCGATGACCTGGCTCGGCACGCCGATCGCCGCCGCGAGCTGGCGCACCTGGCTCTTGTATAGGTCGCCGATCGGGTTGAATGCGCTCGCGTTGTCGCCGAACAAGGTCGTGTAGCCGATGAGCGATTCGGTCTTGTTGCCCGTCCCGACGACGAGGCCGCCGAACGTCACCGAGCGGTCGTACAGCACGCTCATCCGCGTGCGGGCCATGAAGTTGCCGCGCCGCAGGGGTGTGGCGTCGAGCGCGTCGGCGCCGCCCGCGCCCTGGACGCGGTCGCGTCCGAAATAGCCATCGACCATCGCCGTGATCTCGACGAGCTCGCTTCGGCAGCCGAGGTCGGCGACAATCGCCTCCGCGTCGCTGCGGGACGCCGGCGACGAGGTCCGATACGGGAGCAGCACGCACAGCAGCCGCTCCGGCCCGATTGCCTCGGACACCAGGTAGGCCACCAGGCCCGAGTCGATGCCGCCCGACAGCCCGAGCACGCAGCGCTCGAAGCCGGCCTGCTCCAGCTGGCCCTTGATGAAGCCGGAGATCACGCGTCGTGCGACGTCCGTGTCGATGGCCAGCTCGTCGGGCAGCTCGAACAGCGGCCGGCCCTGGTCGTCGATCGGCAGCGGGCGCCTGACGTTCATCGCCGGCCGGGCCGGAGCCGGATGGGCTCGCTCGCGTCGGCCTCCGCGGGCTCATGCCCGACGGAACTGGGCGCCGTCGCCACGTCGAGGCCGGGCTCGGCGCCGGGGTCCGACGTCGAGTCGGTCGCGAACCCCGCGCGCTCGGCGATGATCCGGGTCAGCTCGCGCGCCTGCAGCTCGAGGCGCTCATCGCGCAACAGCGGCAGGGCAATGCGCTCGCGCCGGACATCGTCGAGGTTCACATCCACCAGGTACAAGCCCTCGTCGAAGAGCGGCGCCGAGAAGATCGCCTCGCCCGAGGGACCGATGACCTCCGAGCCGCCCCAGAAAGTCACCGACTCATCGACCCCGACGCGGTTCACGAACACGACGAAGGACGTTGTCAGCTGGGCGTAGGTTCGCATCAGCGTCCGCCACGACGTAGCCGTGCCCAGCCCGACCTCGTTCCGCGCGGCCAGGTCGCGACCGGGCGACGACGCGACGTTCAACAGGATCTGGGCGCCGTCGAGTGCCAGGAGCTGCGGCGTCTGGAGGTGCCAGAAGTCCTCGCACACGCCGATCCCGACACCGACGCCCAGCCGCGACGGCGTCGCCCGGATGACGTCACCCGGGGCGAAGAAGCGGCGCTCGTCGAACAGCCCGTAGGTCGGCAGGAAGACCTTGCGGTGAACGTGGCGGATCTCGCCATCCTCCATGAGCGCCGCGGCGATGAACAGCCGGTGGTCGCCCGATTCCTCGACGAACGAGACCGCCGCCGCGAGGCCCTCGGTCGCCGCCGCCAACCGGGCGAGGCGAGGGTCGTCGAGTCGCATCGCGATCTCGCCGGCAAGGTCCTGGAGCTGGTAGCCAGTGAGGCCGAGCTCGGGGAAGACGACCAGCCCCGCACCCTGAGCCCGCGCCTCATTGAGCTGCGCATGGTGGCGCTCGACGTTTGCGTCGACGTCGCCGAGGCGGGGCGCGAGCTGGGCCAGCGCGATACGAAGGGGCTGCACGCGGTGCTCCTGTGTCAAGCCGTGACTTGAAGAGGATGACACGCACGCGAGTCAGCGGGGCGTCGGCATCCCTGCGGTATGGTCGACAGTGATGTCTGCGGACGGCGAGCCCTGCCCGTCCTCCGGGACCGTCGCCTGCACATCGATGCGCGCGGGCAGGTCCTCGACCTTGATCGGGAAGTGGCAGGCGACGTGGTGGCCGGGAGCAAGCTCGATGAGCGGCGGCACTACCTCCGCGCACTTTTGCTGCGCCTGGAAGCAACGCGTCCGAAAGACGCAGCCGCTGGGTGGATCGATCGGGCTCGGAAGGTCGCCTTCGAGCAGGATCCGGTTGCGGCCCCGCTGGCGCTTCGGATCCGGGATCGGCACGGCCGAGAGCAGCGAGTGGGTGTACGGATGGAGCGGCGCCGAATAGATGGTCTTGTTCGGCGCGCTCTCCATGATCTTCCCGAGGTACATGACCGCGACGCGGTGCGAGATCTGCCGAACGACGGCGAGATCGTGGGCGACGAACAGGTAGGCGACCCCGAAGTCCTCCTGCAGGTCGCGCAGCAGGTTGATGACCTGGGCCTGGATCGACACGTCGAGGGCCGACACCGGCTCGTCGCAGACGATGAACTTCGGCCGCAGCGCGACCGCCCGGGCGATCCCGATCCGCTGCCGCTGTCCACCAGAGAACTCGTTCGGGTAGCGGTTGTAGTGCTCGGGGTTCAGCCCGACGCACTCCATGAGCTCGTGGACCGCGCTCTTGACGCCGCCCGGCGGCTTGACCTTCTGGATGATGAACGGGGCGCTGATGATCGAGCCGACCGTGTGGCGCGGGTTGAGGGCGTTGTAGGGATCCTGGAAGATGATCTGGGCCTTGCGTCGGAGCGGGATCAGGTCCTTGCTCGAGAGCTTGGTGACGTCCTCGCCCTCGATCACGATCTTGCCGTCCGTCGGGGCGAGGAGGCGGAGGATCGTTCGGCCGGCCGTCGACTTGCCGCAGCCGCTCTCGCCGACCAGCCCGAGCGTCTCGCCGGCGTTGAGGTTGAGGCTGATGCCGTCGACGGCCTTCTCCTGGCCGACGGTTCGCGAGAACAGCCCGATCCCGCGCGACGTCACGGGGAACCACTTACGCATGTCCGTGACCCGCAGTATCTCCTTCGCCGATCCCGTCGCCCGCGCCGAGCCCGTCTCCTGGGCTGGGCCGGTCATGCGGCGCCCGCGGTGCCGGGCGCACCGCCAGCGGACCCCGCCGTGCTGGCGAGCGTCC
>JBBQFS010000079.1:0-10515 GCA_038322255.1 Candidatus Limnocylindrales bacterium | reverse complement strand
CCGGACGCTGGCGAGATTCTCGATCCGCCCGCCAGCAAGCAACCCAAGCCCGAGCCCCAGGACCAGGCTGACGATCAGCACCGGCTCACCGTCCGACGGTGGTGCGCAAATTGATCGCGACGCCGCGCGTCGTCATCGCGGCTTTGCGCCCTGCCCGCACGCTCCCATTGTCCCGAACCCGAGACCCGCGTGGTCGGCGGGGCGGCGCCCCCGGCTGAGACCGAACTCGAGACCCGCGTGGTCGGCGGGGCAGCGCCCCCGGCTGAGCGCCGCCGCCCCGCAGGTTCAGGCCAGGTCGGCAGCCGGCGACCCGGGCGCCGGCCCATCGAAGTTGCGAGCGGCACGGGCGCCGTGCTGGCCGAGCAGCGGAATCGGTCGAAGGTCGGGCTCCCCGGCGTCTCGAACGTCATCCGCCCAGGTCGTCTTCACGAACGCGTCGACGATCTCTGGGTCGAACTGGACGCCGGCAAACTTTCGCAGCTCGGCGAGGGCCTGATCAACAGAGAGCGCCTTGCGATACGGCCGGTCGGCGGTCATTGCCTCGAACGCATCGGCGACGTGCAGGATCCGCGCCAGGCGTGGGATCTCGTCGCCCATGAGCCGGTCGGGATAGCCCGAGCCGTTGTACCACTCATGGTGATGCCGGATCACCGGCAGCTCGGGCGCCAGTCGATCGACCGGCCCGATGATCTGGGCGCCCAGCACCGGGTGGGCATTCATCGTGATCCGCTCCTCGCGGGTCAGCTTGCCCTGCTTCAGGAGGATGCTGTCGGGCACGCCGATCTTGCCGACGTCGTGCAGGAGCCCGCCCCACTCCAGGGCCTCAAGCTCGCTCGCCGAGACGCGCATCTGCCGCCCGATATCGACCGAGATCGACCGCACCCGCTGGCTGTGCTTGCTCGTGAACGGATCCCGCTTGTCAACCGCCTCGGCCAGGGCCCCGATCGTCTGCGTGAACATCTCCCGCATCTCGACGAAGCGCTGGTACGCGACTCTTGTGGTGAACAGTGGCAAGGCGAATAGGAGTGCTGTCCACCACCCAGCACCCGGCAATTCGTACATTCGAGCCATGAGCCAGCCAAGTGGAGCAAGTGTCAGAAGGTTGGCCCAGATACCCGAGGTCTCGGCCCGCGCCAGGAATTCTCGGATTGGCCGGCCGCCCCGGAAAAGTACGATGAGGGAGACGAATACGAGGTTGAGTAAGAAGTACGTCAACGTGCCGAGCAGGGTTGCGACGAGCTCTTGGGCAGGTTCGCCTTGACCACGCAACATGTGAAGGACGGCGGCTCCGATCAGCGCTGGAAGCGCCAGAGCCGCGTGGTTGGCCAGAACGCCGTACCACACCACTCGTCCACGCAGTTCTCTTAGGTCGGTGCTGCCCAGAAGCGCCACCCATGCGGCCGCTGTAGGGCCTCCAAGAACAGCAGCCGCCATGATCGGCGCCGTCGACACGGCAACATGCACACCATCAGAAAGCTTCACAGGCGCGGCTGAAGCCACGAAGGTCACCGCGGTCCAAAAGAAGACCCCGGCGAGCTTGTCGAGGAAGCCGGGGCCCGGAAGACCGTCGATGTCGATCGCGATCGCATCGCCGATGGGAATCACGAGGCTCGTGGCCAAGAGCGCAAAGAGCGCTACTCCCACGAGCCCGGTGAGATATGCCGCGAACTGCCTCGACAATTAGCTTCCTCGCACCTCGTCCCAGGCCCCGAACTTTACGTCCGATTGGCCGGGTGCCCCATGGACTACAGGTACTAGAAGCCCTTGAGGGACGCCCCTCCGGCGAGTGCCGTCGCAGCGAGTGCCATCAACGTGATGGAGAGCCTGAGGATTCGATCTTTCATCTCAAATCCTTCGGCTAGAAGCCCTTCAGGGAGCTCTCAGGTGCCACGCTCGTCCTCCTTGCGGTCCCCGCACTTCTCCTCAGAAATACGAAAACCGACCAGACATTAGGTCGGTCGGTTGCACTACTCGCTCAGCTCCACCCTAAGTGCCCATTTCAGGTGTAGCCTCGGCGCGTCCGAGCGTTCTGTTGTTAGAGCTTTGTAGTACCGAAGTACTACGCAGCGGGCCGGACTATAGGTAGACCGATCCGCACCGGTCAATACGCATGTGTACCTATCAACACACTGGGATCAGATCTCAGACAGCGCTCGCGGCTCCACGCCCAGATCTTTCATCGCGCGGGAATAGTGGGTGTACTGCTCAGCTGCGGCGGCATGTGCGCCTTCTAGTCGGTAGATCCTGACCAGCGCCAACTGCAGTTCCTCGGAGTCCGGCTCGATGTCCGAAGCTCGCTCAGCCAGCAGGACGCCGCGAGCAAGATTTCCGGAATCGACGTCGAGCCTCACGGCCCGCTCCACTACCCGGAGATAGGAAGCATGGAGCCCATCACGAAATGGACTGGCCCACTCTTCATATGCGAAGTCCAGCGCGAACTTCCCACGGTACTCACGAGCCAAACCGAGAGCCGTCTCGCCGTCCGGATCACCGGTCACGCCGCGGATCAGGGATAGACACACTCGACTGCGCGCGTCGATCAGATCGGTATCAAGCCAGATCGTCTCGCCATCCTGCTGAACGTAGCCTGGGGATGTCTCTTCTCGGTAGTCCGGCTCGAATACGCGCCTCAAGAAATACATCGTCTGATTGAGCGAGTTGTGCGCGGATTGCGGGTCGAGATCGGGCCACAGGCTGTCGACGACCTCCTCCCGTGTCGCCGTCCATCGTCCCTTCGTTAGTAGCAGGCATAAGAGCGCAAGGACCTTTCGCCTGACGTCGGATCCCTCGACGGACCGTTCTCCCACAAGCACACGGACGCGACCAAGGTCCTCGATGATCACTCGCGGAGCCAGCCGTCTCGCCAACCCGCGGCCGAGCGCTCCTCCTAGGCCATCCCTGTTGCTCCGAGCAATTCCTCGCAACAGCGCGATGTCGGGTCTGGTCCCGATCTCATCCAGAAGTAGCGCCGTCGCGACATCGCGCCGTCCGGCCTCCGCCGCGATTCGTCGAACGGACTCGCGCCATCGCCATGGTCTTGCCAGCGCCTCCAATCGGATCAAGGAGGCCGCTTCGGGCGAAAACTCGTCCAGACGAGTTATCACGGCATCCGCAGCCATGCTCAAAACGGTCGCGTCCCTCCTGCCGGCCGCCAAAATCTCGTACGACGGATCAGTTCCCCTATCCGCGATAGCTCCGAGTATCGACGCATATTCGACCCAGACCTTGGCTTGTTGCCGCGTAGCGAGAAGTTTTGCTTGCTGCGCGAGTTCTCCTGTGTCCTCGCGTCTTAGGAGAAGGTGAACGAGGCAAATAGCCAGCTGGCGCCGAAGTTCGAACGCGGGTGTCAGATGCGGAATGCCCACGGGAATCTCCACCAGCAAATCCTCGGCCTCCTCCGCGCGACCGGCTTGAGCGAGCGCGAGGGCGAGAGTTAGAACCGCGCGATCGCCCTCATCGGAGTTCTGTTCGGCTTGAAGAGTTCCGGATTCAAGGCGGTTCAGGGCCGAGCTCGTTTCGCCGTACAGGATCTCGATATCGGCTGACTCTGTTGCCAGCTCCAGACGTTGGCTTGCTGTGGCGGTCTCGTGCGCGACAGCGATCTCGCGGCGGGCCTCAGACATCTCGCCCAAATGTGCGAGTGCCGATGCGCGGGCGAGGCGCGCCGAAACGAGCTCGATGCCTGCGGAAGATGACGCAAGCAAACTGATCGCTTCGTCGGCACAATCGAGCGCTTGCTGGGCGTCGCCCATTGCCACCCGGAGCTGGGCCTCGTTGCAAAGCGTCACGCCGAGAAAATGAGACTCCTTGTCCCGGCGATGACCGATCGCAACGCGATGGAGGACGGCAACAGCTGTCTCCAACGATCCCTCAAGCGATCCCTCGGTTAGAAACCGATAGACCCGCCCCAAGGCTCCAACGCGCGATCGCGCGAACACCTCGAGTAGGCGGCTCGCTTCGAGCGCGCCCGCAACATCGCCAGCGAAACTTCGTGCCGCAACGAGATTGAGGAGCACGGCCGGCGAGTTGGGCTCGGTTGTCCACGCCTCCTCGGCGAGCGCGAGACCTTCGTCGACGGCGGCGCGTTGCTGGGCGAGACGCGATCTGAGGATGAGGCCGGCTGCGCCCGCAAGGCCCCCCGTCGTAAGCGAGTCGGCGAGATCCTGGGCCGCGGCGTAGGCGCCGGTCGCCAAGATGTTCTCGATCGCGGCTGTCAGAACGCGGCGGGCGTCTTCCTCCTGGCCACTCGCCAGGTAGTGACGTGCCGAGATGCGCCAATCGAGCATCTCGGCGGCGCGGGCAACGCGCAAGTGGATCGCGCGAACACCGCCGTCGCCGATCCAGCGAATCAGGCGGGCAAGGAGAAAGTCGCGCACGAGGGGATGCGCGCGCACCAGGTGACGCGTGTTCGGGTCGCCACGCCCGAAGAGCCCGTGACGTTCGCCCTCCTCGATGAACCCGCGCGTCTCGGCCTCACCGATCTCGGCCGCAACTGGCCCCAAGGTCAGGTCGATCGTTTCCAGCACGGACGTCCGCATGAGGAACTGCTGGAGCCCAGCGGGGAGCTCGCCGACGACCTCCTCTGCGAGGTATTCGTACAGGTGGCCCTCGGCGCCGCTAAGCGAAGAGATGAATGTCCGAACCTGCCCCGGATCGCGGTCGTGGATGGCAGCGCGGACGAGCTGCAGCGAGGCGGCCCAGCCTTCGGTACGGCGGCTGAGCTCGGCCAGAACGGCGGGCTCGAGTCGCATCTCGTAGGTCTCGCGGAAGAGCCGCTCGGTCTCGGTCGGATCGAATCGGAGGTCGTCCGTCGAAAGTTCTGCGACCTCGCCCAGGGCGCGGAGACGGGCCAGACGGACGGGCGGCTCGCGCCGGCTCGCGAACACGAAGGACATGCGCTCGGGTCCGCGGGTCATGAGCTCGCGCAGGATGTGCCGAACGTCCGGCGAGTCGTCGACGAGATGGAAGTCGTCGAACACGAGAGCGGTGGCGTCGCTGGGCAGCCCGGCGAGCTCGCGCAGGAAGGTGTCAAGAACCGTGTCGAGCTGCGGCGCGGCCATAGCCGTCTCACGCAGGAGCGCGCTGGTCGAAGCGCCGAAGTCGGGCACGTGCATCCGAACTGCGGCGACGAGATACGCGAGGAAGCCGACCCAGTCCCGGTCGCCCCGGTCAAGCCGGAACCACAGCATCCGGAGCCGGGTGCGACGCGAGAAATCGGCGAGGAGGGTCGTCTTGCCGTAGCCGGCCTCGGCGATCAGCAGGACGGCGCGCCGGTGGATCTTGATCGATAGCCATTCGAGCAGGCGGTCGCGGGCCAGCGTCTCCTCGCGGAGCGGCGGCGGCTGCACCTTGCTGACCTGAACGGGGTACTCGGGCATGGCGCCGAGGTGCCCTCCGGTAGACGCGAGGCTGGCAGCGGTGGCGGAAGGTCCCGCCTCGACGACGATCCGAGGTCGCCGTCGCCGCGATCGCGCATCGGAGGGCCGCTCGGGCGGGGGCAGATCCGTGCGCGAATCGCCCGGACGCTCCCGCTCGATGGGCCGATCGAGCGGCGCGAACGATAGGGACGCGTCACCTTGTGTGTCAACGGCGCCGCCCCCGGGTCGGCTGGGCATGCCCGGCATCTTGGCGACGCCGGCTCACCGCCCGATTACGGAACGGTGGATTGGCTGTGGATAATCCCGCGGCAGAGGGGAGGTGCGTGGTGAACCAGCAGCATGATCTGCCGCTCGAGGAGTACCACCGCGCCGGTGTACGTGGGCTCAGCCCTCGTATTCGAAGCCGATCTTGAGGTCGACGCGGTACTCGACGATCTCGCCGTCCTCGACGATGGCGTTCGACTTCACGACCTCGACGCTCTTGATGTTGCGGACCGTGCGCGAGGCCGTTGCGACCGCCTGGCGGGCCGCATCGCTCCATGACTTCGGGCTCGTCCCGACCATCTCCCGGACGATGATCACGCCCATCTCCATTCCTCCGACTGGCCCCGAATTCGACTAGGTCAGTCTAGGCGAGGCGGTCGGGACGGCGGCTATTTCTCCTCGTAGGGCAGGAGCCGGGCGGAGGGCGAGGTGTACAGCTTGCCCCCGGACTGGAGCGACAGGTTCGCGTTGCCGGTTCGCGGTGCCGGTGTGCACCGCGGTGCGTAAGCAGTCGAGACGAGGGCGCGGAGGGGATTGACGCGACTCGTATTCTCGCCGCCAGAGTTCCGAGCGGGGAGCGGAACGGAGATCGGTGCGACCCTCAGGAGAGGACGGACACGATGTACGAAGACCGGACGCTCACCTGTCGCGACTGCGGCGATGGCTTCATCTTCTCGGGCGGTGAGCAGCGATTCTTCGCCGAGAAGGGCCTCCAGAACAGCCCCCAGCGGTGTGCGAGCTGTCGGGCGAACGCGAAACGGGTCCGCATGGGCGGCCCGCGGGAGTACCACGCCGCGGTCTGCAACGCCTGCGGCGACCAGGCGATGGTGCCCTTCGCGCCCCGGACCGATCGACCCGTGTACTGCAGCACCTGCTTCGACAAGGTTCGCGCCGGCCTGATCACGCCAGCGGTGGCCCCGGCCAGCACGTGACGCGCGACCGTAGAGGACCGGTTCAGACCCCGGATTCTGCGTAACGCTGGCCCGCGTACGACTGGAAGCGGGTCTGGCTCTTGCGGAACCACAACTGGATGTCGCCGGTGGGCCCATTGCGATGCTTGGCGAGCTTGACGTTGATGACCTCGCCGTCGATGTCGGCCTCCTCGCCAACCTTCTCCTTCTCGCGGTAGAGAAACACCACGAGGTCCGCGTCCTGCTCGATGGCGCCCGACTCCCGAAGGTCCGACAGGCGCGGCTCCTTCGACTCGCGCATCTCGGGCTGGCGTGAGAGCTGCGAGAGCGCGATGACCGGGATCGACAGCTCCCGAGCGAGGGCCTTGAGGCCGCGCGAGATCTCCGAGACCTCCTGGACCCGGTTGGCGTCGCGGTTCGTTGTGGTTGCCTGCATGAGCTGGAGGTAGTCGACGATGACAAGGTCGAGCCCCGACTCGGCCTGGAGGCGCCGGGCCTTCGTGCGCAGCTCCATCGACGTGATGTTCGGCGTGTCGTCGATGTATAGCGAGGCCTCGGACAGGTCATTCATGGCCGGCGCGATACGGGCGAAGTCGAGCTCCTCGAGGAAGCCCGAACGAAGCCGCTTCGAGTCGATATTGGCGACGCTCGAGAGCAGCCGCAGGACGAGCTGCTCCTTGCTCATCTCGAGGCTGAAGACGCCGACGGTCTTCTTCTCACGAACAGCGGCATGTTCCGCGATGTTGAGCGCGAAGCTTGTCTTGCCGACCGACGGGCGGGCCGCGACGATGATCAGGTCGCTCTTCTGGAAGCCGGTCGTTAGCTGGTCCATGTCGACGAAGCCCGACGAGATCCCGCTGAGCTCGCCGCGGTGGGCGTGGAGGTAGTCAAGCCGGTCGTAGGCCGAGTGCAGGAGCTCCTTGAGCTGGGCGAAGCCGGCCGTGATCCGCCGGTTCGAGACCTGGAACAGCTCGGACTCCGCCCGGTCGATTGCCTCCTGGATCTCGGCCGGATCCTCGTAGCCGATGCCCGCGATCTTGCCGGCGGCGCCAATGAGGTTCCGAAGAACCGCCTTGCGCTCCACGATCCGGGCGTACTGGACGGCGTGGACCGCGGTCGGGGTCTGGTTCGACAGCTGGGACAGGTATGACCGGCCGCCGATCTGTTCGAGGTCCTCGGCTCGCTCGAGCGACTCCGCGACCGTGACGAGGTCGACGGGCTCGCGACGTTCGAAGAGCTCGAGCATCGCGCGGTAGATGTTCCCGTGCGCCTGCCGGTAGAAATCCTCCGGGCGCAGGAATTCAGCGATCTCGATGATCGTCTCGCGATCGATCAGGATCGCGCCGAGGACCGACTGCTCGGCCTCGAGACTGTGTGGCGGCAGACGGTCGATCATCGGGCCCCAAGGTTGACGGGTGATGGTGACAACTGACTGTCACGGCCGACGGCCTTCTTGGGAAGTGCCTTGTCCACGACTAGGTGGGCTCGTCGCGCCATGTCGGTGGACCGACGACCCGCAATGTGTGGACGCCCTGTGGACGGGCCGAGCAGCGGGAAGCGCTGGTCGGGAAGGAGGGTCGTCTTTGGAGACGACACCTAGTCGCGCGAGTGCGACGCTCCGTGTGGCGTCTATTCCAAGGCGGGTAAGGGCTCGAAGTCTCTGGTCGGCGGCAGTGGGTGCCGACGGTCAATCCAGCTTGCGGATCACCCCGATGAGCTTCCCTTGGATGCGCACGTCGTCGTAGAACTGCGGGGGGTAGTTCGGATTCGCGGGCTGCAGGCGGACCCGATCCTTCTCGCGGAAGAATCGCTTCAGCGTGACCGCGTTCTCCTCTACCTGGGCGACGACGATGTCCCCGTTGCGAGCCGTGGTCTGAGGCCGGATGAGGACGAAGTCGCCGTCCGCGATGTGCTCCTCGATCATCGAATCGCCGCGAACGCGCAGGACGTACGCGTCGCCGCTGGGCGCGAGCAGGTCCGGGACGGCCATCGTCTCTGAGGCATCCTGATACGCCTCGATCGGGCCGCCGGCCGCGACCTCGCCGACGATCACGACGACGTGCGCTTCTGCCGTTACCGCCTGGGGGACCATCTCACTCGTGAGCCCGAGCTCGATGGCTGCGGTGGGAGTCAGCCGGATCGCGCGCGACTGCGCGGCGCCGCGCTCGAGGAAGCCGTCGCGCTCGAGCATCTGCAGGTGGTGATGCACGGCTGACGTGGAGCTGAGCCCGACCGCCAGGGCGATCTCGCGGACCGATGGGGGATAGCCCCGCGCGCGCAGCGTCGCAGCGATGTAATGCATGATCTTCAGCTTCCGGTCGGCGTCGTGTCTCGTCACTCGCGACTCCCATGGGACGTTGGCTGAGGGCATCATACCGAACGGGTGTTCGATGTCAAGACATGTGGCGGATCGGGGTCGGCTCGAGCGCTGTAGACTCCGCGTCCGGTTAAGGGTCGGCTCGACAACGCAGTGAGGATCAATCGGGCGATGGCTCGTGGCTCGGGAAAAGACAGGCGAGGCAAGGGCGAAGGCGAGAGCGGGCCCTCGAACGGCCGTGGTCGACGCCCGGGGATCCAGCGCCTGATCGCGACCGCCGCCTTCATGCCCGTCGCGGCTCGAGCTCCGCTCTATGCACGGCTCATGTGGTCGCTGGTCGTCGACGGTCGAACGCCGCCCGCCCGCAAGGCGCTGCTCGCCGGCGCGCTCGGATACGTTGCCCTCGGCCGCGACGTCGTGCCTGACGGCATCCCGATCCTCGGCCAGCTCGACGACCTCGTCGTCGTGGCCCTGGCGACCGAGCTGTTCCTCGACGGTCTCGACGAGACGCTGCTCGCCGAGAAGCTCGAGGAAGCCGGCATTCCCCGGTCCGCTTACGATGAAGATGTCGCCCGCGTCCGACGGCTCCTGCCCGGCCCGCTGCGCCGGACCGTCCGTCGTATCCCCGGCGCGGTTCGCCTGGCGGCCGACGCCGTTGCCCGGACCGGGATCGAGCCTCGCCTGCGTGGCTGGATCGGTCGCGAAGGCTCGACCGCCTGAGCGTCAATCACGAATCACCGGCAGCCCCGCCGGCCTGAGGAGGACATTCGAACTTCATGAAGGTGATCCTGACGAAGGACGTGGACAAGCTCGGCAAATCGGGCGACATGAAGAGCGTTGCCGACGGCTTCGCCACCAACTTCCTCATCCCGCGGAACCTCGCAGTGCCGGCTGCCGGCGGCGCATACCGCGCCTGGCAGCACGACATCGCGTCCCGCGAGGACAAGCGCCAGCGAGAGCGCGCCGACGCCGAGATCGCGGCCACCCGGATCGCCTCGACCACGCTCACCATGGGCGTGAAGGTCGGCGAGGGCGGCAAGCTCTACGGCTCGATCACGACCAAGGAGATCGCCGAGGCCCTGGGCCGGCGGGGGATCGTCGTCGATCGCCACAAGATCGAGCTCGAGGAGCCGCTCAAATCGCTCGGCACCTACAAGGTCGCGGTCAAGGTCTTTGCGGGCCTGACCCCCGAAGTCACGGTGGTCGTCGAACCCAAGGGCTAGCTCCGCCCCGGGATCGCGTTCTGTTCCAAACCGGTCCGGGGCTGCTGGCCATCCGACGCGTTTCGGGCTCGCTTTTCTCATCTGCACGCCAGCGGCACGCAGACCGACAATCGACGGCTCTTCGGGCTGATCTGGCTCGATCAAGCGCCTCGGTTCAGGCAATCTGAACCTGGTCGGCGCGGCCATGACCCGACGGTCAGGGACGCCACAAGCTGTGGCCGTCCCAGTACCCGATCTTGCATGCCGGTGGCGAACGTTTGAGACACGTCGGCATGCCCAGGGCCCCGCGCGCGGCCCGGCTGAGCCACTCGACCTGGCACGACCGGGTCGACAATGGCCGGGTGACGTCTGGCCAAACCCCGCGCGTGACCCCGCGAACGATCCTCCATGTCGACCTCGACGCGTTCTTCGCCTCGGTCGAG
>JBBQFS010000078.1:0-10633 GCA_038322255.1 Candidatus Limnocylindrales bacterium | reverse complement strand
GCCGCGCCAGGTCCGAGGCGGGATCGACCGTTTCGTCGCGGTCTACAACGAGACCGCCGCGCCGTTCGAGTGGCAGCAACGGGAGGTACACCAGATGAACCTCAGCCATCATTACGCCGACCTACGCAACTAAGTACTAGTCGCGTTCTCAGCATCCTGTCAGGCGAGCTGTCCAGGGTTCCCCGAGACGAACCGCTACACCCATGGGCGGTCGCAGCACGACGGAGACGCAATGGACGACTTCACTTCCCCGCCCGCGCCGGTGCAGGCCGCTGCGGCTCACCGACCGGGGCCCGCGCCCTGGGCACGGATCGGCCTGCTCGGGATCGCGGCCGCGGCGCTCGTCGCAGCGGCGATTCTCGCCTTCGGGTCGACGGCCGCTCCGGCCGGCACTCTCGCTGCGGGCACCGGCTCGGCCAGCTCGGCCACCGTCGAGACCCTCAATTTCGGCGGCGGCCCCGGCGAGCACGGCGGCTTCGGCCACGGCGCCGGCGGGGTCTCCATCACCGCGATCTCCGGCTCGAACCTCTCGCTCGAGACGGCCGACGGCTGGACCCGAACGATCACGGTCGACTCCGGCACCACCTACTCGAAGGCCGGCGCCACGATCACCCTGGCTGACCTCGCGGTCGGCGACGAGATCGGGTTCCGCCAGACGCACGAGACCAACGGCACCTGGACGATCGACTCGGTCGCGGTGATCGCGCCCCACGCCGGTGGCCAGGTCACGGCGGTCAGTGGCTCGACCATTACCGTCACCCAGCGTGACGGCACTACCGTCACGATCACCGTGACGGGCTCGACGACCTACCAGGTCAACGGCAACTCCGCCACGCTGGCGGACCTCAAGGTCGGCATGTTCGTCGTCGCCGAAGGCACGAAGAACACCGACGGCTCGATCACGGCCAGGTCCGTGCGAGCCGGCGATGCGAACGGCCGCGGACACGGCGGGCACGGCCCCGACGGGGATGCGGACGACCAGAGCCCGAACGCCACCGCGGCACCGAGCGCCACGGGCAGCGCCAACTGACCACTGCGGGCCGGGGTCTTCCCGGCTCCTGACTCCGGGTGACTTGATGAGCCGGGAGGGAATCGAGCAGCCGGGTGGGGATATACCCCGCCCGGCTGCTTCTCTTCGTTGGCGGTCGGCCCGAAACCGCGGGGGCGCTACTTCACGGTGATGGCGATCCTCTTGAAGGTGATGTTGACCCGGTCAGAGGCATACCTGACCTCGTACTGACCGGCCTCGGGCGGGGCCATGATGGTCGCGGGGCTACCTGCCGTCGTGTAGGCATACGAGAGGTAGGTCCCAACGGGCGAGCCCGCAGGAGCGATGGGGATGTAGTCGGAGGGCCCGTCCGGCCCGGTCCACGTTCGTCCAAGGTTCTCGGTTCGGCCGAGCGGCCATGGTACCCATGCGATCCCGGCCGCACAGGCTTCATCCGTGCCAAAGATGGCAGGGGAGCTGGGGAGGCCTATGGGCGTCGAACCCATAACCTGCGGAACCACAATCCGCTGCTCTGCCGGTTGAGCTAAGGCCACCGCGAAGGCCCGGTCGTCCGGAGCGGACGAGGGCCGGGGCAGTGTATCGAATGTCGGCTGGCGCCCCGCGCAGCCACGCCACGCACGGCCGAGATCAGGCCGGCGCGGCCTCGAACGGGTTGCGACCGCTCGTCCGGAAGCTCGGTCTCGGGTCGCGGGCGCGAATCGCGAATCGATCGTCGGGTGGTGCCAGCGCGGCCGTCGCGGCTGCGTCGCCCGTCACCAGAGCCGCCAGGTACTCGCCAATCACCGGGCCGTGCTTGAACGCGTGGCCTGTGCCGCCTCCGGCGATCCAGGCGTTGCCGAGCGCCGGGTGGCGGTCGATCACGAAATGCGCGTCCGGCGTCACCTCGTAGAAGCACGTCCAGGTCCGCACGACCGGCTGCTCGGCGACCGCCGGGAACCGACCGCGCAGCACCGTCCGCGAGGCTTCGATCGTCGCTGCCGCCGCCTCCCGCGCCGAGTCATCGGGGCGCTCGATCGGCCCGAGCCAATCCGGGCAGGCCTTGAGCCCGATGCCGTCGATCGAGGGGAAGCCGTAGAACGAGCCCTCGAAGTCGATCCAGACCGGCATCGCATCCGGGCCGTATCGCGCGTCCCCCGGGGGCACGGCGAAATGCATCACGTCCTGGCGGTGCGGCACGATGAGCTCGCCGAGGACCGAAGGGAAGAGATCGGGCAGCCAGGGCCCGCAGGCGAAGACGTAGGCGTCGGCTTCGAGCGTTCGGCCGTCCTCGAGCACGAGCCGGTCGAGGGCGGCGGTGGTGTCCGCCAGCGAGGCGGCGCGGCCCACGACCACCTCGCCACCTTCCGATTCGAAGCGAGCGATGGCCGCGCTCACGCTCTGTCGGGCCAGGAGCGCACCGCCCTCCGGCTCGAAGAGCGCCCAGGGCACGCCGGAGGGGTCCATCACCGGTACTCGCGCCGCGAGGTCGTCGTTCGACCAGCGCTCGACCGGGATGCCGAGCTCGGTGAGGGCGACCAGCGAGTCCGCCTCGAATGACTGCGCCTCACTCGCGAGCCAGACCACGCCGGCCGGCACGAACAACGGCTGCCCCGACGTCCGCTCGAGGTCGCGCCAATGGTCCAGGGCACGCCGCTGCCAGGCGGGGTAGTGGCGGTCGGAGCCATGGCTGCTGCGGGTGATCCGCGACTCGTCTCCCGACGAGCCCACGCGATTGCCAGGCCCGAAGCGATCGACCAGCGTGACCTCGTGGCCGGCGCGTCGGAGCCACAGCGCGGTCCACGCACCCATGACGCCGGCACCGACGACGACGGCTCGCATCCCGGGATCGTATCGGCTTCGGTGAGGCCATGGGAGGACTGGTGGGGTTCGGTGTAGAGCAATGCTCATCGGATGGGGTACCGCTGGGCAGGACCATCGGGACGATGGAGCCGGAGCCATCGCCGACCTCCCGCCGCACAGTTCGGCCACGCGCGGGTACGAGCTTGCCCGGGCAGCCACTGCCCAAGCGTCCGAGCAGGAGCCGATGCGCCCAGCCCCATCGACAGCGTCATCCAGGCGGCGTCCGCGCGGTCGCATGCCCCTGGGCCTGGCGATCCTGGCGGGCGCGCTGCTCGCGATCAGCGCGTCGGGCGTCGCCCAGGCCTGGACCAACTACACGTTCTCGTCCTCGAGCGAGAGCGAGATGCTGACACTCATCAACCAGGCGCGCGCCGCCGCCGGCGAACCGGCCCTGACCATGAACGCGAACCTGAAGGGCGTCGCGAGATGGCGGTCGAAGGACATGTACGACCGCGCGTACTTCAGCCACTCGATCCCGAACCCGCCCGGCGGCGATGTGTTCGGCGAGCTGAAGCGCCAGGGCATCTGCTACACGCTGGCCGGCGAGAACATCGGGGTCAACAACTATCCCGATGACGTCGCGACCCAGACAATGTTCAACGGCTGGATGAACTCGCCCGGCCATCGCGCGCTCATCCTCGGGTCGGGGTTCAATCACATCGGGCTCGGGGCATTCAAGGGAACCGGCACCGACTATCCAAAGCACCTGTGGACCGCGGTCTTCACCCACACGTGCTCCAGCGCGACCCCACCGTCCACGCCGCGACCCGTCGTGACGCCCCGCCCAACCCCCAGGGCGACGCTGAAGCCAATCCTCGCTCCAACCCCGCGCCCGACCCCGAAGCGAACCGATGCGCTTGCGTCCAACGCCACGCCGGAGCCCCTCGTGAGTCCCAGCCCGGAGCTCGAGCCGACCGCCGCCGCCGATACGGCCTGGGCGGGCTGGAGGCGCGACGGGTTCCACGGCAATCTCGGGTCGAACTGGCCGCAGGAGCCACCGGGCTCGGCCTCGCCCACGACGGAGCGAGCCACGATCGAGCCGCCGCCCACCGGCGGGGTCGTGACCGACGCCGATGGCGGGTCCCTCCAGGTGGTCGAGCCGGCTTCGTCGCGGGGCCTCCTCGACACGATCGTCGGCGACGTCGTCGCCGCGTACCTGGGCAACTGATGGCCGGCCAGACCCCGCGCCGCACGACGCCGATGCCCTTCGCCGCCACGCTGGAGCGCCCTCCCAAGGCCAACCGGGCCACCGCTGATCGAGATGGACGCTCCGCCGACCGCCCGAGCGCGCCCTCGAGCCCGCCGCTACCCACGAGCGACGTCGATACGGCCCCGATCCTCGAGACCCACGACCTGACGAAGGTCTACGCGCTCGGCAAGACCACGGTCGAGGCCCTGCGCGGGGTCACGATGTCGGTCGCGGTCGGGGAGTTCGTGGCCCTGATGGGTCCATCGGGCTCCGGCAAGAGCACGCTCCTGCAGCTCCTCGGCGGCCTGGATCGCCCGACGACCGGCTCGGTGGTGTTCGAGGGCCGCGACATCAGCGGCCTGTCCGACGCCGAGGCGACTCGCCTCCGGCGCGAGCGCACCGGCTACATCTTCCAGGCCTTCAACCTGATCCCGCTCCTCGACGTCCGCGAGAACATCGCGCTGCCGTTCACGATCGCCGGCGGCCCGAAGGACCAGACGGAGCGCGTCCGCCAGGTCATCGACCTGGTCGAGCTGACCGGCAAGGAACGCCACCGCCCGGACCAGCTCTCGGCGGGCGAGCAGCAGCGCGTCGCCGTGGCTCGCGCGCTCGTGACGCGGCCGTCGGTGCTGCTGGCCGACGAGCCGACCGGCAACCTCGACTACACGAACAGCGGCGAGCTCCTCGACGCCCTGTGGCGGTCGTGCGACCAGGACGGCCAGACGATCGTGCTGGTCACCCACGACGCGCGCGCCGCGGCGTACGCCGATCGCGTGCTGGTCATCGGCGACGGCCACATCAAGGAGGAGATCGCCCTCGGCCGGCGGGCCGACCACTCGGCCGCGCCGCTGATCGCCCGGCTGGCCCAGGTCGGCCTTTAGCCCGTGGGTCTCGACCGGCTGGCGTGGCGAACGGTCGCCGCCAGGCCGCTCCGCTCGCTCCTCACGATCATCGGCATCGCGCTCGGCGTGGCCGTGCTGTCCGCGTCGCTGACCCTCGGCGCCGCGCTGGATCAGGCGGTCGACCGCACCGTCCGCGACATGGTCGGGCGGGCGGATCTCCAGGTGTCGGGCTTCCTCGAAACCGGGCTCTCCGACAACTCGGTCGAGACGATCACTACGAACGACGGCGTGCTCGACGCGGCGCCGGTCATCGAGCATCGAACCTTCCCCTCGGGATCGCCGCTCGGCGGCCCAGCCGGCGCGGTCACGGTCCTCGGCATCGAGCCCGCCTCGTATGCCCGGCTCCACGACCTCCCGTTGGTCGCCGGCGCGGGCCTCGACGCCAGCAATGAGCCCGTCGCCCTCGTCACCGAGGAGCTCGCAACCCTCGACGGCTACACCCTCGGCAGCAAGCTCTCGCTGCTCGGCGCCGGCGGCATCGTCGACCTTCGGGTGATCGGCATCCTACGGGGGTTCGGCCCGATTGCCGGGTCCGGTCGGACCGTCGTCGTGCCGATCGACGTCGTTCGCTCGACGTTCGCCCTGACGGGTGCCACGCGAGTCGACCTCCGTCTCGCCCCCGACTCGACGGCCGGCGTCACCAGCCAGCTCGAAGCGCAGATGGTGGAACCGTACGTGCTGGCGTCGCCGGCCGACCTCGGACGGAGCCTCCACGCCTCCTCGGCCGCGTTCCAGGGCACGGCGGCGCTGGTTGCCGCGATCATCCTGTTCGTCGGCGCCTTCCTGATCATCAACACCCTCTCGATGACCGTCGGCGAGCGCGCCCGGGAGGTCGGCCTGCTGCGCGCCGCGGGCGCGACCCGCGCCCAGCTGGCCCGGTTCGTGTTCAGCGGCGCACTGCTGCTCGGGGTCCTCGGAGCGGGTCTGGGCATCATCCTCGGTGGGGTGCTTGCGGCGTTCATTGCCGGTGCCGTCGGCCAGGCCACCGGCGTCCCGGCGACTGTCACCTCGATCGACGTGCCGGGTGCTCTCGCGGCGGCCGGCCTGGGCATCGGGATCGCCATCCTTGCGGCGATCGAGCCGGCGTTCGCCGCGGCCCACGTGGCACCCGTCGAGGCGCTCCGGGCAAGGTTCGACCTGCCGAGCCTGCAGCGCGGCCGCCTTTCGTGGATCGCATTCATCTTCGTGCTCGTCGCGGTGCTGACGATGCTCGTCTGGCCGTCGGTGATCTCCGCCGCGGGCACCGCGCGGGCGCTCGCCGTCTACTCCGTCCTCCTGGCCGCGACCCTGCTGTCGCCGTTCATCCTCCAGCCGATGGCACGGCTGCTCGGCTTGCCCGTCGGCCTGATCATGCGCGTCGAGGAGCGCCTAGCCCGAGGCTCGCTCGCGCGCGACCGCAGCCGCACGACCCTGACCCTCGGCTCCCTGGTCATCGGCCTCGCGATGATCGTCGCGCTGGGCTGGTCGGCCGAGGCGGCGCGCGCCTCGGCCTTCGCCTGGCTCAACGACGTCATCCCCGGCGAGGAGGTCGTGAGCTCCATCCGGCCCGTCGGCGCGGACGAGCCGGTGCGCGAGGCCCTCGCGGCCGTGCCCGGCGTGGCCCGCGTCACCCCGATCGCCTCGTTTGACCTGGCCTTCCGGGGCATGCGCATCGACGCCGCTGCCGTGGTCGGTGCCGACTTCCTGGCCGACGGCCGGCTGACGGCGGTCGCCGGTGACCGCGCCGCCGCCCTCACGGCGCTCGATGCCGGCGGCTCGGCGATCCTGCCGGCTGGGCTCGCGAAGACGCTCGGCGTGACCGTCGGGCAGAGCATGCGGATCCCAATCGACTCGATGCACCAGCTCAGCCTCACGGTCGGCGCGATCGTCGAGCGATCGATGCCGGGCACGAGCGGCGAAGCCATCCTCGTCGGCTGGAAGGACGCCACCGAATCGTTGGGCGTGCTTGGCGCGGACGCATTCGCGGTTCGATTCGCCGCCGGGTCGGCCGACGAGGCGCGGCCTGCCCTCCGCGAAGCCGCGTCGACCTTTGCGCTCGAGTCGAACCCGATCGAACGGATCCAGGGCGCGGTGGCCGAGGCCCTCTCGCGGGTCTTCGGCGTCTTCGATGCGCTCGCGCTCATCGCGGTCGTGATCGCGGCGCTAGGCATCGTCAACACGCTGACCATGGGCGTCGTCGAGCGGATCCGCGAGATCGGCGTCCTGCGTGCGATCGGCATGACCCGCCGCCAGGTCATGCGAATGGTGGTGGTTGAGGCGACGATCCTGGGTATCGTCGGCGTCGCGCTCGGATCGGTCGCGGGCGTCGGCGCCGGGGCGCTGCTGCTCCAGCTAGGGGGCGGTCTCGGGACGCCCGGCGGGATCCCGTGGCTGCCGATCGGCGTCGCCGCGATCCTGGGCCTGGCCCTGCCGGCGCTCGCCGCGATCTACCCCGCGCGCCTCGCCGCGCGCATCTCGATCGTCGAGGCCCTGCATTTCGGCTGATTTGCGTGGTTTTCGCGGCTGGCCGGGAGGCTCGCCGAACCGGAGCGGCGAACTTCGCCCTGCTAGACTCGGCCCGCCTGCGAGTCCCCTGCCGAACCCGCGCGCGGGTCGGTCGACGCAGGCCAGGAGGACGCCGAATGTCGATCAGCATGCCGCGTATCGACCGCCTGCCCGCGCACGAGCGGGGCCTGACGATCGGCGATTTCCTGGTCCCGATCCGGGTATCAGAGCGACTTCACACCCGGGCCCGTCATCTCGCCCTGATCCTCATCGGAACCGCGCTCATCGCGCTCTGCGCCCGCATCGTCATCCTCATCCCCGGCAATCCAGTGCCGTTCACCGGCCAGACGTTCGGGGTCCTGCTGTCGGCGGGGGCGCTGGGGTTCCGGCGTGGCCTCGCGGCTTCTGTCCTGTATGTCCTGATCGGCGTGGCCGGACTGCCGGTGTTTGCCGAAGGCAAGCATGGCCTCGCGATCCTGCTGGGGCCGTCCGGCGGGTACCTGGTCGGGTTCGTGCTGGCGTCGGGCATCGTCGGCCGGCTGGCGGAGCTCGGCTGGGATCGCACGATCGTCGGCGGCATTGGGGCGATGCTCCTGGGGAGCGTGGCGATCTACGCGGTCGGGGTGCCCTGGCTCGCGTTCGCGTTCTACAGCGGCGATCTCACGCAGGGATTCGCCAAGGGCCTCGTGCCATTCCTCATGTGGGATGCGCTCAAGCTGACCCTCGCCGCAGCCACCTTCCCGGCGGCGTGGTGGCTGGTCGGCCGCCGCCCCGGCGATCGGTAGGGCCTTCTCCTGACGGATCCAGACGCGCGCGGGGCAGCTTCGGGTTTGGGCACGGCCGAGGTCGTCGACGGCGGGTTCTACGGGCCCGAAAGCGAGGCCTGGCGGCTCAATCGCGAGGCGATGCTCCTGTTCGGTGCCGGGCCGCGGGCGCTGCTGCTCCAGATCGCCCATCCGCTGGTCGCGGCGGGCGTCGCGGACCACTCCGACTTTCGCAGCGACCCCTGGGCGAGGCTGGCGGGCACACTGCGTTCCTACCTCCGCATCGTCTACGGCACGGCCTCGTCGGCCCGTGGCGAGATTCGTCGCCTGAACGAGCTTCACCGGGGCATCCGTGGCGACGTCCTCGAGCCGGCGGCGCGCCAGCGGCACGGCGGCCGCTACAGCGCCCTTGACCCGGAGCTCGGCCTGTGGGTCCACGCCACCCTCGTCGACTCGACCATTGCGGCCTACGACGCGTGGCTCGAGCCGCTGCCTCGAGAGCAACGGGCTCGCTACTACGCCGAGACCCTGCCGGTCGGTCGGGCGTTCGGCATCCCGGCCGGCGTGCTACCTCCGGACCTTGACGCGTTCGAGGCGTACCTCGAGGGCATGCTTGCGCCCGGCGGCCCGATCGAGGTCGGCGACGTCGCCCGCGATCTCGCGGCAGGCATCCTCCGCCCTCCGCTCGGTCCCGCGGCCGTGGCCGCCGGCTGGCCGTTCACCCGGGTCGCGCCGATGCTCGACGGCATCCCCAGTCGCGCCTACTCGTGGCTGTTCTGGCCGTCGATCGGGCTCCTCCCGCCGCGGGTGCGCGAGGGTTACGACCTGCCGTGGGGTGTTCGGCAGCGGGTGGTGGCGGCGTGGCTCGTTGCGACGTGGCAGGCCTGGCGGCCGCTGCTGCCGCCGACCTTCCGGCACATGCCCCAGGCCCTCCGGGCGGACCGCCGCGTTGGCGCCGGAGGCCCGCTCCTCCAGGCTTGACGGTGGCCTCAGTACAGGCTGGGGAAGCGCGCCTTCAGCGTCGGCAGCACGTTGACGTCGCTGCCGGCCCGGATGGCCTCCAGGAGCTGGCGCGTGCCCGACAGCCCGTCCCGGTTGGTCTCGAGATACGTGCCGAGGGCCTTCCAGAAGCGCTTGCTACCCATCTGCTTGCGGACGGCGTCGAGCACGCTGCCGCCCTGGACCTGGACGACCTCGTAGTAGCAGGCCAGCGAGTAGTAGGTGATCGGCCTGTCGAGGACGTCGCGGCCGCAATGGCTCGAACGCAGGGTGCCGAGGGCGGTTCGGGCCAGGAGGTCGGCGGGCCCCTCGTCGGCGAATGGCTCGGCCTGCTGGTCGTTGCCCACAAGACCGTAGAACCACTGGTTCGCCGTGGTCTTGTAGACGAGATAGGTCCGGTTCAGGCTGTTGGCGTTCACCGGAATCCAGATGAGGCCCGGCGACTCCAGGCCGTAGCCGCCGCGTGTCTCCACGACCGCAAGGACCTTCCCGGGATAGGGCATCCCAAGGAGCCCGGCGTCCGTCGTTACGGCGTCGGCTGCTTCGGCGGCGAGTTGCTCACCCGAGAGGCCGCCGGGGCGTGTGAACGCCCGGATGGGGATGCCGTTCGCGTCGCCGCGCGTCACGTTGAAGTCCGAGGCCATGACGACCGAGACATCCCTGACGTTTTCGACGGTGAAGGACCAGGCGCTGCCCTGGCCGGCGGCGAACTGGTCGATGGTGGCCGCCGGCCCGGCGAGGACCATCGGCCGATCCGTGAGGAGCTCGACCTCGACCTTCGGGCTGGTCGTCGTGACGAATGGCTCGCCCTGATTCGGCCGGCTGAACGGCACGGCCTTGCTGATCCATGGGATCCAGCGATAGAGCGCCAACGTTCCGCCGGCCCGGGTGAACATCCAGTCGGAGCCCCCGAGCCCGAGGCGGAGCGTCGCCCGATACGCGATCCGGACCGACGTCGACGCGCCGTCCGGCAACACGCCGCCGAGCGGGACCACGAGCGTCTGGTCCGTGACGCGAACCTTGACCGGGCGGTCGTCGACGCTCGCGGCGGTGACGACGATGCCCCCGAGCCGTGCGGCGATCGTGTTCAGCTCCAGCCGGTCGATGCCCGAGCCCGACTGGTTTCGCGCCTCGATATGGGTCGTGACGTCGAGCGCGCCGGTCCGGACGCTGATCGCGGCGTTGACGCTGTACGTCGCGCTCACCTCGAGGCTCGAGCGATTCACTTTTCCGGGCACGATCGCGGTGTTGCCCGGCGGCGCGCTGGTGGGCTCGGGCCCGAGTGACGGCTGGGAGCTCGGGGCAGCGCTCACGTTTTCGGGGCTCGAGCCGGGGCTCGAGCCGGGCTGCGAGGCCGGTGTCGGGTTTGGGCTGGGCGGGAGGCTCGGCGTTGGACTGCCCGTCGGCGCCGTGGACAGGGCCGCGATGACCTCGGTCGGCCCGGGGT
>JBBQFS010000077.1:0-10684 GCA_038322255.1 Candidatus Limnocylindrales bacterium | reverse complement strand
GGCACCATCCGCGGCCTGCAGTTCCGCGCGATCGCCTCGCTGCGGCGCACGCTCGGGATCGACCTGGAAACGATCGAGACGATGTCCCGGGGACCCGCCGGGCTGACCGTCGCGCCGGTGCAGGTGCGGTGATGACCGGGTACTACGACCAGAACCTCCAGGCCCTCGATCAGGTCGAGGACCTGCTCGAGGCATACGCCGACGCCCGCCTCGCGCCCACCGGCCCGGTGCTGGCTCGGATGCGAAGCGCGATGCTCGCCCGCGCTGCCGCGAATGCCGCCACGCAACGACGCCTCGCGGCCACGGCGCCGCCGCCATCGCACTGGGCATTCCCGAGCGTCCACCTGCCGCGGCGCGCGTTCGCGTTGGGCATGGCCGCGGCGCTCACCCTCAGCACGAGCGCGGCCGTGTTCGCCGCCCCGCCGGGCAGCCCCTTCTTCAACGCCCGCGTCGCGCTGGAGTCGGCGTTCCTGCCGAGCCAGTCCGAGGCCCGGTTCGCGTCGCGCGAGCAGCACCTCGACGAGCGACTCGCGGAGGCCGAGGCGGCCGCCGCGACGGGCGACTACGGGGCCCTCGACGCGGCCCTGGCGGCGTACCGGGTCGAGGTCGACGCCACGGTCGACGAAGGGCAGGATCTCGACCGCCTGGCCCACCTCGAAGCGATGCTGGCAAAGCACGTGGCCGTCCTCGAGGTGCTCGAAGGAAAAGTCCCGGAGCAGGCCTCGATCGAGAAGGCCATCGTGTCCAGTCAGAAGGCCGTCGAGCGAGTCAAGGAGAAGGCCAAGGAGAAGGCCTCGCAGGGCCACCCAACTCCGAAGCCCAACCGCCCCCAGAACGGCTCGCCGAACGGCCCGCCGAACGGTCCTCCGAACGGCCAGCGGGGTCGGGAGTAGGCCGTCAGGTCTGGGCCAAGCCGCTCCGGACTGGGCTAAGCCATCCCGAACCACGAAACTGGTGCGTTTGGCGAAACTCGCCGGCCCCCCGTCCGGCTGGACCAGGGACTTCGGTCCCAGGCGGGTAGATATCCGTCCAACCCGTCGGTCAGCCCGACCCTCAGTACCATGCGCGGATGACCGCCGACCAGGCCCGCCGCGCCACGCTGACGCTCCGCGCGACGGCGCACGACGCGGTCCGTGCGGCCCTCGACCGGGCGGTCGACACGGGCGCGCTCCCGGACATGCCTGAAACAAGATCGGTCGCGATCGAGGTCAGCCGCCCGGCGAAGCCGGAGCATGGCGACCTCGCCTCGAATCTCGCCCTCAAGCTCGCCCGCCCGCTGCGGATGGCGCCGCCCGCGATCGCGACGGCGCTGGCCACCGCGATGGCCGAGCTGCGAGGCGAGGATCGAGGCTCGGCGATCGCGTCAGCCGAGGCGGCCAGCCCGGGCTTTCTCAACCTGCGCTTCGCCGATGCGGCCATCGAGGCGGTCATCGATCGGGTCCGCGACGAGCCCGCGGGCTGGGGGCGCGTCGGGGGTCTCGAAGCGGCGGGACGTCACGTCAACGTCGAGTTCGTGTCCGCCAACCCGACCGGCCCGCTGACCGTCGGGAACGCGCGCGGCGCGTTCGTCGGTGACCTGCTGGCCCGTGTCCTCGAGGCGGGCGGCCAGCGCGTCACGCGCGAGTACTACTTCAACGACTCCGGGACGCAGGTCCGCAACCTCGGGGCATCGATCCTGGCCGTGCGCGAGGGTCGCGACATCCCCGAAGACGGCTACCACGGCGACTACGTCGCGGATCTCGCGCCCGAGCTGCCCAAGGAGCTCGCGACCCCTCGAAGCGGTGATGAGGCCGAGGAGCAGCGGGCCTGGGCTGCGGGGCGCTGGGCCTCGGACCGGATCCGGCAGGGCATCGAGGCGTCGCTCGCGGCGCTCGGCGTGCGGTTCGACGTATGGACGAACGAGGGCTCGCTGCACGCGGACGGCTGGGTCGAGCGGGCCGTCGCGAAGCTGCGCGAGGCCGGCTATCTGTACGAGCAGGATGGCGCGACGTGGTTCCGGTCGACCGCCTTCGGCGACGACAAGGACCGCGTCGTCATCCGATCGAATGGCGCACCGACGTATTTCGCGTCCGACATCGGCTATGTCATCGAGAAGTTCAGCCGCGGGTTCGACCACCTGATCTACGTCTGGGGCGCGGACCACCACGGCACGGTCGCACGCCTGCGCAACGCGGCGGAGGCGATGGGCCTCGACAAATCGGCCGTCGAGGTGATCCTGACGGGCTGGGTCCATTTCCTGCGCAACGGCGAAGAGCTCTCGATGTCGAAGCGGGCTGGGACGTTCATCGCGCTCGACGACCTGCTGGCGGAGCTCGGGGCCGATGCCGCCCGGTGGTATTTCGCGAGCCGCGGGGCGAACGTCAACATGGACGTCGACATCGAGCTGGCGAAGCGCCAGTCGAGCGAGAACCCCGTCTACTACGCGCAGTACGCCCATGCCCGGATCGCCTCGATCCTGCGCAAGGCGGTGGACACCGGGCTGGCCCCGGCTACGTCGGTCGCGGGCTCACTGGCAGCTGAACCCGAGGCCACGCTGGCGAGGGTCGTCGCGCGCCTGCCCGAGGTCGTCGAGGATTCCGCCGCGGCCCAGGAGACCCAGGGCATCACCACCTATGCCACCGAGCTCGCCACGGCCTTCCACGCCTTCTACCGCGATGCCCGCGTGGTCGACCCGGACGAGCGCGATCGATCGGCGAAGCGACTGGCCCTCGTCGATGCCACGCGAATTTCGCTGGCGAACGCCCTCGCGCTGCTCGGGATCTCCGCGCCCGAGGCGATGTAGCCGGACTAGCCGACAGCCGCCGCGAGCGACGTCGCGAGAGCCGCGACACCCGGGCCGATCGCGACGGCGACGACCTTCGAGCCCGCAGCGTGGGCCAGGCTTGCCGCCGATCCGCGGGGTGCGAGCGCCGTTGCCGCTGCGGTGGCGAACTCGTCGGCGTCGGCCGAGGTATCCCACTCGGTTCGGAGCGCGACGCCGACGGCCCCGCCGGGGCCGCGCAGCAGCGCAAGGCGGTCGCCGCCCCAGCCTGCAGAGGCCGTCCGCGCCTCCGCCAGGGTGACGCCGCCTTGCCTCAGCCAGATGCCGAGGACGACCTCGCCGAGCGTGTCCCGGCCGGCCTCGGACCAGCCCGCGCCGGCCTTGGCGGCGAGCCCGGCCGGGAGCGTGACCTCGATGGGCGCCTGGCGCTTGAGGTAGCGATCCGGATGGAGGATCTGCTCCGTTGAATCGGGCGGATCGCGCAACGCAGCGTCGACCGCCGCGTAGCCGCCGCTCGACAGGAGCCGGGAGACGAACGCGAGCCCGTCCGTGTACGGGAAGAGCGCGGTGTCGCGCAGGAATGCAGGGGCCCGCCGGAGCGCCTCGAGCGCCTTCGGGTCGAGCGCCGAACCGAGCAGCTCGCCGAGCTGCTGGGAGGTGAGGTGCTCCGTCGTCCACGTGTTCTGCACCGACACCGCATCACCCTCGATGAGCGCCAGCCGGGCCAGCGAGCGGTCGCTCCTGTCGGCGACGTCGAGCCCCAGCGCATTGAGGTCGATGCGCTGGTCCTGGAGCTGGTGGGTGAACTCGTGGGCGTAGGTGACGAGGTCGGCGGCGCCGAGCCGGCCGGAGCGGTTGACGACGAACAGCTGGTCCTTGTCGGGCGAGTAGTAGCCGGCGACATTGGCGCCCTGGAAGTCGAGCGTCGCGGCCCGGAGCGAGGTCCCGGTCGGCAGCAGCCCCAGCGTGATGAGGACGTCCTCGGCGACCGCTAGCTCCGCCGGGGTGTTCTCGGTGTCGAACTCGGCTTGGAGGTTCGAGCGGAGCGTGGCCTCGTCGATCGTCACGGGATCCACGGCCTTCGTCGGCTGGAGCCCGCGGATGGCGATGACGTCGGCGCGGATCTGGGCGTACAGCTCGGTCGCGGGGAGCGTCGTGCTCGGCGGCTCGGTCCCGGTGAACCCCGACGGCCCGGTCGTGGGGGCGACGGTGCCACAGGCAGCGACGGCCAGCAGGGCGGCGAGGGCGAAGGTTGCGGGGCGGCGCCCGCCACGGAAGTGAGGCATCGGGCCGCGATCCTAGCGACCCCACGCCCGACCGTCGCCAGAGGATTGGCTCCGTTGGCGTTTCTTAATCGGTTGGCGGCTTGGGTCTGAACACCCGATACCTAGTCTCCTCCTCGGACCGAACCCTCGTGGTTCCATCCTCCCTCCCTCCGACCGGAGGCGCCGAGTGGGCAGGCGCCTCCGGTCTTTTCATGCCCGGCGCGGGCGATCGGCAGACTGCGCGGTGTGACAGAATCGCAGGGATGGAGATCACCTGGTACGGGCAGACCTGCGTTCGGCTCAAGGGGCGGGACGCGGTCGTGGTGGCGGATGCGTATCAGTCGGTGGTCGGTCCGACGGGGCGCGGGATCACCGCCGACATCGCGACGTACAGCCACCCCGACGACCAGCCGCTGGCCAAGGCCAAGGGCCGACGCACGCGAGATGGGAAGACGGCCCTGCCGACGAGCCTGGAGTCGACGTTCACTCTCGACAGCCCCGGCGAATACGAGATCAAGGACGTCCTCCTGACCGGGGTCCGGACCTTGCGCGACGAGTCTCCGGGTGATGGGGCCAGGCGCGGGACGGCGTTCGTGGTTGACCTCGACGGGCTGCACACGATCCACCTGGGCGATGTCGGCCACCTCCTGACCGAGGAGGAGCTAGGGGACGTCGGCTCGGTCGACATTGCGTGCGTGCCGGTCGGCGGCGCCCTGAACGCAACGAAGGCGGCCGAGCTCATCGCCCAGCTCGACCCGAAGATCGTCGTCGCGATGCCGCTGTGCCCCGACGACGCCGACTGCGCGGAGGCGCTGGCGAAGTTCTTCCACGAGATGGGCGGCGATCCGACGGCCCAGCCCAAGCTCGCCGTGACCATCTCGACGCTGCCCAACGAAACGACGACCGTGCTGCTCGAGTCGCGCGGGAAGGCCTAAAGCCTCAGATCGGGGCGCGCTCCAGGACGACCCGTCCGCGCTTGACCACCGAGCGGATCAGGTCGGCCGCCGGCCAATATGGGATCTGGCGATGCGTCGGCACGCTCCACAGTGCGAGATCCGCCTGGCGGCCGCGCTCGATCGAGCCGACCTCGTCCGCGAGCCCGAGGGCTGCGGCAGCGTTGATCGTGACCGCGGCGAGCGCCTCCGTCGGCGTCATCTTCAGGCTCAGGCAGGCAACCGTCATGGCCAGCGGCAGGCTCGGCGTGGGTGAGGTCCCGGGGTTGAAGTCGGTTGCCAGCGCGACGGGGATGCCGCGCTCGATGAACGTCCGGGCCGGCGCGCCCTCGGCGTGCATCAGGAACCACGTGGTGGCCGGCAGGACGACGGCAACGACCGGGCGGTCCGCGCGGGCTGCCGCCGCAAGCGCGTCGATGCCGGCCTGTGACGGCACGGCCAGGTGGTCGGCCGACAGCGCCCCGATCTCGGCGGCGAGCTCCGCGCCGCCGCTCGGGGCCAGCTCGTCGGCGTGCACGCGCGATCCCAGACCGAGCCGCGCCGCCGCGGCCAGCACCCGGCGGCTCTGGGCCGGGCTGAACACGCCGCGCTCGCAGAACGCATCCGCGAAGCGAGCCCGGCCCTGGGCGACCACGCCGGGGAGCTGCTCCTCGATCAGGTACCGGACGTACGCCTCGGTCCCGTCCGGGCGCGCCCGGAACTCGGGGGCGACGGCGTGGGCGCCGAGCCACGTGGGCAAGACGTCGACGGGGCCCTCCTTGCCGAGCTGATGGGCGACCTCGAGCAGGCGCAGCTCGGTCGGGAGATCGAGCCCATAGCCCGATTTGGCCTCGATCGTGGTGGTGCCGTGCGACAGCATCTCGCCGAGCCAGCGCCGTCCGTGCTCGGTCAGGTCGTCGTCGCTCGCGGCGCGCGTGGCCGCGACGGTCGAGAGGATGCCGCCGCCCGCCTGGAGGATGTCGAGATAGCCGGCGCCACGCTGCCGAAGCACCAGCTCGCCCTCGCGCGAGCCGGCGAACAGCAGGTGGGTGTGCGGGTCGATGAGGCCCGGCGTGACCGTCCCGCCGGCGGCGTCGACGCGAGCAAATCGGGCCAGCGGATAGCCGCTGCCCTCGAGCGCCTGGAGCAGGTCGTTGCGGGCGCCGGCGGCGAGGATCCGGCCCTCCCAGGATGCGACCGCGGGGGCCGTCTCGTGCAGGAAGTCGCCGCCTGGCGCCGTCAGGAGGGCGGCGTCGTCCATGCGCGTCCCGACGCGCAGGCCGCCGGCCATCGTCGCAACCTCCGACGCGTGCTCCACGAGGAGCCCGGGCAAGCCGTCTGAGGCCCGCCCGCCCTGGATCAGCCGCAGGCCCATGTCTACCTGGCTCAGGCGCCCGGCGCGGCCGGGACGTCGGAGCCGTTGCCGACGCTCGACGCTCGGGCGGACTCGAGACGCCGCTCCAGGACCATCAGCGGCTGGGCGTCGCGGAGCTTGAGATAGGTAGCGGCCGCTGCGAATCTCGCGTCCGGCGCGGCTTCCAGTGCGACGCCCGCATGGCTTGCCACGGCATCGAGCGCGGCCTCCGGCGCCAGGCCGATGAGCTCCGACTCGCGGACCCCCACGCCCTCCGCGGCGGCCAGCCGATCGACCTCGTCGAAAACGCGCCACATCGGTGTCGTCTCGAAATCGAGCAGGTTCATCGAGACCTGGGCGGCCTTGAGCTCCTCGATCATGAAGCCGTTGCCTTGCACCGCCGGAAGCCCGCCGCCCGATTCACGGACCTGACGCGCGATCCGCTTCGCGATTTCGACGTCGTCGGTCGAGAGGTTGATGTTCCAGGCGATCAGGAACGGTCGCGCGCCGACGGCCACCGCGCCGGCCCGCGGATGCGTCCGGACCGGCCCGAAGTCCGGGCGCCGGTCAGGATCCTGCCCCGATCGCCCGATCTCATCCCGGACCGCTTCGTAGCCACCGCGCCGCACGTCGGCGAGGCGCACCCGATCCGGTCGCGTCGCGGCCCGCGCGTAGAGGTAGACCGGCAGGCCGAACCGATCGGCGACGCGGGCCCCGAACGACCGCGCCAGCACGACGCAATCCTCGATCGTCGTCGAGCCAAGCGGCACGAATGGAATGACGTCGACCGCCCCGATCCGCGGATGCTCACCCCGGTGCTGCTCCATGTCGATGGCGTCGATCGCTATCTCGAGCGTCGCCTCGAGCGCCCGCTCCACCGCGCGCGACTCGCCGGCGAGGGTCAGGACAGACCGGTTGTGGGAGGCGTCGCTCGTGCGGTCGAGCAGGTATGCGCCATCGGTGCCGGCGGCCGCGGCCGCGAGCCTGTCGACGACGTCGGTCCGTCGACCCTCCGAGTAGTTCGGCACCGACTCGACGAGCATCGGACTTGGCGCGTTCAGGTCTGGTCGAGCATCGGCACGCGAACGCCGCGCTCGCGGGCCACCGAGATGGCGCGCTCGTAGCCGGCGTCGGCGTGGCGCAGGACGCCCATCGCCGGGTCGGTGGTGAGCACCCGCTCCAGCTTGCGCGCAGCGAGCTCGGTACCGTCGGCGACGACGACCATGCCGGCGTGCTGCGAGTACCCGATCCCGACCCCGCCGCCGTGGTGGATCGAGACCCATGTCGCACCGGCCGCGGTGTTGACCAGTGCATTGAGCAGCGGCCAGTCGGCCACCGCGTCCGAGCCGTCGAGCATCGCCTCCGTCTCGCGGTTCGGCGAGGCCACCGAACCGGAGTCGAGGTGATCGCGGCCGATGACGATCGGGGCCGAGACCTCGCCACTTCGGACCAGCTCGTTGAAGGCCAGGCCGGCCTTCGCTCGCTCGCCGTAGCCGAGCCAGCAGATTCGTGCCGGCAGGCCCTGGAAGGGCACCCGCTCCTCCGCCAGCGTGATCCAGCGCGCAAGTGATTCGTCTCCGGGAAACAGCTCAAGGATTGCCCGGTCGGTGCGCACGATGTCGGCCGGGTCACCACTCAGGGCCACCCATCGAAAGGGCCCCCGACCCTCGCAGAACTGCGGTCGGAGGAACGCCGGCACGAACCCCGGGTAGTCGAACGCGTTGGCGACGCCCGCCTCCTGGGCCTGGGCCCGGAGGTTGTTGCCGTAGTCGAACACGATCGCGCCGGCCTGCTGGAACGCGAGCATGGCCCGGACGTGGTCGGCCATCGACGCCGTCGACCGACGGACGTACTCCTCGGGCTGGTGCTCCCGAAGGAGGGCCGCGTCATCGAGCGAGATCTCCGCCGGGACGTACCCGACGAGCGAATCGTGGGCAGAGGTCTGGTCGGTGACGACGTCGAACTGCTCGCCGGCCTTCGCCCATGCCGGCTCGATCTCGGCCGCGTTGCCGACGAGCGCGATCGAGGTCGACTTGCCGTCGGCCGCCGCCGACCGGGCCATCGCGAGGGCCTCGCCCGGGTCCGCGGTCAGCCGATCGACGTAGCCGATGTCGCGGCGCCGGGCGGCGCGGCTCGGATCGACCTCGATCGCGAGGCAGACGCCTTCATTCATCGTCACCGCCAGCGGCTGCGCGCCACCCATCCCCCCGAGGCCGGCCGTGAGCACGACCCGACCGCGGAGGCTCCCACCGAAGTGCTGCCGCGCAAGCTCGGCGAACGTCTCGTACGTGCCCTGGAGGATGCCCTGGGTCCCGATGTAGATCCAGGAGCCCGCCGTCATCTGGCCGTACATCATCAGGCCGGCTCGCTCGAGCTCCCGGAAGTGCTCCCAGTTGGCCCACCTCCCGACGAGGTTCGAGTTGGCGAGCAGCACCCGGGGCGCCCACTCGTTCGTCCGGAGCACCCCGACCGGCTTGCCCGACTGGATCAGGAGCGTCTCGTCGTCGGCCAGGGTTCGGAGCTCGCGGACGATCGCGTCGAAGGCGGCCCACGAGCGAGCGGCTCGGCCCGTGCCGCCGTAGACGACGAGCGCGTCGGGGTTCTCGGCGACCTCGGGATCGAGGTTGTTCATGAGCATCCGCAGGGCGGCCTCCTGGCCCCAGCCTCGACACGAGCGCTCGGGTCCGCGCGGGGCACGAACCGGCCGGGCGCCGGGAAGCGCAGTGCTCACGCCGGCACCCGGAGCCCTTCGAGGAGGTGCTCTCCGAACCGGCCCGCGCCGACCGACGAGGCGGAGATCAGGACGTCCTGGTCCTGGAGCCAGACGTGATAGGTGTGAATCCCGGCGCCGCAGCTGGTCACGAAGGTCCTGCGGCCCCCGATCTGGGCTTCCGCTCGCCCCACCACCCCGCCGGCCGCGGTGCAGGCGCCTTCGTCGTAGGAATCGCGCCACTGGCGGTAGGCCTCGTCGCCGAAGGCCTTCGGGCGGAGCCGGACGATCCACGCCAGGACAAGGTTGCCGCTCGCGGTATCGACGGCCACGGCCGCATCGGCAGCCGAGGCGATGCGCCGAAGGGTCGGGTCGCTGAGGGCCTTGGCTGCCTCGTCGGCGTCCTCGGTGACCGGGGAGCCCGCAACTTTCTCGGGCACGAGGCTCCGGAGCGCGGGATCGATGACCAGGGGCATGGCCTCGTCCGGAGTTGTGGGGCTTGGTGCCGGTCCCAGGCTGGTGGGTGGCTGGATCGACGCGGCTCCGACAGGGCCGATGGTCGAGCCGGCGCCGGGCGTCGCCGTCGAGCGCGGGCTGGTTGAGCGCGCGGCGATCGCGACCCCGAGGCCGAAGGCCAGCACGATGGCGAACATGAGGACCAGCGGACGGGCGACAGCGAACCCGCGCCGCTTCACAGCTCTCTCCTGACGACCGGGAAGCGCGCGTCGTCGACGGCCACCACGAAGCCGCAGGCCTGCCAGAACGCCGGGACGGCCGCGCTGGTGGCGTCGGGCCTGGCTTCCGGCTCGGGATACGCCTCGACGGCCGAGAAGCCACGCCCGGCCAGGTCGTCGACAACCGAGAGGACCAGGGTCCGGGCCAGGCCCTGCCCGCGTCCCGCCGCGGTCGTGGCAATGCAGGTGATGACCGCCGGCAGCGGTGAGCTCGGCAGCTTCGGATAGAGGTCCCGAACGCGTTGCGCCCGGGGATACGCCGAGAGCGGGCCGAACTGGCAGTACGCCGCCGGCTCACCGTCGGCCTCGAGGACCTTGGCGTAGCTGCCGAAGACGGCCTTCCCACGGACCAGGAGCTGGAGCTTCCGCGGCGCGTCCGATGGGATTGCGGGCCCTCGCTCGCGGCGCGGCGCGAACGGGTTCTCGGTCGCGTCGTCGTCCGTCTCGGCGAACGGGTCGAAGGGATTGCCCGCCGTCGGGCGAGCCGTCGCGCGAGGATCGAACGGGTTGAACCTCGGTCCGGTATCGGGCGGTGCGAACGGGTTGGCCGCCCGGGCGGAGTCCGGCGCGGGCGCGGGCGGCGCCGTCGGCTCGAGCCACGACAGGCGCGCGGCCTTGGAGCCCCGCCGGTCGTCCTCCCAGAAGTCGCACGTTCGATGGTCGAAGCCCGGGTCGACGCACAGCGGGATCCGCGCGAAGCCCGATTCGTCGGTTACGTCGAGGATCCGGACGTCGGTCACGAGGGCGACGACGCCGGCTCGGCTAGCTGGGAGAGGCGGCCCTCGCTCACGAGCCGGGTGACCGCCTCGAGGTCCGGTCCCGGCTCTCGATCGCCGTCCCACGGCCGGACGACCTCGCGGATCGCCGCGTGCGCAGCCGCTACCCCGGCGCCCGGGCTCGTGCCGGGCAAGGACGCCAGGCGCAGGTC
>JBBQFS010000076.1:0-10736 GCA_038322255.1 Candidatus Limnocylindrales bacterium | reverse complement strand
GCCAGGGAGCCTCCTCCCGACTGAACGAGGTCGGCGACGCGCTCGCGGTCGACGTCGGCGACGATGATCTGGCCGATCTCGGTCCGGACGACCGAGAAGATGCCGAGGTCGAGCATCCGCTGGGTCTGGAGCTCGTTGGCCTCGTTCGGCGTGAGGTAGTGCATCGACCGGGCGCCGTAGCGGTGAATGAGGAACAGCTGGACCAGCGTCATGAGGCGCCTGCGTCGCATCGACGGCGCCGTGTTCTGATCGCGGATGGAGAGGATGCTCCGGCCGCGGCGGTCGACGATGCTCGCGAAGATCACGTTCGCGAGGGGCTCCTCGGAGCCGTCGACGACGCGGATCTCGAGGAGGTCCGCCCCGGCCGTATGCGGCCGGAGCTCGACGCGGAGCTTCGACGGATGCTCCCATCGAGCGCCCCACGTCGCGAGCCACTCTTCGAGGACCTTTGTCGGCACCTCGGTCTGGACGAGATGCTGATGCTGCGTCGAGCCCTTGCCCATGGCCTTGGTCGCGGCCGTTCGGCCCGAAGCGGCCATCAATGCCGCATCCAGCCGGTCGCCGCCGACAAGGGACTGCGGTGTCCGGTATGGCGATTCGAGGAGCCGGAACTTCCGCTGCAGGCGGGCCAGGGCGAGCATCCCGTCCTCGCGCAGCGCCGTGGCGAATTCCTCGGCGGCGAGGCCGTCGATCTGGTGGCCGCCGTAGGTGATGAAGTTGAACACGAAGCCCATCTTCCCGAGCTCCTTCGGGAACGCCCGCATCTCCTCCTCGCTCATCCCGGTGGTGTCCCAGTTGAACGAGGGCGACAGGTTGTAGGCCAGCATCTTGTCCGGGTAGCGGGCGTGGATCGCGTCGGCGAATCGACGCGCGTCCGTGAGGTCCGCGGTTTTCGTTTCCATCCAGAGAAGGTCCGCGAAGGGCGCCGCCGCGAGTGACTTCGAGATCGCGTAGTCGATCCCGCCCCGAACCTGGTAGTAGCCGTCGGGCGTGATCGGCAGCTCGGGGTCCCAGGCGACCGCGATGTCGAGGGCCTCGGCGCGCGCCTGGATCTCGGAGAACGAGGCGTGGCTCGCGAAGGCCTCCCACGCATCGAGTGACATGTCGAACTGCTCGCCGTCCTTGGCACGGATCTCGAGCACCTCCGCGATCGCCTCGCCGAAGGTCCTGAGACCAGCCTCCGACGCCCAGGCTTCCGCGTAGCGGGTTTCGATCGCGTCGATGAGCTCGTCGAACCGGGCATCGTCGTCGGAATCGACGAGCGCCTTCGCGTTCCGCTCGATCAAGGACAGCAGGCCGACCTGCCGCAGCCACGCGATGGCCTTCTCGATGTCGCTGTCCGGCACGGCGAACAGGAGATGGCCGCGGATGTCATCGAGCCCCAGGTCGTGCAGCGTCCTGTGGATCGCGATGACGCCGACCCGATAGCTCGGGATCTCGGGGTTCGTGGCGCCGAGGATGAACGGCTGGTCGCGCTCGTCGGCGCGGTTGTCGAGGAACGTCGCCGACTCCGCATCGGTGCGCGCGACGATGATTCCCGGCACCCGCATCACGTCGAGCTGGAGGCGCGCCGCATTCAGCCGCTTGTTCTGCTCGTCCTGGCCGACCAGGACCTTGCCAGCCTGGTGACCGCACTTCTTGGCCCCGGGCTTCTGGTCCTCGATGTGGTAGCCCGGGACGCCGACCTCGACGAACCGGCGGATGAGGTTTCGAACGTGAGCGTCACCGCCGTGGCCGGTATCGGCGTCGGCGATGATGAACGGCCGGAAGTCGATCGCCGGCTTGGCGTCCCGGTCCTTCGCGCTCATTCGGGATCGGAGGAAGTGCTGGTTCTTGTCGGCCGCGAGGAGCGCGCGGACGAGACCCGCCGCTTCGTCGGGCACCTGGCCCAGGGGGTAGCTGGCGAGGTCCGGACCAGGGTCCTCGGCCTTCGAGCCCTTCGCGGAGGTCGCCCAGCCGCCGAGGTAGATGCCCTCGATTCCGAGGCGCTTCATGACGACGGCCTGGCCGGGTGAGTAGGGCCCGAACGTGGTGATCTGCTCGCCCTTCGAGAAGAGCTCCCGAAGCCGGGCGTGAAAGCCTTCGGCCGCGGTGCGGGCGACCGTGTAGTCCTGCTCGATCGTGCCCTGCTGGGCAGCGACCTCGCGGGCCGTGTGGAGGCGGACGATGCCGTCGAAGCGGCTCTGGCCGAACCACTCGCGCGCGGCGCTGACTTGAGCCTCGAAGCCGCTCATCTCGATCTTCGGACCTTCAACGCCAACTCCTCTCATGCCACGTCTCTGCGCATTGACTCATTCAATCGTACGGGCCGTCTCGTGGAAATCAAAAAGGAGACGGTGGATGGAGTCTATTGCTATCTATCGAACGGGTGTTCTATAATGGACCATGCCGAGCAAACGCAACCAACGGCCGACGAATGTGCGGTACTACGCCGCCAATCGTGACACTGAAATCGAACGTGTCGCAAGACGTCAGGCCGCCACGACGTCATTCCTTCGAGAGTTGCGCGAAGTCCCTTGTTTCGACTGTGGGGAACGGTTCGCCGGTCACCAGATGGACTTCGACCACCGCAACCCGGCCGAGAAGAGTTTCACGCTCTGTTCAGGTCGCGCGGCCCTCAAGAGTCGAGCGCAGATCATTGCCGAGGCCCGCCAAGTGCGACGTGGTGTGTGCAAACTGCCACAGGCTCCGCAGCAGGGGGCGGCATCGCCAATGGCTGAGTTCGCGAACACAGTCGGAGTCCCCCACAACGGCGAGCCACAGAGTCCGTTGGCGCTACCACGAGGAAATCCTCGACCAGCTGCGGTCGGTTCCGTGCGCCGATTGCGGCGCGCGATTCGCCCAATGCTCCATGGACTTCGATCATCGCGATCCATCGGCCAAGGTCATGAGAGTCACACTCATGGTTGGCCGCGCCGGGATCCGACGAATCCTTGCGGAAGCCGCCAAGTGCGATATCGTCTGCGCGAACTGTCATCGGCTTCGAACGTTTGAACGGCGAGCGAAGCAGGCAGCCGAGCGGGCGTAGCTCAGTTGGTAGTAGCGCTAGGTTTCCAACCTGGATGTCGCGGGTTCGAATCCCGCCGCCCGCTCCAATACCTTCCCCGAGTAAACGTGACCATGTCTTCCCGCGTGATTACGCTGTCCTCCTCGCCCTCGCACCAAGGGCAACGTTGATCAAGGACGTGGGGAACGACGGATGGATGTCCTGGCGATCGTCCTTCGTATCGTGCACATCGCAAGCGGCGTCCTGTGGGTGGGCGGCGCGGCACTGTTCTTCTTCTACATCGAGCCGTCAATCAACAAGCTCGGGCCTGCCGCCGAGCCGTTCGTCACCGAGATGATCGAGCGCCGAAAGGCGCCGCGCTACTTCCTTGCCGTTTCGACCCTGGCAGTGGTGGCCGGCGTGACGCTGTACGTGGTTCGCTGGCTCCCAGTAGCCACCACCCTCCCGGGACTGACGTTCGGCATCGGCGGCCTGACGGCCATCGTGGCCTGGATCGGCGGGAACCTGCTGATTCCCCGAGCACTGGAGGAGTTCGGGACGATCGGTGGGCAGATGAAAAGCGCAGGAGGGCCGCCCAGCGCGGAGCTGATGGGTCGGATGCACGCCGTGCAGAAGCGGCTCCGGACCTACGGGCTCCTGGATCTGATCCTGCTCCTCTTCGCCGTGGCCGCGATGGCGGCCGCTCGCTTCATGGGCTGACCAGCGCCCCGTACCATCTCGCCGGTGGAGGGACGCCGGCTTCGGAACGGTGATGCAATCGCCCTTGACCTGGTCGGGGTCATCGGGCTGGCCGCGTTCCTCCTCGGCCTGGCCTGGCTTCGAAGCTCCGAGAACCTCGGGTTCGACCTCGGCGAGGCGCTGAACGGCATCATCAGCCAGCTCGCGGTCACGCTCCCGGCAGCTCTGCTCGTGCTCGGCGCCACGGTGCTCGAGCTCGCCGCGGGTCTCGTCCTCGCTCGCGCAGCGCGCAGCCGGCCGTTCGACTCGGTGGCCGAAGCCCTCATCGCGGCGATGGTCGCGGCGGTGCTCAAGGACACGCTGGAGGTCGGGCTGCTCGGCGCGTTCGGCCTGTTCCGGGCGCCGGTGCTCATCGGGATCGACTTTCTGATCGTCATGGCGACGTTGTGGCTCCCGGCGATCTCACGCCACCTGCATCCGCTGACGTCGTTCGGCGGCTGGCGCGGTGGCATGGCGTCGATCGGGTCATGGCCCGTCGCGACCCTTGTCGCGGTCGTCTGGGCCGGCCCAGTGATCCTTCAGCTGGCAAGCCCGGTCGTGCCGTTCGTCGACGTGCTTCCGAACTACGTCGGACCCGTCGAGCACCTGCGAACGTTCGGCTGGTTCTCGCCCTTGACCGCGACCCAGTCGCCGATCATTGGGCCGTCGCGCACGGTGCTCGGCTACGACGGGCTCCTGGGCGCAGTGGCGACCATGACGGGCCTGTCCGGCGGCCTCGCGATCGCCGGATTCATCCTGCCCCAGACAATCCTGGTCGCGGCCGGAGTCCATCGACTGGCGAGCTCGCTGGGCCGCGGCGAGGCGCCGATCGGGCCATGGGCGCTGCTCGCCTTCGCGCTCAGCCAGTCATTCGCGCGCCTGGCCGACGCGCGCGGCACCGTCGTCGTCGTTCCGCTCGTCTGCCTCGGCCTGGCGGTCGCGGCGGACGCACTTCGTCGTCCGATGGAGGGGCGACCCGAGGAGGCGCGGCCCCAAAGTGCGCCTGCCGATCCGTGGCGCATCGGGCGCGGGGCAGTCATCGGGCTCGTTCTCGGTTCCGCGGCCCTGGTCCACCCGGTCATCGGCTTCTTCGCCATCGTCACGATCGGAATCGTCGCGCTGCTGCGCCCGCGCGATCTCGCCCCGGACGCGTTCGTCGCGACCCTCACCGCAGGCCTCATCGCGGCGCCCCAGCTGGCTACGATGATCGGCATCTCGTTGCCGACGCTCGCCCTCGGTGTGGGGCTCCCGGTCGCGATCGCGATCGGCGTCATCATCGGACGGACCGTCGCGGCCAGCGAACGCGCAAGGGCCGCGCTCATCCGACTGGCCGAGATCGGGCGGATGGTTGTGCTCATTGCCGTCGTCATCGGGGTTGCGATCGCCACGTCGGTGGCATTGCTCAACCTCAGTCGACTACCAGAAGCCGTCGGCACCGCGGTCAACCTGGCCCTCGAATCGAGCGGCATCCTGCTCATCACGCTCGTCGTCGGCGCGATCCTCGGCAGCCGGGGCGCGCGGTCGCCGATTGTCCTCGTAGGGCTCGGGGTTGGCGCGATCGCCGTGGTCTTGACGCAGGTCCTCCCGAACGATCTCGGATTCCTCGGCGACGCGCTGCGGTTCGAGGTGCCGAAGACGGTCTTCTACTGGCTCTCGACCGTGGCCGCCGCGGGCGCCGCCGCGGCCCTCGCCTACGCGTGGGCCACCGAGCGGCTGCCGCTGCTGGGTCGGGCCGCCGTCCTCGTGGCCTTCACCGTCGTCGCCGCCCTCCCGCTGCGACCGAAGCCGATCGACGCCTACCACCTCGGCGAGCATCGTTGGTCGGAGACGTTCGCCATCGACCTGCACTTTGCCGGCAGCGGGTTCTGGGTCGGGTTTCCGAACTCGCGGACCGTGGTTGACGAGCCGCGCCAGGAGATCCTCGACGCAGTCCGCCACGAGATCGAGACAGGCGCCCTGCGGCACGACACGCCCCTGCTCCACCTCGCGAAGAGCTTCCAGCAGTGGGTCGCGACGCCCCTCGGCGTGTTCGATGGCGTGATCGAGACGTTCGTCAGCCTCGATCCCGAGGTCAGCCACCAGACCGTCGGGGGGCGGCTGTACGGGCTCGACCAGCTCCCGAGATTCCTCGACTCGCGCGCCTATCCGTACGTCGTCCTCGAGCCGGACGGGCTCCCGGATGGCATCCGGGACCAGATCATCGCCGCCGGATTCAGGTCGATCTTCGTCAACGACCAGGGCGAGGTATTCCGGATCGACACCTGATCCGGATGCCCGATGGCTGGTACGGACGGGGGATGGTGAGGCGCGGTCCCCGAGTCGAGCATCGCGAGTGCCCTGCCGTCGGTCGGGTCAATGTTGCCTGCACCGAAGAGCTGCGTGGACACGACCTCAAGCCCGATCTCCGCGACGACCCAAACGGCGTCTTCTCCGACTGCCCCGGCGCCTCGCGTCGCTGGCAGGTCGATCGACGCCCGCCAAGGCTCCCGTTCGATCGACTCTTTCTTCCTGGAACGCCGGGCGCGGGACTCGGGCCGTCCCTGGAGCGCGGCGCGCCTTGCCATCCGGCTCCGTCGCGATCCCCAGCTGTGGCTCGCGGCGGCGATCGCGCTGCCGACCCTGGTGGTGGAGTGCTCGGTCCAGAGCGGCTCCGCATGGGTCGTCATCCTCGCGGCCGGGGCATTCATGGTCGGGCAGGCCGCCCTGGCGGCGTGGCGATCCGCGCCCAAGTGGCTGGCGACCCTCCGGCTGGCCATCTCCCTCGGATTCGTGGGCGCCGCGAATGAGTGGTTGGATCCGACCGAGACCTGGCCGCTCAGCGCGCTTGCCATCCCCGTGATCGCCCTGGCGGCCGCAAGGGGCGGCGCAGGCTCGATCGCGATCGCCATCGCCGGGATGGCCATGATGCTCGTACCCCTGGCCATTCCGAACCTCGATTCGGCCGTTCGCCAGGAGACGCTGGCGCTGGCGATGGCCGCCGGGGTGGTGGCATTGGGCTGCCGCCGGGTGGTCGCGAACCTCGCTCGATCGAGCGTCCGCCTGAGGCGGGCCAACGATCGGGCTCGTCGCCAGGCGCGCCAGCTCGCGGCGGTCGAATTGGTTGGCAGCCTGCTGGCGCGGGAGGGCCCGACTTCGGAGACGCTGGACCGCGTCATGGGCCTGCTCGAGGACACCTTCGGCTACCGCTACCCCTCGGTCTACGTCTGGGATGGCCAGGCGCTTCAGCTCGGGGCCCACCGCAACTATCGCTTCCCGATCCAGACGGTCACGCCGGACCGCGGCATCCTCGGTCGGATTGTCCGGACGCGGCAGCCGGCGTTCCTGCCCGACGCCCGCCGTGATCCCGACTTCCTGTCGGCGGACCCGGACGTGATGAGCGAGATCGGCATCCCGCTCCAGACCGATGGCGAGCTGCTCGGCGTGCTGAATGTCGAGACGAACGGCGAACATCGCCTCGAGGAGGACGACTTCGCGACGATGCAGATCGTCGGCGACCGACTCGCGGCCTCACTCGCGCTCGGGCGTGAGCGCCAGAAGCTCACCGAGCGCGCGGCCCTCCTGGACCGATTGACCGCGTTCGCCACGGTCCTCGGCTCGAGCCTCGACCCGGCCACCATGGATGACGAGGTTGCGACCGGCGCGGCGACGGTCATCCCGGCCGCCATGGTCGTCCTGGTGGACCGCGATGAGGCGTCCGGGCGCTACCTCATCAGTACCGTCGCGGGCGGCGACGCCTCGGTGGTCGGCAAGGAGATTCAGCCGGGCGAAGGGGTGAGCGGGCGGGCGATCGTCGCCCGGGCGGTCATCGTCGAGGACAAGCTCGAGCGCTCAACGTTCCCGAAGGCCGTCTCGAAGGTCAAGCTGGCCGACACCGTCGCCGCCATGGCGGCGCCGATGGTCATCGGCGACGACGTCGGCGGCGTCGTGACCTGGCTGCGCAGCGACCTGTCCATGCCGTTCACGGCCCAGGAGCGCGAGGTCGCCTCTCTCCTGGCGGGCAAGGTCGGGCTCGCGCTCGCGAACGCCTATCTCCACCAGGCGACGCGCGACGCCGCGATCACCGACCCCCTGACCGGGATCCACAACCGTCGCCATTTCGACGCCGCGCTCGAGCGCGAGGATGCTGTCCGCCGGCGGACGCCAGCCGAGAATCGCCGGCAACGCTCCGCGATCCTGTTCGATCTCGACTACTTTGGTCGCGTCAACAAGCGCCACGGACACCAGGTCGGCGACCGAGTCCTGCGCCTCTTCGCCGAGACACTCCGGGCTCGAGCGCGCGCGAGCGACCTCGTCGCGCGCTACGGGGGCGAGGAGTTCGTGGTGATCCTCGACAACGCGAGCCGCGAGGATGCCATCGCGGTGGCCGAAGCCGTGCGGTGGACGTTCGCGCGCGAGAGCGTCGGGACGGCGTCTGGCGATCGACTGACGACGACTGTCTCCGCGGGCTGCTCGAGCCTCGAGGCGTGGGAGGTCGAGGGCAGCCTCCTCCTGGAGCGCGCCGATGTCGCCCTCGCCATGGCCAAGGCCGGCGGTCGGGACCAGGTGGTTGCGGCCTAACCCTCGGCGAGGGGGACGCCCATGATGTTGAAGCCGCCGTCGACGTAGATCACCTCGCCGGTCACGGCGCTCGAGAGGTCCGAGGCGAGCCAAAGCGCCGTCTTGCCAACGTCCTCTGGCGTGATGTTCGAGCGCAGCGGCGCGAGCTCCGGGAATGACCCGTACATGCCCTTGAAGCCCGCGATGCCGGCGGCGGCAAGCGTGCGGATCGGTCCGGCGGAGATCGCGTTGACGCGGACGCCCGACGGCCCAAGGTCGGCGGCGAGATACCGGACGGACGCTTCGAGCGCCGCCTTGGCCACGCCCATGACGTTGTAGTGGGCCACGACCTTCTCCGCGCCGTAGTAGGTGAGCGTCAGCACCGACGACCCGGAGTGGAGGAGGGGACGCGCCTCGCGGACCATGGCGACCAGCGAAGAGGCCGAGACGTCCATGGCCAGGGCGAAGCCGTCGCGCGACGTGTCGACGAACTCGCCGTCGAGGTCCTCGCGCTTGGCGAACGCCAGGGCGTGCACGAGGACGTCGATCTCGCCGTAGACCTGGCGCCACTTGTCCATGACCGCGCGGATCTGGTCGTCGGACTGGACGTCGCATGGCTCGATGAAAGTCGCCCCGATCGACTCGGCCAGCGGTCGAACCCGGCGCTCGAGCAGGCTCTCGACCGACGAGAATCCCAGCGTCGCCCCCTGATCGCGCAGCGCCTTGGCGATGCCCCACGCGATCGAGTGGTCATTCGCGACGCCGAAGATCAGCGCCTTCTTGCCGTCGAGCAGGCCCATCCGCCCCTCCGTCCTGCGCGTTCCGTTCAGCATCGCGTGCGCGATTGCACCGAATGCCGCGAGTCGAGCCGGTGGCCCGAGCCTACCATCGGCGGCGTGCCCAGAATTGCCTCGCGATCGCGCGCCGACGCGTCAGTACGAGCCGGCGCGCGAGCGCAAATCGCGACCACTGGGGCGAACCTCAGCAATGCGCTGGCGGGCGTTCGCGCCTTCGTCCTCGATGCCGACGGCGTGCTGATGTTCCGTGGCGCTCCGATCGAGGGCTCAGCCGAGGCGCTCGTCGAGCTGCGCCGCCGCGGCTTCCCGTACCGCGTCGTGACCAACTTCTCGTCGGCGCATCGATCGACCCTTGCCGCCACATTCGGCAAGGCCACGGGGCTGACCGTCGAAGGCGCCGAGATCATCACGGCTGCCTCCGCCGCGGCTGCCTATACCGCCGCCAGCCACCCCGGCGGCCCGATCCTCGTGCTGGCGGCGCCGGACGCACGGCGGGAGTGGGCCGGCCAGGAGGTTCTTGCCCCGGACGAGGCGGACCGCCGCTCCGAGCCCGTGGCCGCGGTGGTGATCGGCGACGCGGGCGATGACCTTTCATACCGCAACCTCGACATCGCCTTCCGCCAGCTGCGCGCCGGTGCCGAGTTCGTGGCGATGCACCGGAACCCGTGGTGGATGACGCCGAAGGGCTTCACGCTCGACGCTGGCGCCTACGTTGCGGGCCTCGAGTTCGCGCTTGGGCGTCGCGCCGTGATCACCGGCAAGCCATCGCCCGTGGTCTTCCGCCAGGCCGTCGCCGAGCTCCGCGCCGAGCTCGGCGCGCGCCCCGACGGGGGTCGCGATGGTCGGCGACGACCCCCGCGCCGATATCGCCGCCGCCCGCCGTGTCGGCCTTCGGGGATTCCTCGTCCTGACGGGGAAGGTGTCGGCGGCCGAAGCGGCCGCGAGCGACGTTCGCGCCGATGCCATGGCGCCGTCGCTGGCGAGCCTGATCGAGCGCCTCCCGCAGTAGACTGGCACAACCTCGCGCGGGCTCTCAATGGGCGCCCGCAGCGCACGCCCGCCTGGCAGCCTGGAGAGCCGATGACCACCGAGACCCGTCCGACCGACAGCGCCGGCTCCAAGCCGCGGATCAAGATCACCTACGCGACGCTCCGGAACGACAACGAGGAGCTCCACGGGCTCTACGAAGCCGGCGTCCAGGAATCGAGAGCCAAACTGGGCAGCCACCACCAGAACTTCATCGACGGGCGCTGGGTCGACGGCTCGGCCGGGACGTTTGAGGCCCGCTCCCCGATCGATCGCGATCTGCTCGTCGGGACGTTTGCGAAGGGCGATCGCGGCGATGTCGCCAAGGCGATCGAGGCCGCACGCCGAGCCGCGCCAGCGTGGCGCCGCACGCCGTGGCGAGACCGCTTGAAGGTTCTCCGCAGGGCTGCCGAGCTCATCTCCGAGCGCCAGATGCGCTACGGCGCCGACATGGCGTTCGAAGTCGGCAAGAACCGGCTGGAGGCCCTCGGCGAGGTCGAGGAAGCCGCGGATCTCATCCGCTACTACGCCCAGACCGTCGAGGACAACGACGGCTACGACCACCCGATGGACAACCTCGGCGACCCGACGGTCCACACGCGATCGATCCTGCGGCCCCACGGCGTGTTCGCCGTCATCAGCCCGTTCAACTT
>JBBQFS010000075.1:0-10827 GCA_038322255.1 Candidatus Limnocylindrales bacterium | reverse complement strand
GTGCCGGTGACCGACGCGAATTCGCGGTGCCGGCGCTCGAGCTCGACGTCGTCGAGCAGCCGGGCAATCCTGGAGGTCCGATCGGGGTCGCCGGGGAGGAGGAGGTACTCGGCCAATTCGCCGGGGCCGAGATCGATGTGGTACTGCCGCTCCCCTGGGGGAAGCGCGACGCGGTGGTCCGCGTTCGGCAAACTGCGGTTCTCCTCCTCGTTCCCGCGACTGCGGAACTGAGGCAAGCGTAGGCACGCGTTTCAGCGACCGTCAAGCACGAATCGTGCTCAGCCCATCCTCAGCCCACGTTCAGCGGGTCGCGCGGGACCCGCCGATCAGCCCGGCCCCGGCTGCAGGCTCCCGAGCCGGTCGACCAGCGCGGTTCGGAGGCGGCGCCGAAGCAGGCGCCGTCTGAGCATCGTCACGAGGACGGAGAGGGCCGCGATCAGCCCCATCGCAAGGAGGCTCGTGGGTGCAAGGTCCGACCCGAAGACCGTGGAGTCCGCCCTGATCGCTGACGCACCTCCCCCGCCTGGGGACGGCGTTGGCTCGGCCTGCGGCCCGATCGGCAGGGCCTGCCCGAGGCTGCCCACGCGCGCCAGGCTTCCTTCCCCGTCGACCGCCACGATCGGGGCGCCGTCGACGAGCTCGACGAAGCCGGTCGCGGCGATCGCCTCGCCCTCACGCAGGTGCGGCAGGAGGGCCGCGATGTCTCCGCGAAGCTGGATCCGGGCGAGGGCGGTCCCGTCGTCGAGGTCGAAGCCGTCGTTGCCCAGTCGGGCCACGAGGCCGCCGACCCGCACGCGCTGGCCGACGTGGTCGAGCAGCGTCGCGAGATCGGTGTCGGGCGTGATGTCGACGGCCGGGCTCGAGCCGGGCGAGCCAGGCGAACCGGCGCTCGAACCGGAGGACCCATTTAGGCCCTGTGACCCCTTCGAGCCGCTGGACTCGAGCGAGCCGGAGGGAGCGCCGTTTCCCACGGGCCCGACAGAGACGTCGCCGCGGCCGCGTGGCAGGACCGCGAACCGGCGATCGCTCGCGGTGGGATAGGGCCGCTTCACGATGCCGACGGCGGTGATCCGGCGGCCGACGAGGATCGCGGTCGAGGGGATCCCGGCGCCGGCCTGGCCGTAGACCGGTGCTTTCGCGCCATCCGGCAGCACGATCTCCGCCCGCCAGCGGTCGCCGAGACGCTCGACCTTGAGGATGGTGCCGGAGAAGCGGACCAGCAGCCATTCGTCACGCTCGGCCGGCGCGCGCTGGAGGACGGTCGGCCCGAGCGGGGTGCCGCCATCCAGGGACTGGATGCTCGTCGCCGCGATGCGCGGCGCACCCCAGGCGTGGCCTGTCATACCGGTGACGCGAACCCTCGCGCCAGCATTCGGCGCGTTCGCGTCCTTTGGCAGGAGGATCTCGACGGCGCCAGTGGGGTCCTGGACCACGATCCGACGGCCGCTGGAATCCAGGAGGCTGGCACCCGCCGTGACGATCGCTTCGACGGTCACCGAGATCCCGTCCGGCATGGCAAGGGCGCTCGAGATCGGCGTGACCGCAGCGGGCGCGCCGCTGGCACCCGGCGCGCCGCTGGCAACCGGCGCCCCGCCGGCACCCGGACCACTGCCCCCGCCCTCTGCGAGAGCCACGACGTCGGCTCGATCACGGAGATACAGCCGATAGCCGTCGAGCGCGCCCTTGCGCGACGCCCGCTGGCCAACGATTCCCGTCAGTCGGTAGGAGCGGCCCTTCACGAAGCCGGTGCTGAGAATCTGGCTCGACCCGTCCGCGACGATCCGGAAGCTCGTGCCGGCTGCGTCCACCAGATCGACGGTCAGGTCACCGCCCGTCCCCTTCTTGGGCGTCGCCGAGACCGTACCGGTCAGCTCGGCAAGCCGGCCCTCGGTCGCCTCGCCGAGGCCCTTCCCGGTCAGCCGAAGTGGCGCAGGCAGGCTGCCCCTGCCCGTGACACTGAAGCCCGTGCTCGTCGGACGAAGCTCGAGCTGGCCATATGGATCCGCGAGCGCGCCCTTGACCTGGACTGTGACGCCGCGGCTCGGCGGCGTTACGCCATCCGGGAGCCGAACCGCGATCCCGCCCGTGCCATCCGCGATGGCGATGAGCGGCGGCGTGCCGAGCCGGCCGGCCTCCGCCGTCACCACGCCGGCGACGGTCACGACCATGCCGATCGAGACGCCGCGAGCCTCGACGATGCTGAGCGTGGTCGGCGGTGTCGGGCCAGGGGTGGGCCTCGGGGTTGGGGTCGGAGACGGCGAGGGGCTGGGCGTGGGGCCTGGTGTTCGCGTCGGCGCCAGCGTCGGCGCCAGCGTCGGCGTCGGGGCGGCGGTCGGCGTCGGGGTCGTCGCGGCGGTCGGCGCCGGCGTAGCGGTCGGGCCGGGCGTGCGTGTGGGAACCGGCGTCGGCGCGGGCGTCGGGGTCGGCATTTGGGTCGGCACGGGAGTTGCGGTTGGGCTCGGGGTTGGCGGGACCAGGATGCCGAAGTCGCTCCCTTCCGTCACGTGGATGCGATAGCCAGCCAGGCCGGTTCCGCTGCTGTCGCGCTGCCCGACCGGACCGACGGCGACGACCGTGGTCCCGCTCGGCACGGAAGCGCCGCCGAGGGCCTGGGGGCCGACGATGACGCGAACCTGGCCGGTGCCGTCGTCGACCATCAGCCCGAGGCCGTCCGCGAGGTCCGTCGGCGATCCGACGGTCACGCCCTGAACGGTCACGCGGTAGCCCTCGACGGCTTCGCCGATGTCGCCCGTCTGCTGGAACAATGGTTGGGGCCGCTGTTTCGGACCGGACGACACGATATCGGCGACCGCGACGCGCAAGGTTCTCTCTGCGAACCGGTCATCAACGGTACCGGTGACCTTCACGAGGGTGTCGGCTGTGAGCCCGGCGACGACTGCGACGTCGAGGTACAGCGCGATGCCGGCGGTGTCGTCCTGGACGAATGCCTTGCGGCCTGACTCCAGCGCACCGAGGTGCGTGGTCAGGACGCCCGTGACCTGGGCCGTGGTGCCGTTGGCCTGGCTTCGCGCCTGCTCGATCGAGACGCTCGCGGCAGACGTCGCCGCCGGTGCCGGGGTCGGCGTATCGGTCGGTGCTCTGGTTGGAGCCGGGGTGGGCAGCGGCTCCGGCGTGGGCCCTGGCGTCGGGGCCGGCGTCGTGATTGGGGCTGCTGTCGGGCCAACCGTTGGCGTCGGACCCGCGGTCGGCGCCGGTGTCGGCGTCGGCTCGCTGGTCGCCGTTGGCGAGGGCTCCGGGGCGAGGCTCGGGGACGGATCGGCGGTCGCGCTCGGAACCGGAGCATTCGAAGGTGGGATATCCGTCGCCCCCGGTGTCGCGCTGGGCTCCACGAATGGCGCCGCTGTGGGCGTGACTGACGCACTCGGGCTGCCCGAGACCTCAGGGGTCGGGGACGGCCCTGGGGCCGGGACCGGAGGCGCCGCGAGCGACTGCGGGTTCGGCGTCGACTGGCTGAACCAGTCGCTCGAGTTGGCGTTCGAATCCGTGGTGTTGCCAGAGACGCCTCCGGGCTTGCGCTCGACGCTCGAGCCCCCGGCCGGAGCCGACACCGGCACGCCCTCCACGAAAGAGTTCGTGGCGTCGCCCCAGCCAACGGCATCCACTGGTGCACCGCCAACCACCCGCAGGACGATCGCCCCACCGGTCGCCGCGAATCCGCCGCTGTACGTGGCATCCGCCAGGGCGGCGTAGATGCCGGCGGTGTTGGCGATGAACAGGTGGCGCCCAGGGCCGAGCAGTGTGGTCGTCGACCAGGTGGCCTTTCGAGTGACGGTGCTGCCGGTCGAGGTGGCGTAGACGATCTCCAGGCCGACGAGATCGACCGATGCTGGGCCGACGTTCGTGATCTCGGCGAACTCGTCCGAAGCCGAGCTGCCGCCGGTCTGGACCTCCGAGATCAGGAGGGTCGAGACCGGCCACGGAACGGCCGCGAGCGGTTCGGGGGCGGGATTCGACGCGGCGAAAACGGCCCCGCCGACCGACAGCATGACCAACAGCGCGGCGAAGGGCGCAGCACGACGCTCCACGATCGACCTCCGGGCGGGTGCACCGAGGCCGGGCGGGACGGCTTTGTGGGTTGTACCAGCCGTCGATCAGCGCCGGCTCATCGGGCCGGCACCGGCCGATCATCGGCCGATCATCGGCCGCTTACCTCGGCGTTCGCCGGCGCTCGTCGACCCATTAGGTCGCACTCGATGCGGGCATCCACCGCCGATCGCTCGCGGCGCGTACGATGACGAACCTGTCGTGACGCCATTCCCAGATTGCAGGAGGCAGCGTGGCCCGCGCCAAACAGACCGCTCGTTCCGAGGCGCGCCGCCGGTACCGCCAGACGGCGACCCAGCCAATGGACGAGACAGGGGCCGTCGTCGAGGGCGGCGCGGAGCCGACCGATGCCCGTGCCTCGGGCCCGACGCCTCGCCGTGGGGATCGCCCTGCCCAGCCACCGACGGGCCGGCCTGGATTCATGTCGGCCTTCCGCGGGGCCTACCACGCGCCACAGATTCGTGAGGACCTGGCCGCCCTGCCGATGCTGCTCCGGAGCCGGGCGTTGCTCGGCGGCATCGGGCTCGTCCTGCTCGGTGCGATCGCCTGGTACGCCTTCCCGAACCTCGAAGGCTCCGTCTATGCCCGCGATCTCCTGGTCATCCCCGGGTCGGCCCTCGCGCCGCAGCTTGTGGTCGGCTTCTTCGCGCCACGGGCCAGCTACCTGCTCGGTTTGATCGTGGGGCTCGTCCAGGGCCTGGTCGTCATCCTGCTGGTGACGCAGTTCGGGTCGCGACTTGGAACGCCGCTGGCCACCGACCAGGTCGGCGGCCTGTTGAGCCTCGCATTCTTCCAGGGTCCCATCAGCAGCATGCTGTTCTCGGCCGCGGCGGCCTGGTACCGGCGCTTCCTCGCCCTGTCGAGCCCGCGCCGGGGACAGCCGGGCCGTGGCTCGTCGGGTCGAACGCCCGCCAAGGGCAACCCACAGAGGCGGTCGGCGAGCCGCTGAGGCCTCGGCTTGCGGGGCCGGCACGGCCCGCGTGTCGGTCCAGGGGCGTCAGCCCAGGCGACGCATCCCGGCGTGACCGAGCTGTCGAACCCCGGCGGGGGCCTCAGGACCACCCGCGCGCTCGGCGACAGTGGTCAAGGCCCGGACCTCGTGCGCGATCACGTTGACGACCGATGACTCGCGCTGAAGGTCGCCGTCGACGAGGAGCAGCGCATGCCGGCGGACGACCCCCCGGAGGCGCGCCCATGTGTCGGGCCAGAGCGTGACGTTGACCATGCCGGTCTCGTCCTCGAGGGCCAGGAAGACCGTGCCTTTCGCGGTCATCGGGTGCTGGCGTGTCACGACCAGGCCCCCGATCCGAACGGGGCCCGGCCGGCGGTCGGCGAGGGCCGAGTTGGGGACTGCGCCCAGGCGATCGAGCGCGTCGCGGAAGAGCGAGATCACCTGGTTGCGCGCGTCGAGCCCAACCACCGCGTAGGCGTCGCCGACCCGTTCCGGCTCGCTGATCGCCGGGAGGGCCGGGGCCTCCGTCGCGGGTAGCCGCAGAACGCTCGCTCCGCTCGCGACGCGACGTGAGCCCCTCGCAGATCGAGCTCCGCGTCCTCGCATGACTCCGGCGACCTCCCGGAGCTGCCACAGGAGCTCGCGCCGAGGTCGGCCCAGCGAGTCGAGCGCGCCGGTCCGGATCAACCGCTCGATGGTCTCCTCGGGCAGGCCCGTCCGCTCGACCACGTCGGCCAGCGAGACGTAGGGGCCGTGCGCCAGCTCGGCATCGAGCAGCTCGGCGTGCAGCTCGCCGATGCCCTTCACCAGGTGCAGCCCGAGCCTGACGCCCCAGCCGGTCGCGCTCTCCGCCGACCACAGATCGCGCGCGACGGCGCCGGGGATGACGCATGACGTCGAGCGCACGGGCCGCGGCCGCGCGTCGATCCCGAGGCCATCTGGCAATTCCTCGCCAGGGTAATCGTCGTGAGCGCCGGCGCGCCCAAGCCCCGGCGCGTCCCCGGCGACTCCCGCGAGCGCCCACCCCGGCCGCCCGACCCACTCGGTCGTGGTCTTGTAGGTCGAGGCGTTGATGTCGACCGGCAGGACGCTCACGCCGTGGCGCTTGGTGTCGTTGACCAGGACCTCGACGGGATAGAAGCCCATGGGCTGGGCGTTGATCAGCCCGACGAGAAACTGGGCCGGGTAGAACAGCTTCAAAAAGCTCGACTCATAGGCGGTGCGCGCGAACGCGGCGGCATGACTCTTCGCGAACCCGAAGCTGGCGAACGCGGCGACCTGGCGGAACAGCTCTTCGGCAACCTCCTCGGTCATCTCCGGCTGGCGCATGCAGCCATCGTGGAAGCGCTGGTGAAGCTTCTCCATCTCGCGCGTCGAGCGCCACGTGCCCATCGCCCGTCGGAAGCCATCGCTCTCCGCCGCTGAGAAGCCGGCGACCTCGATCGCGATCCGCATGACCTGCTCCTGGTACAGGATCACGCCCATCGAGTCCCGCAGAACGGGCTCGAGGCTCGGGTGGAGATACGTCACCGGTTCGAGCCCCTGTTTCCGGCGCAGGTACGGGTGCACGGCATTGCCCTGGATCGGACCGGGCCGGATGATCGCGACTTCGACGACGAGGTCATCGAGGCTCCCCGGGCGCGACTTCGGCAGGGTCTGCATCTGGGCCCGGCTCTCGACCTGGAACACGCCCACCGTGTCGGCCGCCTGGAGCATCTGGAAAACCTCGGGAATCGCCTCGGGCATCCGGTCGAGGTCGATGCAGGTGGCGCAGTCGTGCTCGATCAGCTGCAGCGTCTCGTCGATCGCAGCCAGCATTCCGAGCCCGAGCAGATCGAGCTTGATCAACTTGAGCTGCTCGACGTCGCGCTTGTCGAACTGCACGACGACGCGGTCCTTCATCGTCGCGCGCTCCAGCGGCGCGATGTCGATCAGCGGCGCCGCCGTGACGAGCATCCCGCCGGAATGGATCGACAGGTGGCGCGGGAAGCCGTCGATACGGGCGCAGAACTCGAGCCAGCGCTCCCATTCCGACATGCCCACGGTGCTGCCGATCCTCGGGCCGATGGCGTGGCGGGGCTCCGCCTCGGACCTCGGAGGGCCGGTCGCAGACGACTCCTCGCCGGTGCTCGCGGCCGAGATGTGAGGGTCCGCCCTGCCCAGCCGATCCACCCCGATTCCGCCACGAATGTTGTCGACCGCGGCCTTGGGCGCGCCCGACGTGTCCCAGTGGTTCGGCCGCCCGAGCCGATCGACATGCCTCGCGGGCGGCGCGACGGCGCCACTCTCAGGGTCGATCGGCCTGCCGTCGATCAGGCCTGGCTGGGAGCCGCCACGAGAGCCGCGCCCCGATCCGGCTCCATATCCTGTCCCGCGCCCCGCCCGCAGCCAGGCCACGCTCGCCGGCGTGTCGCCCGGACCGCCCTCGTCGTCGGCCCGGCCGCCCGGCCGGATGGACGGCGGCGACTCCGGCGCTTCCTCCCACATCCCTGACCGGCTCGGCCCGCTCACGGCGATGTCGCCGGGCGATTTGTATCCAATGACCATGGGGCGATCGCCAGATCCGGATTCGTCCATGACGGTCGGCTCGAGAGCGGGGCGAGCTGGCGAATTCATCCCAGCCCACGCTTGCACGGGGATGTTTTGCAGCCCGGGGCTGTCCCGGCCGCCTGCCAACGGCGGCAGTACCCGATCTAAGGATCCGGTGGTGTTCATTGGAGATAACTCGGAGGCATCGCGGCCCGGAAGAACCGCGCCGGCGCCCTGATCCATCGCCGCCTCGGTGATCACGCCCGCCTCCGCACCGACCGGCTCCGTCCCGAGCCAGGAGAACGGTCGCGGTGCGTTCGGGTCCGCAGGCTTCGGCGACTGGCGCCATGGCGGCACCTTCCCGACGAGGGGCACCCTGGTGTTGAGCTGACCCATCCCGTCGACGAAGCCGCGCGCCTCGGCGTCATCGGCCGCCGCTGCCGCCTCCGCCGACACTCCCTCCCCTGCCCGGCGGAAAAACTCGGAAAAGCCGCCATCCGCCTCCAGGTCCCGCCGGACCATGACGCTGTCGTATGTCTCGAGCGCCTTTGCGACGCGGTCGACGAGCGGCCTCGGAAAGCCCAGCGCGTACCCGACCTCCCGCACTGCCGAGCGTGCCCGGTAGGTCACGAGGTTGCAGACCATGCCCGTGTGCTCCGGCCCGTAGCGGCCGTACACGTACTGGATGACCTCCTCGCGCCGCTCCGAGCTGAAGTCGATGTCGACGTCCGGATAGGTCGTGCGGCCCTCGTTGATGAACCGTTCGAACAGGAGGTTGTGGGCGATCGGCTCGACCCGGCTGATCCCGAGCGTGTACGACACGATCGAGCTGGTCGCACTGCCCCGGCCCTGCGCCGGGATTCGCTGCTCCTTCGCGAATCGCATCAGGTCCCAGCAGATCAGGACGAACTCGGCGAGGCTGGCTCGCTCGATCACGTCGAGCTCGTGCGCGAGGCGGTTGACGACCGCCGAGGTCAATGGGTGATAGCGCCTCCGGGCGCCCGCCCAGCACAGCTCCGAGAGGTACGAGAACGCCGTCTCCCCCTTGGGAACCGGAAAGCCCGGGAAGCGGTACCGCTCGAAGCCGAGATCGACCGTGCACGACGCCGCGATCTCGCCGGCCGTGGCCAGCCCCTCCAACCAGGCGCGGGCCGTCCGCGCGTCCGATTCGAGCGTTGACGCCGGGGGCAGCGCGGCGAGCTCGGCGGCTGACTTCAGGTACGACTCGCCGTCGGGCCGGCGGAGGTCGCCGAGGGTTTCGAGCGTTCGACCATGGAGGATGCCGGTCAGGACGTCGTGCAGCTCTCGATCCTCGGGTCGGGCGTAGTGGACGTCGTTGGTCACCACGACCGGCAGGCTCAGCTCTTCCGCGAGGGCCACGTGCTCCGCGACGAGCCAGTCGTCGTCGGGCAGCAGGTGGTGCGACAGCTCGACGAAGAAGCCAGCGGTGGCGTTCACGCTGGCGTGGCCACCCGTTCCGGCAAGGCTGAAGAGGCGCGCGTAGCGCTCCGCCACCGCCCGCGCGCCCGCGCGGTCGCCGACCAGCAGGCGTCGCGCGATCTCGCCCTCGCGCCCACCCGACAATGCAAGCAGGCCCTCGGCGTGCTCGGCGAGGAGGGCCTGGGTGAACCGCGGCACGCGCTTGGTCCCGTCGAGATTCGCGCGGGAGACGAGCCGGCACAGGCTCCGGTAGCCGGTCGCGTCGCGGGCGAGCAGCACCAGGTGCGGTCCGCGCTGCCGCGCGCCGACGCCGCGCAGGTCCTCCTTGACCACGGCCCGATGGCCCGGCAGTCGAGGCCGGCTCGGGCGAGGCCGGGCCGGCAGGCCCTCGGTCGCCTCGGGGCCGGGGATCGCCGGCCCTCGCTCCCGTGCCGGGCCAACTGCCGGCCCTCGCCCTCGTGCCGGGCGGCGGGCCGGGACGACCACGCCGTCCGGATCCGGGGCTGCGGGATCCTGCAGCTCGATCTCGATTCCGATGACCGGACGCACCCCCGCCGCCTCGGCCGCCGTGGTAAATCGGACGACCCCGTACAGCCCGTCGTGATCGGTGACGGCCAGGCCCGAGAGACCCAATTCGGCCGCCCGCTCGGCCATGTCCTCGACCGGTGAGGCCCCGTGCAGGAACGAGAAATTGGTATGGCTGTGGAGCTCGGCATAGGTCGGTGGCATCTGGCTCGCCCGTCGTTCTCCGCGATCAAGGGGCTTCGCAGCATAGAACAAACGTTCTATTTTTGGCGACGCAACACGACACCCATGCATGGCGTCTGAACGCCGTGGAAACCGACCTCCGCAGCCTGGCCACCGTCCTGACGAGGACCGCCGCGATGCTCCTCCTCGCGGCGCTCTTGATCCTCGTGATCTTGCCGGCGGCCCTCGCAGCGAGCAGCCGGTAGGCCACAGCACCATCCCGGGGACACCCGGGGAGCGAGGGCAGGCCTCACAGCCGGCCGTCGATCGGTCGAACGCCTGGTGAGCGGGCGGACGACTTGCGGAAGGACCCCGTCGCTTCTGGGGGCGACGGGGTCCTTTCATGTCCATCACCAGGTCCGGGGCACGCTCCGGGGCCGGCGCGCTGCGGGGCCGCGCTAGGATCGAACTCGTGACCGCGCGATGGCCGACGCTGGGCCGACGCATCGCCGCGCTGGTTGCTGCGGCTGGCCTCGTGGTGGGCTGCGTCGACCGACCCGTCGGCTCCGTGACCGGCGCGACCATGCCGTTGGTGAGTCCCACCCCGGGAGGCCTCACGCCGACGCCCGGTCCGAGCCTGCCGAGTCAATCCGACACGGCCTGGGGTCGGATCTGGGATGCGCTCCCGCCCTGGTTCCCGATCCCACCCGGCGCCACACCGACCGAGACGGGCACCGGCCCGACGACGGCCGAGCTGGCCCTGCTCAGCGGATCGAACGCCAGGGACGCCGCCCTGTTCTTCCACACCGAATTCCAGAAGGCGAGCTTCCCCACGGTCAACCTCGACGGCCCGCTCGAGGACGGCAGCTTCGTCGTCTCGGTACCCGGCGTTCCCGGAGGTTGCCAGATCGAGGTGCGGGTCGTGCCGAAGGGCACAGGCGTGGTGGCGCGCGTGCTGTACGGCGCCGGCTGCCCGTTCGAATGAGATGCGGGACACGGCTTAGGGATTGATGTAGAGTCGCGGATGGCCGCTGGGATCTCGTCCTCAGCGGTTCACGACGGCCATACGGGGACACTATTCTGAGCGGTGAGCCGCGGGTCTGGTGGCCCAGCCTTCGACTGTGCCCTTTGCTTTCCATTCCTCGATCTCGCTA
>JBBQFS010000074.1:0-10896 GCA_038322255.1 Candidatus Limnocylindrales bacterium | reverse complement strand
AGACGACGACGAGCTGGACGAGCCTCGGCTCGATCTACCTGTCGCTACTCCGCGAGGTCGACCCGACAGCCGCGGCGGTCGAGCTGGATCGGATGCGCCGGCTCATCGAGCGCGATGGCACCTTCTGGGAGGTGCTCGACGATCGCGGCCAGGCGTGGCGGAGTGGAAGCCGGTTGTCGGTCAGCGACCACTCGATGCTCTGGGGCGCAATCCTGCTCGAAACGCTCGAGCACCCAAGCGGGCCGCCGCTGCGCATCCGTTAACGAGCGCTGGAGGCTGGTGCTAGATTCCGGGCCCGGCAAGGCCGCTCCGGCAGGGAGGTACCGACGTGATCGTGCGCATCACCCGCGCGCGGATCAAGCCGCAGACCGAGACGCGGTCTTTGATGTCCTGCGGGCGGCGACCGCCGGCAACACGCGACCGCCCGGGATGCACAGCATGATGATCGGCCGGCGGATGGACGACACCGGCAACGAGCTCGTGGCCATCACGGCCTGGACCGACGTCGAGGCCCTGCAGGCCTCCATGGGCCCGGCCTACCAGACAGCCCAATTCTTTCCGGCCCTCGACGCCTACCTCGTCGACGCGAGCGTCGAGCATTTCGAGACCGTCGTGGAGACGTTCGAGGACCTGAAGATGCCCGCAAGCTGAGCCCGCGCGATCCAGGCGTCGCACCATTGCGCACGGATCGCAGGTGGCGGGCCGCTCGGGTACAGTCGCGGCACGGTGATCTGCGCAAACTGCACGGCTGACAACCCTCCCGACGCGAAATTCTGCGCCCGGTGTGGATCGCGGATGGACTGCCCGACGTGCGGCGCACCGATCGTGGCCGGCGCCCGCTTCTGCGGCAACTGCGGCACGCGGCTCCTCGAAGACGACGGCGGACCGGCGATCCAGGCACCCGCCGGGGCAACAGCCAGAACCTCGCCACCTGGGCCCGCTCGAACGACCGAGCGGCGCGTCGTGAACGTCCTGTTCGCCGACCTGGTGGGCTTCACGACGCTCTCCGCGACCCGTGATCCCGAGATCATCCGCGAGCTCCAGAGCCGCTACTTCGAGCGAACGCGCGAGATCGTCGGTCGCTACGGCGGGGTGGTCGAGAAGTTCATCGGCGATGCCGTCATGGCCTTGTGGGGCGCACCGACGGCCCACGAGGACGACGCCGAGCGCGCGGTCCGAGCCGCGCTCGATCTGGTCGAGATGGTGCCGGTCCTCGGACGCGAGATGGCCGTGGAGCTCCAGCTCCGGGCGGGCGTGCTGACCGGCGAGGCCGCGGTAGCGGTCGGTGCCGAGGCGGAGGGCATGGTCACCGGCGACATGGTCAACACCGCCTCGCGCCTGCAATCGGCGGCGGCACCGGGAACCGTGCTCGTGGGCGAGGCCACGCGCCTCGCGTCGGGCGAGGCGATCGCCTTCGAATCCGCTGGAGACCAGATTCTCAAGGGCAAGCCCGAACCGGTGCCCTCGTGGCGCGCCATGCGGGTCGTCGCGGAGCGCGGCGGCGCCCGTCGTCCTGACGCCATCGAGCCGCCGTTCGTGGGCCGGGCGGACGAGCTTCGGTTCCTCAGGGAGCAGTTCCACGCGACCGGTCGCGAGGGGCGCGCGCGCCTCGTTTCGCTGGTGGGCCAGGCGGGAATCGGCAAGAGCCGGATCGCGTGGGAGCTGGAGAAATACCTCGACGGCGTCGTCGACAACGTCTGGTGGCACCGCGGGCGCTCCCCGTCCTACGGCGAGGGCGTCACCTTCTGGGCGCTGAGCGAGATGTTCCGGCGGCGAGCCGGCCTGGCCGAGGGCGACGATGCCGAGACCACGCGCCGGGCCGTCACCGCGATGGTGCAGCAGCACGTCCCCGACGAAACCGAGCGAGCCTGGATCGAGCCCCGGATTCTCGTCCTGCTGGGCGTCGAGGAGGCGACCCCGGGCGGCGCGGCTGAGCTCTTCGCTGCCTGGCGGACCTTCTTCGAGCGGCTGGCAACCACGGGCACCGTTGCGCTTGTCATCGAGGACCTGCAATGGTCCGACGACGGCCTGCTCGACTTCATCGAGCACCTCCTTGACTGGGGCCGCTCGAGCCCGATCTTCGTCCTGACCCTGGCCAGGCCGGAGGTCCTCGATCGCCGTCCGGGCTGGGGCACGGACCGGCGCGGGGCGACGGCGATGCGGCTCGATCCACTGCCCGACGCGGCGATGCGCGAGCTGCTGAACGGAGTCGCGCCGAGCCTGCCAGATCGGGTCGTGGCGCGAATCCTGGAGCGCGCCGACGGCATCCCCCTCTACGCGGTCGAGACGATCCGGATGCTGGTGGCGAAGGGACAGCTCATCGGGCACGACGGTCGCCTGAAAGCCGCGGCGGGCCCGGAAGGCGCCAGCCTCAGTCTCGCGAACCTCGAGGTTCCACCGACCCTCCAGGCGCTGGTGGCGGCCCGCCTCGACGCCCTCTTGCCGGCCGACCGCTCGCTCCTCCAGGACGCCGCCGTGATCGGGCAGAGCTTCACGGTCGACGCCCTCACGGCGATGAGCGGTGAGCCCGCCGAAAAGCTCCTGCCACGGCTTTCGGCGCTCGTGCGACGGGAGATCCTGACGCTGGAGACGGACCCGCGCGCGCCCACGCGCGGCCAGCACGGCTTCGTGCAGGCCATCCTGCGGGAGGTGGCCTTCTCGACGCTGTCGAAGCGGGAACGGCGCGCCCGCCACCTGTCGGCGGCTCGCTATTTCGAGTCGCTCGGCGACGACGAGGTGGCCGGGGTGGTCGCCACGCACTTCGTCGAGGCATACCGCGCGGCGCCCGAGGGACCCGAAGGTGAGGCGGTCGCGACGCAGGCGCGAATCTCGCTCCTGGCGACCGCCGAGCGCGCCCGCGAGCTCGGCGCGCTTGGGCAATCGATCGACGCGCTGACCTCGGCCCTGGAGGTCACCCCGGACGCCGAACAGCGGGCGCGGCTCCTTGAACGCATGGGCCGCCTGCAGTCCTTCCACTCGGACTGGGAGGCCGGCTACGCCAACCTTGCCGCGGCCGTCGACGCGTACACCGCGCTCGGAGATCGGATCGGCGTGATTCGGGCCACGGGCTACCTGATCAGCGAACACCTGTCGTTGGCGCGGATCACCGACGCGGAGAAGGTGGCCGCGGGGATCGCCGATGAGATCGAGGCACTCGTTGCCGGCGCGCTGCAAGAGGGCGCCACCGCCCACCGCGAGCGCGGCGAGGTGGCGGCGCTGCTCGCGGAGACCATGGCCCGCCTCGACTTCCGACGCAAGCGCTACGCGGACTCCATCCGCTGGTCGGATCGCGCCCTGGCCCTGGCCGAGCCTCTGCGGCTGGACGAGACGATCGGCATGGCCCTGGTAACGAAGGGCACGTCCATGGCCTCGGCGGGGCAGCTCCGGGAGGGCATTGCGTTGCTGGAGGGCGCAGTCGTCGATGCGACGGCTCATCGCCAGAACCTGGCGACGCTTCGTGGGCTGAACAACCTGGCTTCGATGACGGCCGGGATCGATCCGCGCGCGTCGATGGAGCGAACCAAGCTCGGGATCGCGACCGTTCGCCGCCTCGGATTCCGCTCCTTTGACAGCTATCACGCCGGCAACGCCGCCAGTGCTGCCGAGCCGCTCGGCGAGTGGGCGTGGCTCCGCGAGACGGTGAGCGCAATGCTGGAGGACGAGAATGAGCGGGATGAGAGGGACTGGCTCGAGTTCACGCGCGATTACTTCACCGCGTGGACGGGCGAGCCGGACGTGGCAGGCGTTCAACGCCTCCTGGCAAACGCCCGCCGGGATAACGACTTCCAGTCCGAGCAAAACCTCTCGGACTTCCTTGCGCGAGCCGCGTTCGCCTCGGGAGATGCGGCGCGCGCGCTCGCGATGTCCGAGCCATTCATGCGAGATGGCGCGGGCGGCGAAATCCTCGAGTTCGACTTCGTCGGCCGGTACGCGCTCCATGCCGGCCGCGCCGACACCGCCCTCGGCGTGCTCGAGCTCATCGGCTCCGGCCCGGGCGGCGCCGCGGATCACAATATCGAGGGCCTCCGGGCGGGACTCGCCGCGGTGGAGGGTCGGCGTGACGACGCCGTCGCCCTCTACCGCTCGGCGCTCGCGGGCTACCGGTCGTTCGGGCTCCGATTCTCGCTTGCGCTCGCCATCTTCGACATGGCGCAGCTCCTCGGGCCGGGCGATCCGGCCGTTCGGTCGGTCATCGACGAGGGCCGAGCCATCCTCGATGAGCTCGGAGCGCACACGCTCCTCGCGCGGATGGACGATCTCCGGAGCGGTCAGCGCCAGTCGATCGTCACGACCTCCATCGGCTCGGACAGGCCCTTGAGCAGCTCACTTCGAACGCCGGAGGCGCGGTAGGCCTCGCCCACCGTCGCCAGGCTCGCGATGATCTGGCCGCCGGTCGCAATCGAAGCGATCCGCGAGGCCTCGTGGACGCCCTTGCCGCGGAAGTTCGCCCCGACCTGCTGGGCGTCCGAGGCATGCAGCCCGATCCGGACCTGCGGTGCGAAGCCGGCCTTCTGGCGATGCTCGGCGAGGCGCCGCTGGATCGCGATCGCGGCTGCGACGGCCTGCTCGGGCGAGTCGAAGCTGATGAAGAAGCCGTCGCCCGTCGTCGAGATCTCGCGGCCCTCATGGGCCGTGAAGACCTCGCGCAATGTGGCGTCGTGCCAGCGCAGGAGCGTGTCCCAGGCCTCGTCGCCGAGGGCCTCGACGAGGTTGGTCGAGCCGACAACGTCGGTGAACATGAAGGTCTTCAGGACCCGGCGCGGTGGCGCCGCCTTGCCGCGCAGCTGCCATGGCAAGAGGTCGGCGACGTCCTCAACGACGACCGCCCCGGTAGGGCAGGCGAACGCCGCCTCGCGAAGCAGCTCGTCGTCGACGCTCTCGGGATCGATCACGTCGGCCTTCCCGAAGTCCCCCCGCAGCCAATCGAAGGCCGTTGGCGCGATCGTGATGCAGTTGCCGGCGCCGATGCACTTGTGCCGGTCGACCCGGACGCGGAGCGTCATCGCCCGTCGGCCGTCACAACGCGAAGCCCTTGAAGGCAAGCGTGGTCGCCTCGGCCCGCGTTGACACGCCCAGTCGGGCCAGCAGACGGGCGAGCTGCATGCCGACAGCCTCCTCGGTCAGGCCGACCTTCTCGGCCATCTCGGCGTTCGTGTTGCCTTCGGTGAGGAGGCGCAGCAACCGGCGGTCGACCTCATCGACGCCCGGTCCGTCCAACGCCGAGGTCTCGCCATTTCCGCGATCGTCATCGAAGGTCCCCACCAGCGCGACCAGGTCCCGCCCTAGCGGGCCCCGGAGCCAGCGCACGCGAAATGCCTCGTCGAGCGTCCCCTGCGCGATGCGGCCGAGCGTGATCCGAAGGTAGCCCTTCACGAACGCCTGGACCTCGGGCGGGCCGCCCGCGAACATCGCGCGGGCGACGGGCAAGGCGATCTCGAGGTTTGCGTCCTCGTTGGCGGCCTGCTCGAGCGCATGGAGCGCCGAGCCGGCCGCGGCAACCGCCGAAGGGACGTCGCCGCGGACCAGGGCAACCTCCGCCAGCGCCGCATCCGCCTGGGCCGCCCACAGCGGGTGCCCGGGCAGCAGGGCGGCGATCTCCTTCACGGCGATGGCTGATCGCTCGGCAAGCTCGAGCAGGTCGGCCTGCCCGGTCGCGGCGCCGAGGCGCGAGGCTTCCACCGCCAACCGCGCGAGCGCCTCGCAGCGCGCCGCGGCGCGTCCCTGGCTCGTGGCCAGGGAGACCGCCTGCTCCAAGTGCTTGCGCATGCCGTCGGCATCGCCGACGCCGGCCCGGATCATGCCCCGCCACATCTCAAGCTGACGGGCCCGATTCGGTGTCGGTGCGCTGGAGGCCACGCTCGCTGCGAGCTCGAGCCAGCGCTCTGCCGCGGAAACGTCACCGAGCTCCAGATAGCTGAGCGCGACCCCACCCGCAGCGTGGAACTCGGTGGCCTGGTCGCCGACCTGACGCGCGGCGCGATAGGCCTCCTCACCGCGAGTCACCATCAGGTCCGGGACGACCTTGGCCCGCGCATAGACGTGGACGCCGAACAGCATTTGGAGCTCCTGGCGTGCTCGCTCGCTCTCGGTCACGAACTCCGTCAGGCGTGAGGTGACCCGCCTGATCTCCTCGAGATGGCGCGCGGACGAGCTGAGGTGAATGACCGGCGCGTAGTTGATGTACGCCATCGCGATGACCGTCGACATCACCCCGGTCTGGTCGCCGAGGCGCTCGAAAAGGCCCAGCGCTCGCTCCAGCAATGCGTTTCCTTCCACGACGTCCGGTGCGACGGGCAGACCGGCAAGCACCGAATCGACCGACTCGCCGCCGGTGACGCGTCCTACGAGCTCGAATGCAGCCCCGGTACGGACCGCCTCCCCGAACCAGTCGCGCAACCGGGAGATGAGCAAGACGCCGACCTCGCGGAGCGCGGCGGCAAGGCTCCGATCGTCCCCCAGCTGCTCTGCGAGCTCGACCACCCGGCGGTAGGCCGCCTCTGCCCCGGCGACGTCGACCTCGCTCGACGCGAAGCTGAATGCCTCTCCGGTCGCAGCCTTGAGCAGCGCCTGCCCGAGCTCGAGATTCGCGCGCAGCTCCACAACCCCGTTACCGGCGGCCGCGGCGCGGGCGGCAACGCGACGCGCGAGCTCTGCGGCGGCGTCTTCGTCGTGGGACATCCGGAGGGCGGCGGCTCGCCGGAGCTGGACGTCGAATTCGAGGGCGGGATCGCGTAGCGCTTCGGAGAGCGCGCCAAGCTCGGCGAGGCCATGGAGCCGCTCGGAGGATCGCCGGAGCACCGCGTACGCATCGTCGCGCGTGGCGAGTAGCGTCCTGCGATCGGCGGGGGTCGAGACGACCGGCAGCGCCTGGTCCACGAGGCGCAGGGCCTCCTCCGGCGCGTTGGATGAGAGGGCGGCGGTCGCCGCGTCGATCGAGAACTGGGCGGCCCGCTCGGTGTCGCCGGCGGCCAGTGCATGCTGGGCGAGCATCGGCAGGCCGGCCGGCGACGGGTCGCCGCCCTCGAGCAGCAGCTCGACGACGGCGCCGTGCACCTGCCGCCGGCGCGACTGCGACAGCTGACCGTCGGCAAAGTCGCGGACCTGGACGTGCGTGAACGTGTAGTCGGCCGCGTCGCCGTCGGGGTGCTGGAGCAGCAGGCCAGCCTCGACCGCGGGCCGCAGGACGTCGGCGAGGTCCTCCCCGACCGGGCCTGACGCCGCGCTGGGACCTGCAATGGATCCCGCGCCGGATCCGGCGCCGAGGGGCGCCCGGACCGCCCGGAGGTCACGAAGGCTGAAGCTCCGGCCGAGCACGGCCGCATCCGAAAGCGCCTCGCGAGTCGGCGCCGGCAGCCGCGCCGCCCGTCGCTGGATCAGGGTCCGAACCGCCGAGGGCACGAGCCGCGCGGCGTTGCGCCCGAGCTTCCACTGGCCGTCGACCTGCTGCAGCGTGCCCGCCTCGCGATGCGTGCGCGCGAGCTCCTCGACGATGAACGGCACGCCCTCCGATTGAACCTGCATCGCTGCGGCGGATGCCGGCTCGACGGGTCCGCCGAGGACGTTCCGCAACAGCTCGGCGGTCTCGATCTGGCTGAAGCGCCCCGGCCGGAGCCGCCTGACCAGGCCCATGCGCTCCATGTCGGCCACGAAGTTGACCGCCTCGGTGACGCCCGCGAGCTCGTCGGGCCGAACGGTCAGGAACAGGAAGATCGGCTCGTCCGCATCGCCGCGGACGACATACCGCAGCATTCGGAGCGTGTCGTCGTCGGCCCATTGGACGTCGTCGATGAGCAGCGCCAGCGGCCGGATCTGCGCGAGCTTGCCGATCGCGACCGCGGCGAGGTCGAAGGCGCGGAGGACCTTGGCATCGGGCGAGAGGGTCTCGAACCCGGCCTCGTCCCGACCCGACATGGCGTCGACGACCCGCCTGACCGGCGCTTCGGCGGGCGTCCCGATGCAGGAGTCACGGATCGCCGCTGCGGCGAAGATGCTGCGCGCGACGAGGAATGGGCCCCGGATCTCCTCGTCCGCCGTGACCGCGACCGTCGTGAACCCCGCGGTCGTCGCGAGCTCGGCCGCGGCGAGCAGCAGGCGCGTCTTGCCGATGCCCGGCTCGCCCTCGAGGGTGACGGCCGAGAGGCGAGTCGATGCCTCCTTGACCTCCTGCGAGATGGCCGCGATCTCGGCACTGCGCCCGATGATCGAGCCGGTGGCGCGGCGCAGCTGGACCGCGAGCGAGCACTGCGCCTGGACGACCGGGTCGAGGACGTCGCCTTCGTGCAGGATCGGCGCTGGGCCTATTGCGGTGCCCGAACCGGACACGGCGGCGCCGGCGCGGGGGCGTTCCGGACTGCGGGTCGCCTCGCCAACCATGCCGAGATTATGGGCCTCGCCCACACGAGGGCCATATTGGCTACCCGAAAGACGCAAAAACGCCCGGCGAGTGCGGTGCACCGCCGGGCGTTCGCTATGGCGCGTGGGTCAGACCGGGCCGGCCCCCGTTCGGGTCCGTCCGCGGAGCATGTTGTAGCCAACGACCGCGATGACGGCGCCGATCACGGCAACAACGATCGTCGTGATGTTGATGCCGCTGATGTAGTCGCCGCCACCCGTGAGAAGTCCGGCGAGGAACCCGCCGATAAGGGCTCCGACGATCCCGAGCACGATGTGGCCGATGACCCCGAGGCTCTCGTCACCCTTGACGAGGAACCCAGCGAGATAGCCGGCAATCGCGCCGACCACGAGCCAGGAGATGATTCCCATAGCACTCACTCCCTCCGTATTCGACGTCCGCGCGACACTCGTCATCGCGGTTGGGCACGAGCGTGCAGGGCCGACAGCGACGACCTGACAGCACGGAGGATAAGCAGCATTGCAAGCCCCTCCCAGTCGTGCGGCGAGCGTGGCGCTCGGCAGGTACCTTGGCCGGGTGAGGCACGACCGTGGGTGAGTACCGATTCACGATCCATGTGGCGGCGCCGCCCGAGCACGTGTTCGGCCTGTGGACCAACCTCGAGCGAGCCAGAGAATGGATCGGTGGGCTCTCGAAGTTCACCGACGTGACCGGACCGCTCGATCAGGTCGGGACGCGCTACGTCGCGTGGTTCGGGAGCATGGCCAGCCCGACCGAGGTGCTCGCGGTCGAACGCCCGCGGCTGTTCCGGACCCGCTTCGGCAACCGGATGCTGCGCGGCGAAACCGAGGCGACATTCGAGCCCAACGGCGACGGCACCCGCCTGACGCAGACCTTCTGGACCGAGGGCGTCATCCCAGCGATCGTCGCCCGGATCTTCGCGACGGGCTCGTACAAGGGCAGCTTCCGTGGCGAGCTGGCCCATTTCGGCAGGATCGCCGAGGGCGACTGGCGCTCCCGGGGTCGCCTGATCTCGCGGCACGAGCCATGACGACCGCCGAGATCACCGTCCACACGGGCCGCGCGCCAGGGCTGTTCGACATCACCGCGGAATGCCGGCGCTTCGCCGAGGGCATCGGCGACGGATTGCTGAATGTCTTCGTTCCGCACGCGACCGCCGGGCTGGTGATCATGGAGCTCGGCTCGGGCTCCGAGCTGGATCTCCTCGCGACGCTCGATCAATTGCTGCCTCGCGACGACCGATGGCGCCATCGCCACGGCTCCCGCGGCCACGGCGCCGACCACGTCCTGGCGGCGTTCGCGCCGCCGTCGATCACCGTGCCGGTCGTTGACGGCCGGCTCGCGCTCGGCACCTGGCAGTCGATCGCGCTGCTCGATACGAACGTGGACAACGAGCGTCGGACGGTGAGGCTGACGTTCATCGAGGGCTGAAGTCCGGACGGGGTCTGGCCCGGGCTCATAGGTTCCTGCTTTAAGCGGTCGAACCGGACAAGCCGCTTCCAGAGCGCTGCGGTCGCCAGCCCATCGACCGAGGGCCATCCGGCGTGGGACACTAGCCACCCGTGTCACGCGAATCCGTCCCCCGGTTCGACCTGTACGCGGAGCTCGAGGTCTCACGCCTGGCGAGCGTGGCAATGATCGAGGCTGCCTATCGGCGCCTCGTGAAACGCCACCATCCCGATGTCGCCGGCTCGAGTGACGAGTTCCGCATCAAGCGGCTCAACCTCGCCCGCGAGTGGCTGACGGATCCCGTTCGCCGAGGGCGCTATGACGCCTCGTCCCGGTCCGCTGGGACGGCGGCCGCTGGTTCCGAGCGACGATCGAAGGCGGCATCACCGGTGCCGCCGCCACCACCATCGGACGTGCAGGCAGAACCCCCGGAGCGGACATTCGGCACCAATGCGGCCGAGGTCCGGCAGTTCCTGTTGGAGCTCCGCAGCCTCGACAAGGATCGGGCGTTGCGGGTCTGGGATGGGCGTGCTGCGGCGCACCTCAAGGGCTACACGACTGCACGCGGCGCGGCCGTCGAGGCTGGCACGAGGTATCGCGAAGACGCGTGGTCGTTCGCGCGGGAAGCGGCTTCCGTGATCGCGCTCGGCAAGCTCGGCGAGACGACGCTGACCGAGCAGGTCCTCGATGTCGTCGCCGACGTCGCGGGCGCGATCGCGATTCGCGACCTCATCTCGAGGCGTGATTTCGACGTCCTCCTCCTGCCGTGGACCTGGCGCGGCGAACGGTCCGCCGGGGAGGGGCCGACGGCCGGTTCAGCGGCCGTTAGGGTCACGCGCGCGGGTGTCTCGCCAGCCGTGGCGGCAACGGCCGCGGCGACCGGTGCGGCACGACTAGTCGAAACGTCGATGTCCCAACGGATGCCAAGGCACGAGGAGGCGGACGGTGCGGTGCCCGGGTCCTCCTTGGCGTCGGGCTTCTCCGCGGAGGCAACTGCCGCCACGCAGCCGGCGAACTGGGTTCTACCCGCGCATTCGGCCGCCTCCGAACACGCGGCCTCGGTTCGACAGGCA
>JBBQFS010000073.1:0-11365 GCA_038322255.1 Candidatus Limnocylindrales bacterium | reverse complement strand
GAGCGAGTGGTGGGGGCGTGGGTGAACCTTGCGGTCGGTGGATTGCGGGTTTATGAAGCGCCCACATGCCGTTTCAACTGGCCAGCGACTACCAACCTGAGGGAGATCAGGCACAGGCGATCGGGAAACTCTCGAAATCGCTGGAGGCCGGGAACCGCCACCAGACCTTGCTCGGAGTCACCGGCTCGGGAAAAACCTTCACGATGGCGAACCTGATCGCCGGCCACGGCAAGCCGACGCTCATCATGAGCCACAACAAGACGCTCGCCGCCCAGCTTTACTCCGAGTTCAAGAACTTCTTCCCGCACAACGCGGTGGAGTACTTCGTTTCCTACTTCGATTACTATCAGCCGGAAGCGTATATCCCGCGGAGCGACACCTATATCGAGAAGGACTCGTCGCGCAACGACGAGATCGACCGGCTGCGGCACGCGGCGACGCACTCGCTCTTCGAGCGCCGCGACACGATCGTCGTCGCCTCGGTCAGCTGCATCTACGGCATCGGGGCGCCGGTCGACTATGGCGCGACCGTCCTCAAGCTCCGGACCGGCGGCACGTACCGTCGCGATAGCGTGCTGCGGCACCTGGTCGATCTCCAGTACCAGCGCAACGAGGCGGATCTCGCTCGCGCCCGGTTCCGGGTCCGCGGCGACACCCTCGAGTTCCGGCCGGCCTCGGAGGAGCGCATCGTCCGGGTCGAATTCTTCGGCGACGAGGTCGAGCGGATCACCGAGATCGACCCGCTGACCGGCGAGCTCCTGGCCGAGCGCAAGGACATCAACGTCTACCCCGCCTCGCACTACGTCACGCCCGCGGACAAGCTCCGGGCGGCCGTCATCGATATCGAGGCCGAGATGGAGGAACGGGTCGGCCAGCTCGAGGCCGAGGGTCGCGCCCTCGAAGGCGCACGTCTCCGCCAGCGCACGACCTTCGACATGGAGATGCTCCGCGAGCTCGGGTTCTGCTCGGGCGTCGAGAACTACTCGCGCCACCTGTCGCGCCGGGAGCCCGGCTCGCGGCCGTGGACGCTGCTCGACTACTTCCCGCCGGACTGGCTGCTCGTCGTCGACGAGTCGCACATGACGATCCCCCAGACCGTCGGCATGTACAAGAACGATCGGACGCGCAAGGAGATCCTGGTCGACTTCGGGTTCCGGCTGCCGTCGGCGCTCGACAACCGGCCGCTGACGTTCGAGGAGTTCGAGGCGACCGTCGGCCAGGCGATCTACATGTCGGCAACGCCCGGTCCATACGAGCTCGAGCGGGCCCAGCGCGTCGCCGAGCAGCTCGTCCGCCCAACCGGGATCGTGGACCCGCCGATCAGCGTCCGCCCGACCGAGGGCCAGATCGACGACCTCATGGAGGAGATCAAGGTCCGCGTCGATCGCGGCGAGCGGGCCATCGTCACGACGCTCACCAAGCGCATGGCCGAGGACCTGACCGACTACCTGCGCGAGCTCGGGATCAAGGTCCAGTACCTGCATTCGGAGGTCGACACGCTCGAGCGGGTTGCGATCCTGCGCGACCTCCGGCTCGGCGTCTTCGACGTCGTCGTCGGCATCAACCTGCTGCGCGAGGGCCTGGACCTGCCCGAGGTCACCCTCGTGGCAATCCTCGATGCCGACAAGGAGGGCTTTCTGCGCTCGGCCTGGTCGCTGGTCCAGATGATCGGACGGGCGGCCCGGAACATCGGCGGCGAGGTCGTGATGTACGCCGACCGGGTCACCGAATCGATGCGCGTCGCGATCGACGAGACGGCCCGCCGGCGCGCGATCCAGGAGGCCTACAACAAGGAGCACGGCATCGAGCCGAAGACGATCGTCAAGGGCATCCGCGACCTGAACGACCAGCTCCGCTCGGTGGCCGAGGGCACGATCGTCTATTCGTCGGAGCGCGAGGCCCGGGACGCCCGGCTCGCCGAGCTCGACACGAAGAAGGTCGAGGAGCTGGTCGCGCGGATGGAGTCGGAGATGCGCGCGGCCGCGAAGGAGCTCGAGTTCGAGCGGGCCGCGGCGCTCCGCGACGAGATCCAGCAGATCCGCCTCCGCGTGCTCGACGAGGACCAGTCGGCCATCATCGCCCGCTCCGCGGAGCTTGCGGCGCAGCGAACGCCGGTCCGGTCCGGACGCACGTCCGCCGCCAGGAACCGTCAGCCTGTCGGTGTCGCGCCATTCGGTGGCGGTGGCGGCTTCGCGGGCGAGGCCGGGGGCGGCGACATCGACACGGATGCGCCGGGCTCGGTCCTCGAGGTCGCTTCGGTCACGGTCCTGCCCGCCGGACCGGAGCCCGGCGGCGACCCTGAAACGGCCGAAGGCACCCCATCGGATTGGCTGCCCGGAATCCGCGACGAGCACGACGATTCGCCCGGCTGGCAGGCCCGCTGGCTCGACCGGCCCACGTGGGATCGAACCGTTACCCCGAACATCCGAAAGCGGCAGGGAACGCGGCCGCCGAGGGGCCGCCGCTAGGGCTGCTGGGCCGTCCAGTCGAGGAAGAACTGATAGCCCGCTGACCTGCCGGACGTGGGTTCGATGTCGGGCGCGCCGTACCAGTACGTCGTCACCAGGCGAAGCTCGTCGGTCCAGAAAAACTCGGCGCTCTGTTTGTCCGGACTGATGCAGGCGAGGTGGCCGCCCGGCTGCCCGGTCCGGGTCCATTCCCCATCGCCCGCCGCTGCCGACTCGCACGAGCCGCGGGGGTTTTCCATGACCGCGCGGACCCAGTCCCGATACTGCTGCTGCTGGGTCGCCACATTTGGATAGAGCTCGTAGAAGACCCAGTCTCCGTTGTCGGCGTGACAGGCGATCGCGGTAATTGCGGTTGCGTCGGGATCGTGCCGCTCGCAGTCCGCGATGACGTTCTTGGCGAAGTCCGGCAGGGCCATGAAGAGGTCGACTTCGCGGGCATTCGGGAAGGCCCCATTCGGGGCCGTCGGCGGGCGGCTCGGGGCGGCGGTCGGCGTCGGCGTCGGAGTCGGAGTCGCCGAAGGCGATGGCATGGCCTGGGTTGCCACCGCGACGGTGGCGGTGGGCGAGGGCCCTGCGGCCGAGGGCGAGCTCGCGGCGCCCGGCCCACTCAAGGCGAGCGCGATCGCGGCGACCAGGAACAGCGCAGCGAGCGTTACGGCCGATCCGGCGACCATGCTGTTCGCACGAGCCCATGCGCCGAGGCCCGGCCGTGTCGGTGGCGTTGTCGGTGTCTTCCCGGTCCCGACATCCGAGGTTTCGGTCCTTCCATGGGCCGTCACGACCGGCCCGGGCGGCGCCACCTCCGCCTCTGGGGACGCCTCCGCGCGCCCGGGCTGTGGCGCTTCGCGGGGTCCCGCCTCAGGTCCGGGCACGAGGGGAACGATTGACGCGAGCCTTCGAACGATTCGATCTCGATGGGCGCTCATCGGTGGCGGGAACGCATCGAGGCGCTGCAGGCCGGCAATGTGGTACTCGAGGGCGCCGGCCGGCGCGACGGCCTCGATCCGGATCGGGAGCACGGCGCGGCCCCGGGCGTTCGCGAGCTCGACCTCACGCGAGACGTGGGACGACTCGTTCGAGTGGGACGAGATGAGGACGAGCATCGCCCGGCTTGTCTGGATCGCCTCCAGGATCTGCTGCGCCCACGGATTGGTGCCAATCACGTCGTCGGGCGCCATCCAGGTCGTGTAGCCGGCGGCTTCGAGCTCGCCGCGCAGCTCACGGGCGGCCTCGGCGTCGCCCGAGCTGTGGCTGATGAACAGGTCGCGCTCGCTCACGCCCTCGCGCCCGGAGCAGGGCCAGACATCATCCGCCGTAGAGCTTCCAGGCAGGCGGTGGCAGCCCGCGGACCGTTGAGGCGAACGCTTCGAGATCCTCCGGCACGGCCGTCAGCTGCAGGACGAACACCGTTGTTGCCGGCCCGTCGAGGCCAAGGTAGTAGGCGTCGGCGAGGCGGACCGCACGCCCTCCGCCCTGGGGCACGAAGGTTGAGCAGATGACGAAGTACCGGCCATCCGTGGGGCCGCCCGGCACCGCGGCCGTTTCGGGACCGGCGCACACGGCGGCATCGGGCGACTCGCGCCGCGCCTTGTCGAGGAAGCGCTCCTGGATCCTGTCCATCGTGATCGCCGTCGGCAGGCCGGCGCTCCTGAGCCAGAGCGCACGGCTCGCCGGATCCTCGACGGCGACGGTGTCTCGAGCACGGATCCTGACGTCCCAGCTGGCTGGGACCTCCGCGCGGATGTACTGGACATCCACCACCTGGAGGTTGCCCGTTCCGGGGGTCGGGCCGCCGGATGCAGGAGGGGCGGCGAGCAGGAACGTGAGCGCGACGGCGATCGCGGCGACGACGAGCGAAGCACCGACGACGATGGCGATGAGCCGCGTCACCGGCATCCGGATGGAGGCTTCCGGGTGTGTGCCAGGGGCGGTTGCGGGCGCCATCGCCGCCGTATCGGAGACCGGTGATGTCGGCGCTGCGCCCGACGCCGGGGTGGCCGATGGATTGACGGCGTTCGGCACCCTCAGCGATGTGCCGCAGGAACGGCAGAACTCGTCCTTGTCGGTGCGTGCCGAGCCGCAGTTCGGGCAGAAGGCTGCAAACGTCACTTCGCGGGCCTCACGGAGGCACCAACCATCGGGTCTCCGGCGATCAGCTTGCTGCCCGTCGCAGCCGAGAGCGCCATGCCGCACGACGGACAGAATCCAGCCGCCATGTTGGTCTGGCCGCAATTCGGGCAGGTCCTCCGGACGAGCCCGAAGCTGGCCGCCTCCTCACGCAGGGAGACGTGCAACAGGAACCGGACATAGAGGAGCAGGGACCCGACGACCAGGGCTTGCCAGATGAGAACGACCGGCTGACCGAGGTCCGACGCCACGACGAGTTGGGTGCCCGCGGCGAACGCAACCTGGCTCGCCAGACCTGCGATCAGCCCGCCAGCTTCCAGCCTTCCCCGGTGCCTCTTCCCGATCCGCCAGAGTGCCGCCGCGATGACTCCCGTCGAGCTGCCATGCAGGACCGGCAGGAGGACGGCGTACGTCACGAGCGGGAAGATCCAATTCGCGGGATCCGTCCGGACGTCGAGGGTGGCGATGACTCCTGAGAGTTGGACGATGGTCTGGGCGAGGGCGAATCCGAGTCCCGCCGCGACCCCGAGGACGAGGCCGTCGATCGTCTGGCTGAACTCCGCCCGGCCCCGGAGGGCGAGCGCCGGGATCGGCTTCAGGACCTCCTGGATGACCGGAAGGACGACGATGCTCAACAGGAACGCCGCCAGGTCGACGTTGATTCCGAATGGTGATGCGTCGATCGCGGGAAGCGGGCCGCGGACGAGGTTGCCGACGATGGTGACAACGACGCCGATAACGATTCCGGCGCCAAATGTCAGGCCGAAAACCAGCACAGGCGCATCCCGAAAAACGCGGACCTCATAGACGTAGAGGACATAGAGGATCGGGACGAGGAAGGCCGCGACAAGAATCGCTGCCGTGATCAGGCCCGCGAGATAAAGCAGGAGGATCACCCCGAGCCCGGCAAACAACGCCCATCGAAACTCGTTCACGCGAGCGTGATCGAGGTGCGGGAACAAGGTCGTCATGAGCCCCGGCTGCATGACGTGCTCATCGGGGTGGGCTGCGAACCGCTCCCAGCGCGGCGCCGCGAGGCCGTCAGGCCGGGGCGCATCGATCGCTCGCTGATCGGCACCGCAAATCGTGCAGAAGGTGCCGTCGGGGGCGTCACGACCGCACGACCGGCACTGCATCAGCGCTCCTCCAACAGATCTTCGCGAGCGGAGGTCCGCGAGCGCAACCGACGACCTGCTCGCGCCGCGCATCGTACGTCTTCTCAGTAGCCACATGGTCCGGATTGCAGCGCTCGACCGGTCATACACTGCCGCCATGGAATCGCGCTGGCGGCAGCGGGCGGCCAGCGTCGTGGCGCGCGTTCGCTCGTCGCCTGGTCTTCTCGGGGTGCTTTTCGTGGGCGTCGCGATCGTCGCTGTCGCCGGCGGCATCAAGCTCGGGACCGACCTCACGCGGCCGCAGCCGACGGCGGCTGCGGGTGATGGTCTCCCCGAGGACGATCCGGAAGGCTTCGCCGCGTGGCTGCTGCAAGGCTCCGATGGGGCAGACGTCTCGGCCGACCAATATCGGGCGGCAGAGGCGAAGCTGCGCGAGCAGCTGGCGAAGCAGGTCCAACTCGAGGCCCAGGGCGACGACCGGGCGCGGGTCCTGCGGGGATTGGGCGCGACCGCCCAGCCCTGGACGTGGCTTGGCCCGCGGAACTACGGGGGACGGACCCGGGCCTTCGTGGTCAGCCCGACCAATCCGAAGGTGATGCTCGCCGGCGGGATCACCGGTGGCGTCTGGCGGAGCGAGGATGGCGGGGCCTCATGGGTCCCGCTCACGGATACGTTCTCGAATATCTCTATCGGCGTTCTCAAGATCGATCCCAACAACCCGCTCGTCATCTACGCCGGAACCGGCGAGGCCTACTACCGATCGTGGCCAATGAATCGTGGCAACGGAATCATGAAGAGCACCGATGGCGGGACGAGCTGGGCCTTCCTCGACAGCACCGTTCGAAATGATGCGTTCGACTGGGTTGGCGACATCGAGGTCAGCCACCACGACCCGAACCGGGTGTACGCGGCAACGGGGACCGGCGTCTGGCTGAGCAAGGACGGCGGTGACTCCTGGGGTGCGGCGCCTGTCCTGGCATCGGGCAACGGTGCCGACTCTGTCGGCTGCCTGGAGCTGGCGATCCGCAGCGATCGAAATCCCGACGTCGTGTTCGCTTCCTGCGGCCATGAGAAAGATCCCGACGGGGTATACCAGTCGTCGGACGGCGGCGCCTCGTGGCAGAAGGTCCTGCCCGTGGATAACGAGTCGATTGGAGTCGCGGCCCTGGCCATCGCCCCAAACAACCAGGACATCGTCTACGCCTCGGTATCGAGCACCGGCCAGGAGGCCCAGGGTCTCTACGCGTCGACGACCGGCGGCGCACCCGGGACGTGGACGCGCCGCGCGAGCCCGGCGTCGGGCGCGCCCAACTGGCTCGCGAACTGCCGTTTTCCGGATTCGCCCGGGCAGGGGGGCTACGACAACGTCATTGCCGTGGACCCAACCAATCCGGACAGGCTCTGGGTGGGGGGAGTCGACCTATATCGATCAGAAGACGGCGGCAAGAGCTTCCGGATTACCAGTGACTGGGCCCTCAACCCGGTCAACGGGACGCCGTATGTCCACGCCGACCAGCACGTGATCGTGTTCGACCCGCAGTACGACGGCACGAAGAATCGGACGGTCTATTTCGCGAGCGATGGCGGCCTCTATCGGAATTCCAACGACCGCGCCGATCTCGGCGCATCGACGTGTGAGGCGGTCACCGGCATGGCCTATGAAGACATGAACAATGGCTATGGCATCAGCCAGTTCGTCGGTGGCGCGGTTTCGGACGATGGCGGCATCGTGATCGGCGGAACGCAGGACAACGGAACCTACCGTCTCGATGCCGGCAAATCGCAAGACTGGGTGACCATCCGGGGCGGCGACGGCGGCAACAGCATCATCCATCCGACCGGCGACTGGCTGCTGATATCGAACGAGACATTCAAATTCCGGCGGCTGACGGGAGCCGCCAGAACCGGCGAGTCCGTCGCTTGCAACGAGTACCGAAAGTCCGATGAGTGCCTGCTCGTGAGCGGCGGCATCAAGGATAAAGGCCTGTTCTACCCACCGATCGAGCGGGACCCTCGCGACCCCGCGGTGATCTGGAGCGGCGGAAGGAAGATCTGGCGAAGCTCCGATATCGGCGCCAGCTGGTCGCCCTTGCACACCCTCGCCCAGGGCGCCGCCTCGGCGATCGGCATTGCTCCTGGTGATTCCAAAATCGTCTACGTCGGCACGACAGCGGGCGGGATCGTGCGGTCCACGAATGCCCGTGATGGTTCACCGACCTGGGGCTCCGTCGACGGCCCGTTTCCCAAGGCGCAGATTTCGTCGATCGCGATCGATCCGACCGACCCCTCGACGGTCTTCGTCGCCATCAAGGCATTCGACGGACAGCAACTCTGGCGCAGCGTCGGCGGTGGCCCATGGGAGGCTGTCGATGGGACGCTGCCCGAAGTGCCCATCAACGCGCTGGCCATCAATCCCAGGAACACCTCGATGGTCTACGCGGGCTCGGATGTCGGCGTCTTCGAATCGCTCGATCGCGGATCAACCTGGCGGGTCGCGAACGAGAATCTGGCAACCACCATCGTCAATCGGCTCGTTTTCCGAACAGGGACGAGCGAGCTGTACGCCTTCACCTTCGGGCGCGGCGCCTACAGGGTGGACGTCGGGGATCGCAGCCCTCCGGCCAACGACCTGCGCTCGGCGGCGAAGACCGTCGTCGTCGACCCGGACTACCGCGACGCCATCGACATTCGATCGGCCAGCATCGCCGCCGATGATCCCGCGGTGAGCTGTGGAAGCGCGCTCGTACCGACGCAGACGCGAAGCGTATGGTATCGCCTCGACGGTGCGACTTCGGGCCGCGTCTCGGTCACCACGGAAGGCAGCAACTTCGATACCGTGGTAGCCGTGCTCACGGCTGACGATGCCGGCGGGCTCACGGAGATCGAATGCAACGACGACAGCGTCGCTGCGCTCGGACCCTCCACACTGGTCTTCGATGCCACTGCCGGCAGCACCTACTACATCGAGGTCATGCGGTCCGCCAGCAGCGCGGCCAACACGCTGGCAAACAGCCTGAGCCTGACGATCAGCCGGCCGTGAGAGGGGGGGGCAGCATCCATGATCTGCAGCAACTGCCACCGGGAGGCGCCGGACGCGTCCTTTTGCACCTGGTGCGGCACGCGACAGGCATCCGAGCCGGGGGATCGTCCGCGGCAGCAGTTCGCAGCCGCCCCCAACGAGTCCATCGTCTCGCTCAGCGTTCTCACGACCCTCTTGCCGCACCTCGGCGAGCGCGGTGTCAACGAGTACCGTTGGGCGTTCGGAGTGGGGATCCTCGTCCTGCTCGGCCTCTACGTCGCTGGTTTGATCACGGCCGCGTTCATTGTCGCGGCGATTCTCGTCCCGGTCGTCTACGTGATGTACCTCTACGAGGTCCGGATCTATCGCGACGCCCCGTTGCCGGTGATGTTCGGCACGATCGGTGGGGGATTCGTGCTCGGGATCGTGGCGACCATCATTCTCGACAGGATCGTGGGCGACCGCCCCGGAACGTCCGACACGGCCCTGGGTAGCGTCATCGACATGGGGCCTCTCCTCATCGCCGCGGTCCTCGTGCCCCTGGTGCAGGAGATCATCAAGCCGCTGCCCGCACTGCTGTTGCGGAACCGACCAGCATTTGGCCAGTCCATCGACGGCCTGACGTTCGGCGTCGCCGCAGGGCTCGGCTACGCCGCGGCAGAAACCGTCATCCATTTCTCCTCGGTCGTCACCGGATTGCCCGTCCGGAGTGAGCTGGGACTCTGGATCTTTCCGCTCGTCAGCGTGGCGGTCCTCATGCCGCTCCTTCATGGCAGCACCACGGGCCTGATCACTGCGGCCGTCTGGCGGCTCGGCCGGCGAGCCCTGCCGCGTCTCGCCTGGGGCGCCGGCTTGGCGGCTGTCGGCGGGCACATCGCCTTCTCGGTTGGCGGACAGGTCATCCTCGCTGCGCGCCTCAATCCCGTTGTCGGCCTCATCTGGCAGGCACTCGTCGTCGGCATCCTCTTGATCGCGGTCCGGGTATTGCTTGACCGGCTGCTCCGTGAGGAGGCGGCCGAGATGGGCCTGGGGCGAACAACGTGCGGGAACTGCGGATCGTCGGTCCTCGCCGCCGGGTTCTGCCCGGTTTGCGGGGTGGCGCTGGGCGCAACGCCAACCAGCGCGGTGCGATCGGCCGATGCCGGGCTTCCCGGCCCAGCCTCGGGGGCAACACGATGAACGTCTCCTGCCCGAACTGCGGCTCCGTCAACGACTCGGCGAACAAGTTCTGCTTCAAGTGCGGCACATCGCTCGCCGGCGCGGCACCGGTCGATGTGGCAGCGAGCTCGAGTCCTACACCCCCGACAAGTGCGACCTCCTCGGATGGCCCCGAGACCGCAATGATCGCGACGGCTGCGGTGCCGGAGCCTCCTGCCCCGGCGCCAGGGCCTCCGGGCGTTGCGCCGGACCTTCCGGCCGCGGACCTTCCGGCCGCGGACCTTCCGGCCGCGGTGCCGGGCTCTTCAAATGCCGCACCGGTGCCTCCGGCTGCCGTGCCGGTGCCTCCGGCCGCGGTCCCGATGACTCCGGCTGCCGGTTCTCCACCCCTGGCGCCAGCCGGCCCCCCGCCGCCGCCCCCGCCCCCGGTAACGCCATCGTCGCCCATGACGTCGAGCGGACCGCCCACGGGTCGGCTGCCGATGCCGCTCCTGATCGGCGGTCTGGTCGCGATCCTCGTGCTCGGAGCCGGCATCGGCATCGCGCTTGGCCTCACCAAGGGCGATTCGAAGCCGGGGCCAAGTGGCAACCTGCTCACACCCAAGCCCGGTCCAGGTGGCACCCCGAAGCCCATCGCGTCGGCAAAACCAAACCCGACCAACGGATCCGTCAGTCCGACCGCCGTTCCGCAGACCCTCGTGCCGGCCACGCCGACTCCGGCGCCGGTCACGCCGACCGTCGGGCCGGTGACGCCCACGCCTGGCCCGGGCGGGCAACAGACGGTGGCCGTGACGTTCGTGTCGGTCAGCGTCCCGTCGGATTGGACCGTCAGCGAGCTCAAGGACACGTACTTCTCCGTGTACCCGTCCATCGGCGGGCAGCTCTATCTCGAGAGCGGCTATCTCACGAAGGCAACGACCACGGCCGAATACCTTCAGGGCGAGATTGACTGGCGGAAGGCCAAGTTCCCGGACGTGAAGATCTGCAAGGACGAGGCGGACGTGCAGCTGCCGAATGGTCCGCTTGGGCGGTCAGTGCACCTGTGCTACACGGCCCAGACCCAGAGCGGCAAGACGTATCCGGCGCACGCGTTCATCGCCGTGTCGGTCGGTACGGATGGGAAGACCCTCTACTACCTCAAGATCTATGCCGACGCCGGCGACTACGACAAGGTCGTCGACGCTGTCATCCCGACGCTGTCGTCGGTGCAATGGAAGTTATTCGCGGGCGGCGGCTAGTTCACGCCGGCGTGCCCGGCGCGGTTGATGGCGTGACCGGAGCCGGCGCGGGCGTCGTGGCGGCGCGTCGGCGGCGGGTCTTGTTCCGGCCTTCCATCAGGTCGGGATCCGTCGCTCGCAGCGCGAGCCAGGCGCCGGCGAGGCCGACCGCGGTGAGCGCGAGCAGGATCGCGACATCGGCCGACCAGACGCCGCCGTCGTGCCGCCATGTCGGCTTCTGGTACGGCGTGAGGTCCTAGA
>JBBQFS010000072.1:0-11434 GCA_038322255.1 Candidatus Limnocylindrales bacterium | reverse complement strand
ACAGGCGATGGAAGACCTCGAACGCGGCATCGAAGGCGAGGACGACGAACGCTCCCGCGACGGCAATCCCGATCGCCAGCCCTCGGGCCCCGCTCGCGACCGTGCGCCACGTTGCGGCTCTCCCGTCCGTGCCGCGCGACCGCATGAACGCCACCGCGAGGATCGCGAGCCCGACCAGGGCCAGCCCGAAGAAGCCCGCGAACACGCTCCGAACGTCGCGCATGTGCCCGCGCTCTCGCTCGCTCAGGATCGGGGTCCCGTCGATCGTGACGTCGAAGTCGCCACGCCACAGCACGAGGTCGCCGAGCAGCGCGCCGGTCATGGTATCGAGCTGAGCGCGGTCGAACCCGGTCAGTGCCGCAACGCCCGTCCGGTCCTGCTCGAATCGCACGAACGCGGGCGTCAGGAACGGCGCAATCGACACGCCGAGGATGACGAGCGCCGTGGCCGCCGAGATCAACCAGCCGCCCACTATTCGGCGAGCGTGTGTGCCTGGTCCCACCAGCCCTCGATCGTCAGGTCCGACGGCGGCTCGATCTTGAGCTCCCCGGCGGCTCGGTAGAGGCGCGCCCTGAAGGTCTCGAGATCGACCGCGAGGATGTCGCGCAGGCCCTCGAACCCGGCCTGGCTCAGCAGCCGGTGCTCGTCGGGTCCGAAGCCCGCGAGGTTCAGCATCTGGGCCTCGTCCCGCCACGTCATGACGTCGTTGATCGTGGCGTCGACCTGGTCGGCCAGGGTCTGGCGGCGCGTCGGGGTTTCCGTCACCTCGAGCACCAGGCCGGTCGTGAAGATGCCCTGGCGCTGGAGGCGGTCGAGGTAGATCGGCTCGATCCGGATGAGCTCGTCGATCGGTGGCACGCTCGGATGATAGGGCGGGCCGGCGTCGTGGTCCCGGGTCACGTCATCCGCGTGTCATGGTTGTCCGCGACCCTCGAGCGACCGATGATGGCCGCCATGTCCGCCCCCGACACGCCCAAGTCCGACGCCCCGATCCTCGTCGTCGATGACGACCCGAAGATCGTCGCTCTCGTCCGGACGTACCTGGAACGCGAGCGATATGCCGTGATCACGGCCGCCGACGGCCCAGGTGCCTTGCGGGCGATCGAGGAATCGAGCCCGCGCCTCGTAGTCCTCGACCTGATGCTGCCGGGGCTTGACGGGCTATCGGTCATCCGGCGGGCGCGGGCGCTCAGCGAGACGCCGATCCTGGTCCTGTCCGCGCGGGGCTCGACGGGCGACCGGATCCTGGGCTTGAGCGAGGGTGCCGACGACTACCTCGCGAAGCCGTTCTCCCCGGCCGAGCTCGTCGTCCGGGTCCGGACGATCCTCCGCCGCACGGAGCGGCCCCTGGCCGGCACGCTGGCCGCGGACGAGCGGCTGGTGAGCGGCGACCTCGTCGTCGATGCCGGCCGGCACGAAGCGAGAATCGCCGGGAAGCCGGTGATCCTGAGCGCGCTCGAGCTGCGGCTGCTCGCGAGCCTCCTGGACGCGGATGGCCGGGCCCTCACCCGAAACCAGCTCCTCGACGGCATCCACGGCGCGAGCGAGGGCGACGTCCTCGACCGCGCCATCGACGTCTACATCAAGCGGCTGCGCGAGAAGCTGGGCGACGACGCTAATGCGCCGCGCTACGTCGCCACGGTCCGCGGCGTTGGCTATCGCGCCGCCGGCCGGGTCGAGCGGCGGCGCTCCGGGACCACACCATGAAGCTGCCGATGCGTCCCGACGGCATCGCCACGCGCATCGTCATCGCCGCCCTGGCCGTCGTGGGCGTCGTCCTCATCGTCCTTGCAATCGGCGTGATGCGCGTCGGGGCCGACGCCTTCGCGGCGCTGATGGCCGCGGCTGGTGAATCCGCCGAGCACGCGGGCGAGATGTTCACCTCGAGCATCGCGGGAGTCTTTGCCGCGGCCGCGGTCATCGCCGCGCTCGCCGCCATGCTGGTCGGCTCGATCCTCGCGCAGCGCATCGCCCAACCCATCGAGCGACTGGCGGAGGCCGCGCAGCGAACCGCGGAGGGCGACCTGCGCGCCACCGCGCCCGTCGAGGGGCCGGCCGAGGTCCGCGCGCTCGCCAACGCGTTCAACATCATGGTCGACCGCCTCGCCGAGCAGGATGCCGTCCGGCGCGAGTTCGTCGTCAACGCCTCGCACGAGCTGCGAACCCCGCTGACGAACCTGCAGGGCTACCTCGAGGCCCTCCGCGACGGCGTCCTCCCGCCCGATCGCGCGACCTTCGACTCGCTTCGCGAGGAGGTCGATCGCCTGACCCGGCTCGCCGCGTCGCTCGACCTCCTCGCCGGCGGCGACGACGAGCGACCGATGCCCGAGGACCTCGATCTTGGCGCGCTCGTCCGGTCGAGCCTCGAGCTGACCGGTCCGTCATTCGGGCGGCGTTCGATCCGCGTCGAGTCGTCGATTGCCCGGGGCGTCGTCGTCCACGCGCGCTCCGACGAGCTCGCACAGGTCGCCTCGAACCTGCTCCAGAACGCCCTGCGCTACACGCCCCCCGGCGGTGAGGTCCGGGTCGACGTGGCCCGCGACGATGGCCAGGCCGTGGTGCGCGTCTCGAACAGCGGCAACGAGATCCCGGCCGAGGACCTGCCGCGCGTCTGGGAGCGATTCTTTCGCGTGGAACGCTCCCGCGATCGCTCGTCCGGCGGCGCCGGGATCGGGCTCGCCATCGTGAAGCGGCTCGTCGAGGAGGCAGGCGGCCGCGTCGGCGCCGCGTCGGACGCGGGGCTTACGACGTTCTGGTTCAGCCTGCCCACCTGACGGCTCGGCACGCGAAAGGGCCAGGGCGATCGCGGCGACCGAAAGGGCAGCTAGCCACCAGACTTCAGCCTGATTCGGCCGGCCTGACGTAGAGGACGACCTGCCAGATCAGGCTGCGCTCAATCTCACGGCGGCGAAAGCCGGCCCGAGCCAGGATCGCGTCGACGTCACTCGATCGATGGAGATGCCAGCGCGTGGCGTCCCGCGTGAGCCAGCTGAAGACCGCGATGGCCCGCGCGCCGATGCGGTTCCACCACGTGTCCCTCGGGTAGACCAGCCCGACCATCCGCCGCGCGCGTGCCGTCGCCTGCTCGAGAAGTCCGGCGAGGTCCGGGTCGCAGCACACGACCCGATCAAGCGTGACGACGTCCGCCGGCCCGATCTCCTTCGCAATCTCGACGAAATCGCCTGACTTGGCCGTGGTCCGATCGCCGAATCCCCGGCGCCCCGCTTCCGCGCGGGCAACCTCGACGTAGGCCTCCGTGGCATCGACCGACGTCGCGCTTGCCACGCCGGCCGCGAGGAGCTCCAGCTGGATCGCCCCGATCCCGCCGCCGATGTCGAGCAGCGTCGCGCCCTCGACGCCCTCCGCGACGATCGCCTCGATCAGCGCCCGGGTGGTCCCATCAGGCCCGTGCTCGAGATACCGCGTCAGGTCGTTGTCGGCCGTCTTCGTCGAAAACGTGTTCGGGCAGCCGCAACTGCATCGGGGTTCCTCCGGCATGTCGGCAGTATGCGCAGGGGACTACGGATCGGCCACATCGAGCGGCATCGTCGAGTCGGGCGCAAACTGCGCGGTCACGAGGCCCACGGTGCGTACGGAGAGACGATGAATGCCCACAGCTGGCAGCTCCTGACGAGCGGCGACGCCAAGGACACGCGCGTCGTCGCTGTCTGCAACGTCTGCGGCCTCATCCGATCGTCGGCCGTGCCCGGTCCGCTTGAGGAACGGCACGTCGACCTGCGAGGCGACTGTCCCGGCAAGCCCCAGGAGGCCGAGGCGCCACAGGCGGGCAAGTTCGCCGCGTATTGAGACAGGCCCCGGCGGTGGCAGCCCCGGCGGTTGCGTCCCGGCGCTGGACCGCGCTAGCGCAGGGCCTTGCGGAAGAACGTGACGAGCGCGCTGTGGAGCGTCGCGTCGACCGCGGGCTGGTTCGAGTAGAAGCCGTAACCGTGGTCGGCGTCGGGGATGGTGACGACGGAGACCGACTTCGCGGATTCGGCGGCGGCCGCCTGGAACAGCTCGACCTGGCTGTGCGGGATGACCTGCTCGGCGTCGCCCCAGATGAGCTGGACGCGACCCTCGAAGTACGAGAGGTCCTCGGCGGGATCGGCAGCCAGCGTCTCCTGGAACCACTCGAGGCTGGTGTCCTGGACCTGCCCGAAGATGGTCGTGATGACCACGTGGCCCGTCGCCTGGGCCTCGGCATAGTACGAATCCCACTGCGCCTGGCCGTAGAGACCCTTGAACACCGCGTCCGGATCGGCGACGGGGCCCATGAGCGACACGGCCTGGTACGGGCTGCCCGGCCGACCCGCCAGCATCGCGACCACCGCCGAGCCCTCGCTGTAGCCGAAGGCGCCGATGCGACCCTTCTTCACCGGCAGGTGGCGGACCGCCCAGGTGAGGGACGCATCGGAATCCGCGAGCATCGTCGTATAGGAGAGCTTGGTGAACGGCTCAGAGCTGTCACCGGCACCCGCGAAATCGAACCGGATGCTCATGATCCCGGCACGCCCCAGCGCGTCGGCGACGCGCGCGAGGCCACCGTTCTCGTTTCGCCCGCCGCCGTGGCCATGGTGGATCACGACCAACGGGAATCGCTCGTTCTTCTTGCCGACGGGCCGCACGACTGTCGCCGGGATCTCGATGCCGCGCGACGGCACCTGGACCTCGGTCGAGGTCACGGCGTACCCGCCGGACATTGCTCCCACCGCCGCGGGAGCCGTAAGCGCCAGGAGCGCGATCAAGGCGACGACTGCGGTCGAGCGCGCGGTTCTCACGGTGCTCCTCCTCTTCGTCGTGGGGCGGGCGGTTTGAACGCAAGAGCTGGTCGCGACGCCGACGCTTGAACCCGGCAACCAAGGTCTTCAGCCTAGCCGAGAGTCTTTGCAGGTGCCCACGAGGTATTTCGCATGGCCGTCATGCGTCGAAGTCCCAGCGCGTGGCGCCGTACGGCACAGGGCCCGCGACGCCGAACGCGGTCCGTGGCATGAATTCGTAGAGGGCCCGTGTGCACGTACGGCCCGGGTCGTTGATTCTGCCCTATCGGCGGATCGGAAACCGATCGCGCCTGTCGGACGTACCCATCGAGGTACCGATGCGACGTCCAGGCTCGACACTCCGGCCGCGTGGCATCGCAGGACGGAGGTGCCGTATGGCGATTCGTCGCCTTGTTGTATTCGCGGCCGCGATCGGCCTCATGCTGGTTTCCGCGATCCCGGTCGCTGCGAACGGAAACCACAATGCGTATGCCGTCAATGTGCTCGTCACGGGTCCCACGCCGGACCCGGACCTCGTCAACGGGTGGGGCCTCAGCCGCCTCCCGACCAGCCCGTGGTGGGTCGCGGACAATGGGACCGACGCGTCCACGCTCTACAACGCCGACGGCTCCAAGCGGCCGCTGAAGGTCGCAATCCCTCGCGGCGCGCCGACCGGCACGGTCTCCAGCACGAATGCCGGCGACTTCCACGGTGACCTCTTCCTCTTCTCGAGCGAAGAGGGCGTGATCTCTGGGTGGCGCGGCGCCCTCGGGACGACGGCGGAGGTCGGCAACGACGACCACGCCGGCGATGCGGTCTACAAGGGCCTGGCAATCGGCACCGCCGATGTTGGCCACGGCCTGTCGACCTATCTCTACGCCACGGACTTCCACAACGGTCGGATCGACGTGTTCGACAGCGCGTTCGGATCGCAGACCTGGTTGGGCGCATTCGTCGATCCGAAGGTGCCGCGTGGGTACGCGCCCTTTGGCATCCAGAACCTCAAGGGATTGCTGTTCGTCACGTACGCGAAAACGCAGCCGGGCAGCGACGACGAGCTCGCCGGCCAGGGCCTGGGTGTCGTTGATGCCTTCCTGACCGATGGGACCTTCCTCGGCCGGGTGGCCAGGGGTGGCGGCCTGAACGCGCCATGGGGCCTGGCTTGGGCGCCCAACAATTTCGGTCGTTTCAGTGGCGACCTCATCGTGGGTAACTTCGGTGACGGCGAACTCCACGCGTATGCCTGGAACGGCCACCACTGGCACGCGGATGGCGTGCTGCGTGGCGCGGACCATCGGCCGATTCGGGTCGACGGGCTCTGGGGAATCGCGTTCGGCGGCGGGACCGTCAGCAACGGCCCGACGAACACGCTCTTCTTCGCGGCCGGTCCGAACGATGAAGCGGGTGGTGCCTTCGGCACGATCGCCGCGACGCCCTGACCGTCGAGGAGCACGAACGGCTCGTCGGGGCTCAGCCTCGGCGAGCCGTCACGCTGCCGGGCCGTTCTGATCGGGGGATTTGGTCGGGGCGGCCGGATTTGAACCGGCGACCACCAGTCCCCCAGACTGGTGCGCTACCAGGCTGCGCCACGCCCCGACCGGACGTCGGAGTCTAGCAGGCGACATCGACCGACCCGGCCGAATGACAGACTGGCGAGCATGTGGCAGCAGGCGCGAATCGTGGCGACCGTGGCGCGCGACGCCACCCTCGGCCGCATCGAGCTCGCCTATCTCGCCTTCAACATGGCCGAGTACGCAACGTGGGTTGCGATCCTCGTGTACGGATACAGCATCGGCGGCGCGAGCGTCGCTGCGCTCGTCGCTCTCATCCAGCTCATTCCAGCCGGGTTGGTGGCGCCGTTCGCGGCATCCGCGGCCGATCGATTTCGGCGCGATCGAGTCCTGCTCGCGGGCTATCTCTGGCAGGCGGGTTCGTTCGGGGTGACGGCCCTCGCCCTCTATGCCGACGCGCCTTTCGCGCTGACCATCGCCGTCGCGACGGTCGCCGCCTGCAGCGTGACGATCACGCGACCGGTCCAGGCCGCGATCCTGCCGAGCATCACCCACACGCCGGCTGACCTCACGGCCGCCAATACCGTGTCCGGCCTCGCGGAGAACTTCGGGATGTTCAGCGGGCCACTCATCGGCGGATTCCTTCTCATCCGATCGCAGCCGGGCGACGTCTTCGCCGCGTTCGCCTTGATCTCCCTCGTGGCAGCGGCCCTCGTGGCTCGGCTTCCCGTGCGCGTCGAGCACATCCCGACCGGGCCGCGCGGTGGCACCCGCCGGCAGATCCTGGGCGAATCCTTCGGCGGATTCGTCGCCGTGCGGCGCGAGCCCCGGACTCTCCTGCTCGTCGTCATCCTCACCGCCGCCATGATCGTCATCGGTGCGCTCGACCTGCTCTTCGTCGCCACGGCGATCGACCTGCTCAACCTCGGCGAGGCGTGGGCCGGCTTTCTCTACGCGGCGTTCGGTCTCGGCGGCGTGATCGGCTCGGTGGCGGCAGTCGCACTCGTCGGCCGGCGCCGGATGACCCCCGCCTTCGCGGCCGGCGGCGGCCTGTACGGGCTGCCCATCGCCGCGATCGGTCTCGTGCCCACGCCCCTCGTTGCATCAGCGCTCTTCGCGGCCAGCGGAATCGGGTTCAGCATCGTCACGGTTGCCGGAAGGACTCTCCTCCAGCGTGTGGCCCCCGAAGCCCTGCTCGCTCGGGTCTTCGGCGTCGTCGAGGGCCTGACGATGTTCGCGCTTGCGCTCGGCACCGTCCTCACCGGTGCGTTGATCGCCGCGTTCGGCATTGCCTGGGCGGTGGTCGTGATCGGCCTGCTTGTCCCGGCGGTCATCGGCCTCGCCTGGGTCCGGTTGGCGGCGATCGACCGCGACGCACGAGCCGTCGATCCCGAGGCATTGACCCTCCTGCGCGGCCTGCCGATTTTCGCGGTGTGCTCCGCGCTGCCGATGGATCGAATCCTTTCCGAGCTCGAATGGCTCGAGGTCCCCGCGGGCGCGACCGTCATCCGCGAAGGCGATGCGGGCGATCGGTTCTACGTCCTCGCCAAGGGCCGGGTCAGGGTGTCCGTGCGCGGGGAAACGCTCTCTGAGCGCAACCCGGGCGACTACTTCGGCGAGATCGCGCTGCTGCGCGACGTGCCGAGGACGGCGACGATCACCGCGCTAACGCCGCTGCGACTCATCGCGATCGAACGCGAGCGCTTCCTGGAGGCGGTCACGCGCCACCCGCAGAGTCGAGCGACCGTCGAGGCGGTGGCCGCCGAGCGGATGGCGGTCGGGCACCGCTGAGCATCACCGACCGCGCCGCCAGAGCGCGACGCCCATCCCGACGGTCGTGAACCCCGCCGCTGCGAGGATCACGTAGGCGATCCATGGCCCGCCACGAAGGATCTCGGCCAGCGCCGCGATGACGCTCAGGCCGTTGAAGGTCAGGGCCATCAACGCCGGAATTCGCGCCGCCGACCAACGGCGCGCCTGCAACACCAGGATCCCGCCAACCGCGGCGCCAAGCGTGGCCGCGCCCGCCTGGCGGTAGACGAAGGGATCGTTGCCCGTCGCGCCGACGAGCGCGCCGAACTGGCCGCCGAGGAACAGCGGGCCGATGCCGAACACGGCTGCGGCGGCGACGCCGATCAGGAACAAGCGCCGGATCCAGGGGGCGATGGGTCGTTCGAGCTCGGCGCGGGCCTTCCCGGCCGCGATCATCGGCGGCTGCCGCAGCAGCTGTCCAGTGCCGATGGCGAACACCACCGACGCGGCAAGGATGAGGAGCACGATCGGCTGGGCGCCGCCGGTCACGAGGGAGAAAAGACAGGCGAAGATCGAGGCCGCGTTGAAGGTGAAAGTCGCGGCGATCGGGATGCGCAGCTCCGCCCACGATGCCCGCGAGCCGGCGGTCAGCCCGACTGCGTAAGCGAATGTCGCCGCGCCTGCCAGGCGATAGACGAAGAGGTCCGTGCCGGCAAACCCGGTGAGGCTCGCAAAGGTCGCCGGCGCGATCGTCGGCGCCAGCCCGAAGAACGCGCCGGCCGCGATCAGCAGCCAGAGCAACGGCCTGAATATCCGATTGGAATCCACGGGCCCCTCTCCTTCGACCCCCGCCGAGTGTACGGAGAGGAGGACCTCGATGCGTCGGGATACCGGTGATCGGCGAGCGACTGCGCGCCACGGCGAAGGAGGACCTGCCCATCGTCTGAGGCCGTGCCCACCGGCGTGATCGTCAGGCGCCGAGGCGCTCCACCCACGGCTGGAAGTCGGCCAGCTCGTCCCTCGATTCGCGTGCCAGGAGGTCGATCAGGCACCTCTGGACGCTCTTGCGCTCGAAGAGCGCGTTGTGGACTTCCTGGGCGATCGGCATCTCGACGCCGTGGCGGGCCGCGAGCGCCAACGCCGCATCGACCGTGTAGGCCCCCTCGGCGACGCCGGGCAAGTACATCTCGATGTCGGCCCACGATCGTCCGTTCGCGAGCTCCGCGCCGAGCCGGTGGTTGCGCGACTGCTTGGAGCCGCACGTGGCGATCACGTCGCCGAGACCCGCGAGGCCGGCGAACGTGAGTGGGTTCGCGCCGGCGGCCATGCCGAGGCGGGTCATCTCGGCCAGGCCGCGGGTCATGAGGCCGGCCTTGCCGTTGTTGCCGAACCCCAGACCATCGGCCGCCCCCGCCGCGATCGCGACGATGTTCTTGAGCGCCCCGCCGAGCTCGACCCCGAGGACGTCTGGGTTCGTGTAGAGCCGAAGCTCGCGGCGGCCCAGCCGCTCGACGACGCGCTCGGCGACGGCCTGCTCGTTCGAGGCGACGACGGCCGACGCCGGCAGGCGCCGAGCGATCTCGTGGGCGAGGTTCGGGCCGGACAGGGCCGCGATCCGAGCTGGGTCGATGTCGCCCGCGTCGGCGATGACCTCGGTCATCCGGAACAGGGTCCCGCGCTCGAGGCCCTTCACGACCGAGAGCACGTCGGCCGTCGGTGCGATGTGCGGCGCGACACGAGCCACCATCTCGCGAAGATGGGCCGAGGGGACCGCGACGATCACGAGATCCGTCGCCGACGCGATCTGTGCTGGGTCTGCGGTCACGTAGACGTTGGGCGGCAGCGTGATTCCCGAAAGCCGCTTCTCGTTCAGGCGCGTCTTGGCCAGGTGCTCGGCCGTCTCGGCGGAGTGGCTGAGCAGGACCACCGGCTCATTGCTCGCGAGGATCAGTGCGAGCGTCGTGCCCCAGGCGCCGGTCCCGACGACGGCGACACGCGCTGGCCCCGCGTCGGCGGGTTGGCTGGCCGTCACTTCCCGCGCGAAGGGCGTGCGGGGTTGCGTCTCGCCGGGCGACTTGCAGGGCCGGGGCGCGGTCCGCCGCCGGGGCGCGGTCCGCCGCCGGCGTATGTTCCGCCGCTGGCGCGGGTTCCGCCGCCCGTGGGCACCTTGGAGGTCGCGCGGCCTTTGGTGCTCGCGTCGCCTTTGCCGCTCGCGCGGCCGGGGCCGGTCGGCCGGCTCGTCCCCTCCGGCTTCTTGCCGCGCCGCGGCAGCCTGACCGTGGCCCGCTCGCGGAAGACCAACCGGATCGGCGTGCCGAGGAAGCTGAACGTGTCGCGCAGGCGGTTCTCGAGGTAGCGCCGGTAGCTGAAATGGACCGACCCGGCTTCCCGCGCGAAGAACACGAATGTCGGCGGCGCGACGGCGACCTGCGTCGCATAGAACAGCTTCGGACGGCGGTTCTTGACCGCCGGCGGCTCCTGGCGCGCGACGGCGTCCCCGACAAGCCGGTTCAGCTCGCCCGTCGGGACGCGGCGACGGCGCTCGGCCCAGACGTCGACCGCGAGCTCGAGCACTCGCCCGACGCGCTGGCCCGTCTTCGCCGAGATGCTCACGATCGGCGCGAAGTCGAGAAACGGCGCCTCGTGCCGGATCCATTCGACGTACTGGTCGAATGTGGTGCCGGTCTTGTCCTCGACAGCGTCCCACTTGTTGACCGCAATCACGAGCCCGCGGCCCTCGTCGACGACGAAGCCCGCGATGTGCGCATCCTGTGCCGTGAGCCCATCGACGGCGTCGATGAGCAGCACGGCGACGTCGGCGCGGGAGATGGCCCTGAAGGAGCGCAGTGTCGAGTACCGCTCGGCCGCCGGGCCACCAGCCACGCGGCCGCGGCGACGAATTCCGGCGGTGTCGATCAACACGACCTCGGTCCGACCCCATGGGAGCCGGGTGTCGATTGCGTCACGGGTCGTGCCCGGCGTGTCGGCGACGATCATCCGGTCCTGGCCGAGCAGCGCGTTGAGCAGGCTCGACTTGCCGACGTTCGGGCGGCCCACCAGGGCGATTGCCGGCGGCTCATCATCGGATTCGCTCGCGATCATCGCGTCCCAGCGCCGGGCAGTGGCCTCGTCGATGGTGTCGAGATCGATCCCACGGCGGGCGTCGGTGGCGCCGTCGCCGTCGGAGCCGTCGCCATCGGAGCCGTCGCCGTCGGAACCTTCGCCATCGACCGCGATATCGGCGTCACCCGCGACGATCGGCGCAAGACGGTGTTCCTCGACCTCGCGCGAGAACTCGTCGGCCTCCGCCTCCCGACGCTTGCGGGCGAGCTCTGCCTCGGACTCCGCCGGCAGCGCCAGCACGACCTCGTCGAGCAGGTCGGCGACGCCGCGGCCGTGGATCGCCGCGATGGG
>JBBQFS010000071.1:0-11876 GCA_038322255.1 Candidatus Limnocylindrales bacterium | reverse complement strand
TCTGGTTCTGGCCGACGTCGCCGACGTAGATCCCCTCGTGGTCGGTCAGCTCGCCGATCCGCTGGACAACGTAGTCCGCCGAGAGCAGGCCGTCCCGCCACGCGCCCGAGCCATGCCACGAGCTGCCCTCCGAATCGCGGCGCCACTCGGCCAGCTGCTCGAGGTAGGGCGCGCGACGCTCGGGTGGCACGGCTTGGACCATCAGCGTGAGCGTCGCCAGCACCCGCTTCGCGTCGCCGACGATGGGCACCTCGACCGCGACGTTCTTGCCGATCTCGGCCGGATCGATGTCGACATGGACGATCCGAGCATACGGCGCGTAGGTCCGGACGTTGCCCGTCACACGGTCGTCGAAGCGCATCCCGAGCGCGACCAGGAGGTCGGCCGACTGGATGGCGCGGTTGACGTGCTTCCAGCCGTGCATGCCCATGAAGCCGTAGGCGAGCGGATGACGCTCATCGAGCGCGCCGATGCCGAGCAGGGTCCACGCGACCGGGGCGTTGATCCGCTCGGCAAAAACCTTGAGCTCGGCTTCGGCGCCGGCATGGAGCACGCCGTGACCGGCCAGGATCAAGGGCCGTTCCGCGGCTCCGATCTCGGCCGCGGCGAGCTTGAGCTGCTTGTAGTTGCCCTCCATCGTGGGCCGGAAGCCCGGAAGTCCGGCGATGACCTCGTCGGTCGATGGATGGACCGCCTGAGTCTCCTGCTGGAGCGCGTCCTTCGTGATGTCGACGTGGACGGGTCCCGGACGACCGCTGCGGGCGATGTGGAAGGCCTCGGCGATCACGCGCGGCAGCTCGTTCGCGTCGCGGACGAGGTAGTTGTGCTTCGTCATCGGCAGGGTGATGCCGTTGATGTCGATCTCCTGGAACGCGTCCTTCCCGATCAGCGCCGAAGGCACGTTGCCGGTGATCGCGACCATGGGGATCGAATCGAGCATCGCGGTACCGATGCCCGTGACGAGGTTGGTCGCCCCTGGGCCTGACGTGCCGATGCAGACCCCGACCTTGCCGGTCGATCGGGCGTAGCCGTCAGCGGCATGCGCGCCGCCCTGCTCGTGGCGAACGAGGACGTGGCGCAGCTCGGGGTAGTCGCCGAGGATGTCGTAGAGCGGCAGGATGACCCCGCCGGGGTAGCTGAAGATCACGTCGACGCCCTGGCGCAGCAAGCCCTCGCAGACGACGTCGGCGCCGATGCGGGGGCGGGACCCGCGATCCGCCGTTCGCACCGAGGCGGTCGCCGAGCCTTCGTGGAGCATCTCGCGCTGGGCGCGCTCGACAGCAGCGGCGTGCTCGGTGCCGTCGGCCGGCAGGTGGCTGCGGCGCGCACGGTCGCGTTTGGTCAGCGTCACGATCCTGCGCCCTCCCGGTTGCTCACGTTGCCTCCCAGACGATGCTCGAACACAAAGCAAAACCCCCGCCTTCTCGGCGGGGGTCCCGTTGGTCTTCGGTGGTTGTGATCGCTAGCTGCGATCGGTCCGCCGCGTCCCTCCGTTCTCCCGCCGAGAGCCGGTAATGAGGCCAAGGAGGCTCTCAAGGCCGACGAGGATCGAGCGGATAAGGGAGAGGAACGGTACCTCGGCGTCTCCGACGGGCATGTGGACGCGGCGGCCATCGGTGGTCACGACCACGGCGACGGGGCGGCGATCAGGCTCGTTCGAGAAGCGCACGGTCCGCGGAGTCTACGCGGCAGAAGGTTGAATCCGCAACCGGACGATGGTGCGGGGTCTTGCAACGATGGTCCGCGACGCTTGGCGAGGGTCGCCTCGGAGGTGGCGGTGGCCGAAGGTGGCCGCCCAACCCCGTACGCTGGTGCCTGCCGCGGAGAGGGCGTCTCCCGTTGCTGGAGGGAAGCCTCGAATGACCTACTCCATCGTCGCGCTCGATCCGGCCACCGGTGATCTCGGCGTCGCCGTCCAGTCGAAGTTCCTCGCGGTCGGCGCGGTCGTGCCGTGGGCGCGGGCCGATGTTGGCGCCGTGGCAACGCAGTCCTTCGCCAACGTGGCCTACGGACCGGACGGTCTCGCCGCGCTGGCGAGCGGCGCCACGGCGGCCGACGCCCTCCAGCAGCTCGTCGGCGCAGATGCACTGCGCGAACAGCGCCAGGCCGGCGTGGTCGATCGACATGGCGGAGCCGCGAGCCATACCGGCCGGGATTGCTTCGCCTGGGCCGGCGGCCGAACCGGCTCGGGCTACGCGGCGCAGGGAAACATCCTGGCGAGCGCCTCCGTGGTCGACGGCCTGGCGGACACATTCACCGCCGGGGGTCAGCCCTTTCCGGAACTCCTGGTCGCCTGCCTCGGCGCGGCCGACGCCGCCGGTGGCGATCGCCGGGGACGCGAATCAGCCGCCCTGCTCGTCGTGCGGACCGCCGGCGGCTACGGCGGCGGCAACGATCGCTGGATCGACCTTCGAGTCGACGCGGACGACGATCCGATCGTGGAGCTCGGGCGCCTCCTCGACCTCCAGCGGCTGTACCTCGACCGGCCGGCGGTCGGGGATCTCGTGCGCGTCGACGAACCGGTGGCGGCAGAGCTGCGATCGCTCCTGTCCCGGATCGGCGCCGAGCCGGGTGGACGCTTCGGGAACGTCTACCAACCGATGAGCGAACTCGGCGGTGAGGCGTCAGCAAAGGCGACGCCCAAAGCGGAGGCGGCCGAGACGGCGGAATCCACCGACCGGCCGATGACCGGGACGCCCACTCCCCTGCCGTCGAACTGGGATTCCATCTGGCAGCGTGCCCTCGAGGACTGGATGTCCGTTGCAAACCTCGAGGAGCGGACGGCCGCGCCGGGCTGGATCGACCCCCGCGTTCTCGCTGTGCTCCGCTCCAAGGCAGATGCCTTCGGCTAGAACGCGACCGGCAGCGGGCAGAGTCGCCTCTCTCCAATCGGGCAGAGTCGCCTCTCTCCAATACGGACACGAAGCTCTGAAATCAGGACTGCTGGTCGGGATGCCCTCGTACTTGAACTGAAGGCGGCATCTTGAAAGGCCACTGGTACCCTTCCGCGACTGCCATGACCATGCCATTGATGCCCGATCCCCGAACGCTCGTCGACAAGATCTGGGACGACCACGTCGTCGCTGAGAGCCCCCATGCGCCCAGCATCCTCGCGATCGACCTGCACCTCGTCCACGAGGTCACCAGCCCCCAGGCGTTCACCGGACTGCGCCGCCGGGGACTGACGGTCCGCCATCCCGAGCGGACCGTCGCCACGGCCGACCACTCCGTGCCCACCACGCCGCGGAACCTTCCGATCCTCGACGCGATGGCCGCGGCCCAGGTCGACCAGCTCACCACCAACTGCGAGGAGTTCGGGATCCCGCTCCACGGCCTCGGGTCGCCGAGCCAGGGCATCGTCCACGTCATCGGGCCGCAGCTCGGGCTGACCCAGCCGGGCATGACGATCGTCTGCGGCGACTCGCATACGAGCACGCATGGGGCGTTCGGCGCGCTGGCGTTCGGGATCGGCACGTCCGAGGTCGAGATGGTCCTCGCGACGCAGTGCCTGCTCCAGAGGCGCCCGAAGACCTACGAGGTCCGCGTGGATGGCCGGCTCGACGCCGGCGTCGGTGCGAAGGACGTGATCCTGGCTCTACTGGCCCGGATCGGCGTGGCCGGCGGCACGGGCCACGTGTTCGAGTACCGCGGCGCCGCGATTGAGGCGCTTTCGATGGAGCAGCGCATGACGATCTGCAACATGAGCATCGAGGGCGGGGCGCGCGCCGGGCTCATCGCTCCCGACGAGACCACCTTCGAGTACCTCGCAGGCCGCCCGCACGCGCCGCACGGCGAGGCCTGGGACGCCGCCGTCCAACGTTGGCGGGCACTCCCGACCGACGACGGCGCGACCTTCGACCGCTCGATCGACATCGACGCGTCGAGCCTCGAGCCGATGATCACCTACGGCACCAACCCCGGAATGGGCCTGCCGATTTCCGCCCGCGTCCCGGACCCCGGTGCCTCCGAGGATGGGCCCGGGCGTCGCGCCCTTGAGGCGGCGCTCGCCTACATGGACCTCGAGCCGGGTCAGCCGATCCTCGGCCAGAAGGTCGACGTCGTGTTCATCGGGTCGTGCACGAACGGCCGGATCAGCGATCTCCGCCTGGCCGCCGCGGCGCTCCGCGGCCGCCACGTCGCGGACGGCGTGCGGATGATGGTCGTGCCGGGCTCCGACGAGGTGAAGCGCGAGGCCGAGCGCGAGGGCCTCGACGAGGTTTTCAAGGCCGCTGGCGCGGATTGGCGCGAAGCCGGCTGCTCGATGTGCATCGCGATGAACGGCGACCAACTGTCGCCGGGTCAGTACGCGGTGAGCACGTCGAACCGGAATTTCGAGGGCCGCCAGGGCAAGGGCGGGCGCACCTTCCTGGCCTCACCGCTCACCGCCGCCGCTTCCGCGGTCGCCGGCGTCATCGCGGACCCGCGCCGCCTGCCGGGCATCGAGGCCCTCGCCGCGGTCGGTGGTCGATGAACAGCGGGTCGGGTCGCTGATGGCCGAGCCGTACGCCAGCTTCTCGAGCCGGCTCATCCCCCTGCCAGCGGAGAATGTCGACACGGACCAGATCGTGCCGGCGCGCTTCCTCAAGGTCACCGACAAGGCCGGCCTCGGCGAGGCGCTCTTCCGGGATTGGCGCTTCGAGGCCGACGGGTCCCTCAAGAATCCCGCTTTCGTGCTCGACAAGCCTGAGATGGCCGGCCGCCAGATCCTTCTCGCGGGCGACAACTTCGGCTGCGGCTCATCGCGCGAGCACGCGCCGTGGGCCCTCGTGGCCTGGGGCGTGCGCGCGGTGATCACGACGAGCTGCGCCGATATCTTCCGCGGGAACTCGCTCAAGAACGGGCTGCTTCCGATCCTGGTCGACCCGGAGCGACTCTCGCAGCTGTTCGAGCTGGTCGCGCGCAACCCTGACGTCGAGCTGACGGTCGACCTCGAGTCGCAGGTGGTCCACCTGCCCGGCGACGAGGACCTCCCGTTCGACGTCGACCCGTTCTCGAAGCTGATGCTCCTCAGGGGCACCGACGAGCTCGGTTACCTGCTCGGCAAGCACGCGGCCATCGCCGCCTGGGAGGCCGGGCACGCCCCGCGCATCGACACTCGGCTCGACGCCGGAACCTGACGAGCAGGGCCCGCGTCTCGCGGCGATGATGAAGTCATCGCTGCTTGCCGGCGTCCTGGTCGCGCTCTTCACCCTCGCTGCCTGCGGTTCGGCCGCGGCGCCGGCGCCAACCGTGGGCCCAACCTCAGGCCCGAGCTCTGGTCCTGACACCACGCCGCGACCCAGCCCAACCCCGGTTCCGGGCATCGGCGTGACCGACGGTACGGGCATGATCGACCCTGGAGGCGGCGGGGGGTCCGGCGGAGGGTCCGGCGGCACCGGTACCGGCGGGAACACCGGCGGCGGCATCGTCTTCCCGATCCCGCCCGGCCCGAAGATCGATCCACTGGTGGGGGCCGCCAAGTACCTGCAGCCAGCTGCCGGCCTGATCAACCAGCACGTCGTCAACGTCCAGCTCGTGCGCGCGTTGGTCGCCAACGACGGCACAGCGACCGCCGACCTGCGCTGGTGGAGCGGGGTTGCGCCGTGCAACCAGCTCGACTCGATCAAGATCGAGCGCGACGATGCCGCGACGACGATCCGCCTGAAGGTCATCGAAGGCTCCGGACCCGGAGAGGTCGCGTGCATCGATATCGCGCAGCTCAGCGCCGCCGCGGTGGATCTCGGCAAGCTGGCGTCGGGAACGTGGACGATCTCGGCCGAGGGCGATGCCCCGGCGATCAAGCTCGACGTCCCGTAGGCCGGAGCGCCTCGCGCGCGCTGCAAGGAGCGCGCCGCCCAACAGCGTAGTTGCGGAAGCCGGCTGAGACACTCCGCTGCCTGACGTATGTCACGATCGGGCGGTGAACGCGCTGGACCTCGTCGCGATCCTCCTCTTGGTGGTCGCAGCGGTCCTCGGGGCCAGGTCCGGTGCGCTGCCGCAGCTGATCGGGCTGATGGGTGCGGCGGCCGCGGCGCTATCGGGGCTCGCGATCCTTCCGTCGGTGACGCCCTTCCTCGACAGCCTGGCCCCGACGATTCGGGCCATCGTGGTCCTGTCGGTCCTGCTGGGCCTGGTTGGCCTCGGGGAGGCACTCGGGGCACGAGCCGGTCGGGTCGCCTCGCAGGCCCTGGGGCAGGGGCTTCTCGGTGCGCTCGACCGCGTCGCCGGAGGCATCGTCGGGGCCGCGCAGGCGGTGCTGATTCTGTGGCTTGCCGGCGGCGTGATCGTGTCAGGGCCGTTCCCCAACCTCAGCCAGCTCGCCCAGAAGTCGACGGCCCTCCGGATCATCGACGGGGTCTTCCCGCCGCCGACCGCGATCGTCCTCGAGCTTGGCCAGATTCTCGACGACAGTGGGCTGCCCAACGTGTTCATCGGCCTCGAGCAGCTGCCCGCGCCCGACATCGGGCTGCCGTCCGATGCCCTCGCGGGGCAGATCGGGAAGCGGGCGGCGCCCTCGGTTCTTCGCGTCGTCGCCGACGGCTGCAACCAGCGAGCCAGCGGGACGTCCTTCGTCATCGCGCCCGGATACCTCGTGACGAACGCCCATGTCGTCGTCGGCGCGAGCGGCATCATCGTCCAGACCTCGGGCGACTCGTTCAAGGCGACGCCCGTCCTGATCGACCTCCAGCTCGATATCGCGCTGCTGTTCGCGCCCGGCGTCAAGGCCGCGCCGCTTACCTTCGCGGCCTCCGAGCCGCGCCGCGGCGCGGTCGGGGCGACGATCGGCTACCCCGGAGGCGGCAACGAGACGGTCGAGCCGGCCACGGTCGCGGCCTCCTATTTCGCGACGGGGCTCGACGTGACGGGCAAGTCGCGCGTGACCCGCCGAATCATCGAGCTCCGGGCACAGGTCATCCCGGGCGACAGCGGCGGCCCGCTGGTGCTGGAGAACGGCACCGTCGGGGGCGTGGTGTTCGCCGAGTCGCGGGTCGATCCGACGGTCGGCTATGCGCTCTCGCCGCTCGAGATCCTCGGGCGAGTCTCGCCGGCGATCGGGCGCGCACAGGCCGTGGCAACCGGCCCGTGCGTTCACTAGCCGCTACGATCGCGAGGTGACTAGCACGGCCGCGACGATCGCCGGCGAGGCCCTCCGCTCCCTTGCAGACGGCTTCTGGGACACGTATCTCGCGACGAATCCTACGTGGGCGACAGTCATCGGCGATCGCAGGTTCGACGACCGGCTCGAGGACATCTCGCCCGAGGCGATCGATGCCCGACTGGCCTGGCTCGATGCCGTGGCGGCGGACGCGGCGGCGATCTCACCCGGGGACTTGACACCGGCCGAGCGCGTCACGCGCCAGATGCTCGTCGATGAGTGCACGGGCGGCGCTGCTGCCATCCGGACTGGTGTCCACGAATGGACGGTCGATCCCCTCGGCGGCCCGACGGTGAGCCTGCTGGACCTTGTCGACTATCAGTCGATCAGGACGCCCGAGGACGGTCGCGCGCTGGTCGCGCGGTGGCGGGCGATCGGGCCGCACCTCGACCAGATGGGCTCGAACCTTCGGCGAGCCGCAGCGGACGGACGTGCCGCGGCGATCACGCCGATCGAGCGGGTGCTCGATGTCCTGCGCTCATTGGAGGCCCTGCCGGCCGAGGACTGGAAGCTCGCGGCCCCGGCAACAGCGGCCCACGATGGCTGGTCGGAGGCAGATCGGACCCGGCTCCGCGACGATGTCGTTGGAACCGTCCGGGACGTGGCGATCCCGGCGTTTCGACGCTACCGCGAGACCCTGGAGCGCGAGATCCTGCCCGTCGCCCGGCCTTCGGAACGGCCCGGCCTCATCAACGTGCCGGGCGGCGCCGAGGCGTATCGCGACTGGATCCGCGTCCACACGACCCTCGATCTCGAGCCTGCCGAGATTCATGCCACGGGGCTGGCCGAGATCGAGCGGATCGACGCCGAGTTCGTGGAGCTCGGCCGTCGCGTCCTCGGCACGACCGACCTGCAATCGACCCTGGCCGCGCTGCGCGACGACCCGCACCTCCGCTTCGAGACCGCCGACGAAGTCTTCGAGACGGCCAAGCGCTCGCTGGCCCGGGCCCGGTCGGCCGTCCCCGAGTGGTTCGGGCGGGTGCCCGCTGCGGCCTGCGTCGTCGTGCCGGTCCCCAGCCATTCCGAGGTCCACCAGACGATCGCCTACTACTCGTGGCCGGCGCTCGACGGCAGCCGGCCTGGTCGCTACTACATCAACCTCCACGCGCCTGAGTCGCGGCCGCGCTACGAGGCCGAGGCGCTCGCCTTCCACGAGGCCGTCCCGGGCCACCACCTCCAGATCGCCGTCGCCCAGGAGCTCGAGGGGCTGCCCGCTTTCCAGCGGATGCTCGGGTCGACGGCCTTCGCGGAGGGCTGGGGCCTCTACACGGAGCGCCTGTCGGACGAGATGGGCCTCTACAGCTCCGACATGGATCGGTTCGGGATCCTGTCATTCGACGCGTGGCGGGCCGGCCGGCTGGTGGTCGATACGGGCATGCATGCCTTCGGCTGGACACGGCAGCAGGCGATCGACTTCCTGCGCGCCCATTCCGCCCTGGGCGACAACAACATCGCCAACGAGGTCGACCGCTACATCGTCTGGCCGGGCCAGGCGCTCGCCTACAAGATCGGCCAGCTCGAGATCATGCGACTGCGGGCCGAAGCGCAAGCGCGGCTCGGCGCGAGATTCGAGATCAGGACCTTCCATGACACCGTCCTTGGCGCCGGGGCCATCAGCCTTCCGGCCCTGCGCGATCGGGTCGGGTCGTGGATCGAGGAGGCCCGCGCGGCGCTCGGCAGCTGAGCGCCGGCCACGTCGCCGCCTAAACTTCGGGCATGACCAGCTCGCCGTACGACCGACCGACGGATGGCGCCAAACGGCACTCCCATGCGCTGACCGATGGGCCCGACCGGGCGCCGGCGCGGGCGATGCTCAAGGCCATCGGCTTCACTGACGACGACCTCGCAAAGCCGCTCGTTGGCGTGGCGACGACGTGGATCGAGACGATGCCCTGCAACTTCAACCAACGCCGGTTGGCGGAGTTCGTCAAGGAGGGCATCCGGGCCGGCGGCGGCACGCCGATGGAGTTCAACACGATCGCCGTATCGGACGGGGTCTCCATGGGCACCGAGGGCATGAAGGCCAGCCTCGTGAGCCGCGACCTCATCGCCGACTCGATCGAGCTCGTCGTTCGGGGCCACATGCTCGACGGCATCGTCTGCCTCGTCGGCTGCGACAAGACCATCCCGGGCGCCGCGATGGCCCTCGGCCGCCTCGACCGGCCGGGCCTGGTCCTCTACAACGGCACGATCTATCCGGGCACCTACAAGGGCCGCGACCTCACGATCGTCTCGGTGTTCGAGGCGGTCGGCGCCTATCGCGCGGGCAAGCTCTCGCTGGAGGAGCTGTACGAGATCGAGAGCGCGGCCTGCCCGGGCGCGGGCGCCTGCGGCGGCCAGTACACCGCGAACACGATGTCGATGGTCATGGAGTTCCTGGGCCTGTCACCGGCGGGCCTGAACGGCATTCCGGCCGAGGATCCCGACAAGGACGAGGCCGCGCGCAAGGCCGGCGAGCTGGCGATGACCCTGGTTCGCCATGACATCCGGCCGTCCCAGATCGTGACCCGGCCGGCGATCGAGAATGCCATCGCGGCCGTGGCCGCAACGGGCGGGTCGACCAACGGCGTGTTGCACCTGTTGGGCATCGCCCACGAGTTCGGCCTGTCGCTGAGCCTCGACGAGTTCGACACGATCGCCTCCAGGACGCCGATCGTCGCCGACCTCGTCCCGGGCGGGCGCTACAACGCGACCGACCTGTACAACGCCGGCGGCATCTCGCTGGTGATGCGCGAGCTCCTGAAGCGGGACCTGCTCCACGGCGAGGAGAAGAACGTCGACGGCCGGACGCTGTCGAAGATCGCCGCCGGGGCCGAGGAGACGCCGGGCCAGAAGGTCGTCCATTCGATCGAGGATCCGCTCAAGCCGACGGGTGGATTGGCGATCCTGCATGGCTCCCTGGCGCCCGAGGGTTGCGTCGTCAAGCTCGCGGGCCACGAGCGGCTCCATCACCGCGGCCCCGCCCGGGTGTTCGATTCCGAAGCGGCCTGCTTCGAGGCGGTCAAGAACCGCCGGATCGTGGCCGGCGACGTGGTCGTGATCCGCTACGAGGGCCCCGTCGGTGGCCCCGGGATGCAGGAGATGCTGAGCGTGACCGCGGCGCTCGTGGGCGAGGGCCTGGGTGGATCGGTGGCGCTCCTGACCGACGGCCGGTTCTCAGGCGGCACGCACGGACTGATGATCGGCCACGTCGCGCCGGAGGCGGCCCTCGGCGGCCCGATCGGGCTGGTCGAGGAGGGCGACGAGATCGTGATCGACGTCGAGGCTCGGCGGCTCGACCTCGACGTGCCCGAGACGGTGCTCGCGGTGCGCCGCGGAGCCTGGCAGCCACCGGCGGCGCGGTACCGGGGCGGCGTCATGGCCAAGTACGCCGCGCTGGTCTCGTCGGCGAGCGAAGGCGCCGTGACCACGGGACGGCGCATGGCCGAGGCCGGCGCTCGCACTGCGGCGTCCGAAGCCGGCTCGCGCGCCGGAGCGTCCGTCGCGGTCGTGCCGGAGCCGTCGCCCATCACGGGCGGCTGATGCTGGAGGTTCGCGCGGCGACGTCCGACGAGGATCTCGGCCACATCGCCCGCATCGTCTGCACGGTTTCGCCCGGCTTTCCGACATCGCTCGAGGAGATGCACTGGTCGGACGAGAAGTATCCGGGTGGGCGGCGATTCCTGGCCTGGCTGGACGGCATCCCGGTCGGGTCCGGGTGGCGCCGGTCGGATGTATATCTACCCGCCGAGATCGATCGGCCGGCCATTCCCGCCGGCGGCTTCGCCATCGGCCTCGAGGCGGCGACGGCGCGGGTGATCGGGTACGCCAGCTTGATGCTGGTGCCCGGCGCATCCAAGGTCGCGTGGCACGGAATGACCGCGGTGGCCCGGCAGTGGCGCGGGCGCGGGCTCGCGACGGCCTTGAAACGAGCGACGATCGCGTGGGCCGGAGCGAATGGCCTCGAGGCGCTGGAGACCGCGAACGACATCGCGAACGCGCCGATGCGGGCCGTGAACAGCCGACTCGGCTACTGGCCGCTGCCGGACGAGATCCTGGTTCGGGGGTCCGTCGTCTCGTGACCGACGACCGCGAGATCCGCGCCGGAACGCGCGCGGATCCGGACGTACCGCCCGACCCCGAGGCCTACGACTCACCGCGCGCCGTCCAGGCCCGTGCCCGCGGCCTGGCCGCGCCGTACATCCCCGGCGGCCTCGATCCCGATTTTGAGGCGACCCGTCGCAGGGAGCGCCGCACGCTCTGGCTGCTGATCGCCATGGTCGTCACGGTCGTGCTCTCGGGCTTCGTCCTCGGCTACTTCGCGATCGTCCTGGGGTTCCCAGGGTGACCACCGCCAGCGCTCTGCCGTCCGACCGAATCGCGTCGGAGACCTGGTCGAACGCGCATGACCGGCTCGTCGAATCCCTGTGCGACCTGATCCGCATCCCCTCGATCAACCCGCCCGATCCCGCGGGCCCGGAGCTCGACGCCGCCCGCTTCCTCGCCGGCGCCCTCGGCGATGCCGGCGTCCCGGCCACGGTCTACGAGCCAGTGCCCGGGCGCGGCTCCGTCGTCGCTCGACTGCGGGGCGACGGGACCGGCGGCGCGCCGCTGCTGCTCCTGTCGCACCTCGACGTCGTCCCCGCGCCGATGGAGGGCTGGTCGCACGACCCATTCGCCGGCGACGTGGCCGATGGCTATGTCCACGGCCGTGGCGCCGTGGATATGAAGAACCTCGTGGCCATGCAGCTCGAGGTCATGC